>NZ_JBFUIR010000035.1:0-52100 GCF_056401755.1 Pseudomonas sp. P4_D7 | reverse complement strand
TATGGCAGGTCATTCCAAGTGGGCGAACATCAAGCACCGCAAAGAACGTCAGGATGCCAAGAGAGGCAAGATCTTCACCAAGTGGATCCGCGAACTGACCGTTGCGGCCCGTCAGGGCGGCGGTGATCCGGGTTCCAACCCGCGTCTGCGTCTGGCCCTGGACAAGGCGCTGAGCGCGAACATGAGCCGCGACATCATCGACCGTGCCGTGGCGCGCGGCGCTGGTGCCACCGAAGCGGATAACGTTGAAGAGCTGACCTACGAAGGTTACGGCCCGGGCGGCGTGGCGGTGATGGTCGAGTGCATGACCGACAACCGCAACCGTACTGCCGCTGCTGTGCGCCATGCGTTCAGCAAGTGCGGGGGTAACCTCGGCACCGACGGTTCGGTAGCTTACTTGTTCGAGCGCAAAGGCCAGATCAGCTTCGCACCGGGCGTTGATGAGGATGCACTGACCGAAGCGGCGCTGGAAGCCGATGCCGATGACGTGGTCAGCCACGAAGACGGTTCGATCGATGTGTTCACCTCGTTCACCAGTTTCTATGCCGTGCGTAACGCGCTCGAAGCTGCGGGTTTCAAGGGCGATGATGCGGAAATCATCATGCAGCCAACCACCAGTGCCGAACTGGATCTGGAAGGCGCGGAAAAGGTGCTGAAGCTGATCGACATGCTTGAGGATCTGGATGACGTGCAGAACGTTTATTCCAACGCGGATATTCCGGAAGACGTGGCCGCTCAGCTCGGTTAAGAGCGGCTACGATTCAATGTGGGAGCGAGCCTGCTCGCGAAGGCGGATTTTCAGGCAACATCGTTGCTGATGATGAAACCGCTTTCGCGAGCAGGCTCGCTCCCACATTTGTTATGGGTTGATTTGAAAATCGTGCTTTTACCGAATCTGCAGGCGTTATGACTTTAATTCTTGGTATCGACCCCGGTTCGCGCATCACCGGTTACGGGATTGTTCGTGATACCGGACGTGGCGGCTGTATCTATGTGGCATCCGGCTGCATCCGCACTGGTGCGGGCGAGTTGCATGAGCGCCTGCAAATCGTCTATCGCGGCGTGCGCGAGATCATCCAGACCTACGGACCGGTGACCATGGGCATCGAAAAGGTGTTTATGGCGAAAAACGCCGACTCGGCGCTGAAGCTGGGGCAGGCGCGCGGTGCAGCGATCGTCGCCGGTGCGGAAGAGTGCCTGGAGATCGCCGAATATACCGCCACGCAGGTCAAGCAAGCAGTGGTCGGCACCGGCGCCGCCAATAAAGAGCAGGTGCAGATGATGGTCATGCACATGCTCAAACTCACCAGCAAACCGCAAATCGATGCCTCTGACGCTCTGGCCATTGCCATTTGCCACGCGCACACACGTTCCAGTCTGCTGCCGCACGGCCTGGGAACGGCACGCAGTCGTGGCGGGCGCCTGCGTCTCTGATAGCATCAGCATCAATTTTCCTGAAAGCCGGTTTTTGCGCCTGGGTCGTCGGCCCGAAATCCGCCTTTCGACAGTCGCCAGCCCACGGCTGGCCAACGCTCAAGGATCTGAAACGTGATTGGACGCTTGCGCGGCACCCTGGCTGAGAAACAGCCGCCGCACCTGATTCTGGATGTAAACGGCCTCGGGTATGAGCTGGAAGTGCCCATGACCACCCTTTACCGCCTGCCGTCGGTCGGTGAACCGCTGACCTTGCACACGCATTTGGTCGTACGCGAAGACGCGCAATTACTCTATGGTTTTGCCGGCAAGCGTGAGCGAGACTTTTTTCGCGAGTTGATCCGTCTCAATGGTGTCGGGCCAAAATTGGCCCTGGCCTTGATGTCGAGTCTGGAAGTCGACGAGTTGATCCGCTGCGTGCAGTCTCAGGACACCTCGGCGTTGACCAAGGTGCCGGGTGTCGGCAAGAAAACCGCTGAGCGTCTGCTGGTCGAACTCAAGGATCGCTTCAAGGCCTGGGAAACTACGCCGGCCATGTTCGCGCTGGTACCGAACCAGCCGGATGGCCCGGCGCCGGTTAACACCGCCGAGAACGATGCGGTCAGCGCGCTGATTTCCCTGGGCTACAAGCCGCAGGAAGCGAGCAAGGCGATTACCGCCATCAAGGACAAGAATTTGAGCAGTGAAGACCTGATCCGCCGCGCCCTGAAGGGAATGATTTAAGTGATTGAAGCTGATCGTCTGATCACCGCCGCGCACAGCCCGCGCGAGCGCGAAGAAGTCCAGGACCGGGCCATTCGCCCGGTCAGCCTGGCCGACTACATCGGCCAGCCGACCGTGCGCGAGCAGATGGAGCTGTTCATCCAGGCCGCCCGTGGCCGAAGCGAATCCCTCGACCATACGCTGATCTTCGGCCCGCCGGGTCTGGGCAAGACCACGCTGGCCAACATCATCGCTCAGGAAATGGGCGTATCGATCAAGAGCACTTCCGGGCCGGTGCTTGAACGTCCGGGTGATCTGGCGGCGCTGCTGACCAATCTTGAGCCGCACGATGTGCTGTTCATCGACGAAATCCATCGTCTGTCGCCGATCGTTGAAGAAGTGTTGTACCCGGCGATGGAAGATTTCCAGCTCGACATCATGATCGGTGAAGGGCCGGCCGCACGTTCGATCAAGCTCGATCTGCCGCCATTCACGCTAGTCGGCGCGACGACTCGCGCCGGCATGCTGACTAACCCGTTGCGTGACCGCTTCGGTATCGTCCAGCGTCTGGAGTTCTACAGCACGGCTGATCTGGCGACGATTGTCAGCCGTTCCGCAGCCATCCTCGGTCTGCCGCTGGATCCGGAAGGCTCGTTCGAAATCGCGCGCCGCGCCCGGGGCACGCCGCGGATCGCCAACCGTCTACTGCGCCGTGTGCGCGACTTCGCTGAAGTGCGTGCAAAGGGCCATATCACCAAAGCGGTGGCAGACCTGGCGCTGAACCTGCTGGATGTCGACGAGCACGGTTTCGATCATCAGGATCGCCGCCTGCTATTGACCATGATCGAGAAGTTCGATGGCGGCCCCGTCGGTATCGACAGCCTCGCCGCTGCAATCAGTGAGGAACGCCACACGATTGAAGATGTGCTGGAGCCGTATCTGATCCAGCAGGGTTACATCATGCGCACTCCACGGGGCAGGGTGGTGACGCGCCATGCGTACCTGCACTTTGGTTTAAACATCCCGTCACGAATGGGTGAAATGCCCGTGGCAGACGAGTTTCTCGATGCCGTGGACGATTGATACACATTTTTTGTCGATTTATTCAGGGTTTGTACGGTCATAGGACGGTACTTTTGCGGTAAAGCCCTGAAACCATGAAAAACAGTTGCCTGGCCGGATTGGCAACCTGAGGAGTAAGCACTAGAGTATGCGCGCGCAAAACGGGCTTGAGTCGTTCGCACATCGTTGTCGCGTTTATTACGAGGACACCGATGCGGGCGGCATCGTGTATTACGTTAATTACCTCAAGTTTATGGAACGGGCTCGAACCGAGCGGCTTCGCGAGCTGGGCTTTGCCCAATCGCAGCTGGCAGGGGAGGACCTGTTGTTTGTCGTGCACTCCAGCGAAGCGCGCTATCACGCGCCGGCGCGACTGGACGACGAACTGCTGGTAAGCGCTGATGTAATCGAATTGAACCGTGCCAGCCTGCGCTTCAAACAGCAGGTCAGGCGGGCAACGGATAATGTGCTGCTCTGTGAAGGGCAGTTTCTGGTGGCCTGTGTGCGCACTAACAGTTTGAAACCCCGGGCCCTTCCCGAAGACTTGCGTGCGGCCTTCGCCGACGCGGTCGGCCCGGGTACACACTCAAAGCAGGAGATAAAGCGTGGAAGCTAACGTCGTCGACCATTCCTCCATGTGGAGCCTGGTCAGCAATGCCAGCATCGTGGTGCAGTTGGTAATGTTGACCCTGGTGGCCGCATCGGTGACCTCATGGATCATGATCTTTCAGCGCAGCAATCTGCTGCGTGCCGGTCGACGTGCCCTGGAGAGCTTCGAAGAGCGCTTCTGGTCGGGTATCGACCTGTCCAAGCTGTACCGTCAGGCGGGCAGCAACCCGGATCCGGATTCTGGCGTGGAGCAGATCTTCCGTGCCGGCTTCAAGGAGTTCTCCCGTCTGCGTCAGCAGCCAGGTGTCGACCCTGAAGCGGTCATGGAAGGTGTGGCCCGTGCCATGCGCGTCGCCATTTCCCGCGAAGAAGAGAAACTGGAGCAGAGCCTGCCATTCCTCGCCACCGTCGGTTCGGTCAGCCCGTACATCGGTCTGTTCGGTACCGTGTGGGGCATCATGAACTCCTTCCGCGGGCTGGCCAGCGCCCAGCAAGCAACCCTGGCCACTGTGGCCCCGGGTATCGCCGAAGCCCTGATCGCCACCGCGATCGGTCTGTTCGCCGCGATCCCTGCGGTTATCGCTTACAACCGTTTCGCCGCTCGCAGCGAAACCTTGCTGGGCCGTTACTACACCTTCGCCGATGAATTCCAGGCGATCCTGCACCGCAAAGTGCACACCAGCGAAGAATAAGCAGGTAATTTCCAATGGCTTTAATCGCTCGAGCTCGCAAAAAGCGCAAGCCGGTTGCCGAGATGAACGTGGTGCCTTACATCGACGTGATGTTGGTACTGCTGGTTATCTTCATGGTGACCGCGCCGATGCTCAATCAGGGCGTGAAAGTTGATCTGCCCAAGGTTTCCAGCGAAGCCTTGCCGCAGGACAACAACACTCAGGTCCTGACCATTTCGATCAAGGCTGACAAGACCTACTACTGGAACCTTGGCAGCGAAGTCGATACCGAGAAGCAACAGGACAGGGCCATGACTCTGCCGCAAATGACCGACGCGGTGACCAAGATCATTCGTGCCGGCACTGAAGGCGGCAAGCGTACCCAGGTCTTCATCCGCGGTGACAAGACCGTCGACTACGGTTCCGTCATGGGCGCCATGGGCGGGTTGCAGAAAGCCGGGGTCGGTAATGTTGGTTTGATTACCGAGGCCCCCTGATGCAGCAACAGCGAGAGCCGTCCGCCTCGGAAAGCTACTTCTGGCCTAGTGTTCTGGCAATTGTCCTGCACGTGCTGGTGTTCGGCATGCTGTTCGTCAGTTTTGCCTTTACACCAGAGCTGCCGCCGGCCAAACCGATTGTCCAGGCGACCCTCTACCAGCTGAAATCGAAAAGTCAGGCAACCACCCAGACCAATCAGAAGATTGCGGGTGAGGCGAAGAAATCCGCCGCGCGCCAGACCGAAGTCGAGCAGATGGAGCAGAAGAAGGTCGAGCAGGAAGAGATCAAG
The DNA here is from genome assembly GCF_056401755.1 of Pseudomonas sp. P4_D7. Classification (NCBI taxonomy): domain Bacteria; kingdom Pseudomonadati; phylum Pseudomonadota; class Gammaproteobacteria; order Pseudomonadales; family Pseudomonadaceae; genus Pseudomonas; species Pseudomonas sp. P4_D7. Next base: position 46,835 of record NZ_JBFUIR010000035.1, on the reverse strand, counting down.
GCCGCTGCGGAACAAAAGAAAGAAGAAGCGGCTCAAAAAGCCGAGGAAGCCAAGAAGGCCGACGAGTCGAAGAAAGCAGACGAGGCGAAAAAGGCTGACGAAGCCAAAAAAGCCGACGAAGCCAAGAAGACCGCCGAAGCCAAGAAGGCTGAAGAGAAAAAATTGGCTGATATAGCCAAGAAGAAATCTGAAGAAGAAGCGAAAAAGGCTGCTGAAGAAGAGGCCAAGAAAGCCGCTGCTGAAGAAGCCAAGAAAAAGATCGTCGAAGACGCGAAGAAGAAAGCCGCCGAAGACGCCAAGAAGAAAGCTGAAGCTGAAGAGGCGAAGAAGAAAATCGCCGACGAAGCGAAGAAGAAAGCTGCTGCCGATGCTGCGAAGAAGAAAGCGCAGGATGCGGCACGTAAATCGACTGAAGACAAAAAGGCTCAGGCCTTGGCCGATTTGCTTTCCGATACGCCGCAGCGCCAGCAGGCCTTGGCCGATGAGCAGGGTGACGAAGTCGCGGGCAGTTTCGATGACCTGATTCGTGCGCGAGCGGCAGAAGGTTGGGCCCGTCCACCTTCGGCACGCAAAGGCATGACAGTTGTGCTGCAGATCGGCATGTTGCCGGACGGTACGGTGACTTCGGTCAGCGTGGCCAAGTCCAGTGGCGATGGTCCGTTCGATGCGTCGGCAGTCGCGGCAGTGAAGAATATTGGACGTTTGACAGAAATGCAGGGAATGAAGCCGAGCGATTTCGCTCCGTATCGTTCATTCAAGATGACATTCACACCTGAGGATCTAGCCTTGTGAGAAACCTTCTTCGAGGAATGCTGGTCGTGATCTGCTGCATGGCAGGGATCGCGATGGCGGATGAAAAGAACATTCTGGTTACCAGCGGCAGCGATCGGGCTACTCCGATCGCCGTTGTACCATTCGGCATGCAGGGCGGTGCCGTGCTGCCGGACGACATGGCAGAAATCATTGGTAACGATTTGCGCAACTCGGGCTACTACTCGCCGATTCCAAAGCAAAACATGATCAGCCAGCCAAGCCAGCCGAGCGAAATCATCTTCCGTGACTGGAAGGCGGTGGGTGCTCAATACATGATGGTCGGCAGCATTGCGCCAGCCGGCGGTCGCCTGCAGGTGCAGTGGGCACTGTTCAACGTGGCCACCGAACAGAAAGTGGCTGACGGCAGTGTTTCCGGCACCACCGAGCAACTGCGTGACATGGCGCACTTCATCTCCGACCAGTCGTTCCAGAAACTGACCGGTATTGAAGGTGCGTTCTCGACGCGTCTGCTGTACGTGACGGCTGAGCGCTTCTCCGAGAAGAACACCCGTTACACCCTGCAGCGTTCGGACTACGACGGTGCTCGCGCCGTGACCTTGCTGCAATCGCGTGAGCCAATCCTGTCGCCGCGTTTTGCACCGGATGGCAAGCGCATCGCCTACGTGTCGTTCGAGCAGAAGCGCCCACGCATCTTCATGCAGAACATCGACACCGGTCGCCGCGAGCAGATTACCAACTTTGAAGGTCTGAACGGCGCGCCAGCCTGGTCGCCGAACGGTGATCGCCTGGCGTTCGTACTGTCCAAGGACGGTAACCCGGACATCTACGTGATGAACCTGGCTTCGCGCCAGATCACCCGCGTAACCGCAGGTCCAGGCATCAACACCGAACCGTACTGGGGCAAGGATGGCTCGACCATCTACTTCACTTCGGACCGCGGCGGCAAGCCTCAGATCTACAAAACCAGCGCCAGTGGCGGTGGTGCCGAGCGTGTGACGTTTGTAGGTAATTACAACGCCAACCCGAAACTTTCGGCTGATGAAAAGACTTTGGTGATGATCCATCGTCAGGATGGCTTCACCAATTTCAAGGTGGCAGCTCAGGATCTGCAGCGAGGGAGTGTAAAGATCCTCACTGATAGCACTCTGGACGAGTCACCTACTGTTGCGCCCAACGGCACCATGGTAATCTACGCCACCCGCCAACAGGGCCGGGGAGTCTTGATGCTCGTGTCCATTAATGGACGCGTTAGGCTCCCGCTTCCTACCGCTCAAGGCGAAGTCAGAGAACCGTCCTGGTCCCCTTACCTGAAGTGAGCGGGCGCTACACGTTTTACTTAACACACTGGGGTTCATTAGGAGTTTCACGATGGAAATGCTGAAGTTTGGTAAATTTGCTGCGCTGGCTCTGGCCATGGCTGTAGCTGTAGGTTGCTCGTCCAAAGGCGGCGACAACGCCGGTGAAGGCGCTGTTGATCCAAACGCTGGTTACGGCGCAAACACTGGTGCCGTTGACGGTTCCCTGAGCGAAGAAGCTGCTCTGCGCGCAATCACCACCTTCTACTTCGAATACGACAGCTCGGACCTGAAGCCAGAAGCCATGCGCGCTCTGGACGTTCACGCCAAAGACCTGAAAGCAAACGGCGCTCGCGTTGTTCTGGAAGGCAACACCGACGAACGTGGTACTCGTGAGTACAACATGGCACTGGGCGAGCGTCGTGCGAAAGCCGTTCAGCGCTACCTGGTACTGCAAGGTGTTTCCCCAGCTCAGCTGGAACTGGTTTCCTACGGCGAAGAGCGTCCAGTTGCTACCGGCAACGATGAGCAGTCCTGGGCTCAAAACCGTCGCGTCGAACTGCGTAAGTAATTCGATATGCGAACGTGCCGTCGTGCTGTAACTGTTCTGGCTCTCAGTCTCGCGCCGCTTGCGGCGTGGGCTGCGGTTCCTGTGGTCGATGACAACTCCGGTTATAACAATAGCGGGAGCAGTTATCCGCCTGCAGGTTACGGTACGAACGGCGCCTATGCCGGGGGAGCGGCTTCGGCCCCTGCCTCGGCACAAGGCATGCTGTTCAACCAATTGCAACAGATGCAGGATCAGATTTCTCGCCAGCAAGGCGTGATCGAAGAACTGCAGAATCAGGTTGCGCGCATGAAGCAGGAATCCCTGGAGCGATACCAGGATCTTGATCGGCGCATAGGATCCGGCGTTGCACCTGCCGCGACTCCTGAGAATTCTTCTGCCGGTGGCGACGCAAGTGCTGCTGCTGGTGCTGCTGCTGGCGCCGGGGCTGCTGCCCAGGCACCTGCTGCAAGCAGCGAACCGGGTGATCCGGCCAAGGAAAAGCTGTATTACGATGCCGCTTTCGACCTGATCAAAGCCAAGGATTTCGACAAGGCCAGCCAGGCTTTTGCCGCTTTCCTGCGCAAATACCCGAACAGCCAATACGCGGGCAACGCCCAGTACTGGTTGGGCGAAGTCAATCTGGCCAAAGGCGATCTGCAAGGTGCAGGTCAGGCTTTCGCCAAGGTTTCGCAGCTGTATCCAAAGCACGCTAAAGTGCCGGACTCGCTGTACAAGCTGGCTGACGTAGAGCGCCGCCTTGGTCATACCGACAAGGTCAAAGGCATTCTGCAGCAGGTGGTGGCCCAATATCCGGGTACCTCCGCCGCTCAGTTGGCTCAACGTGATCTGCAACGCATGTAAGGTCGTGTTACCCGTTTAGAAGAAACCCGCGCTTGTCGCGGGTTTTTTCGTTAGAATTCACGCCCTTTTTCTGAAACACGCTTCTTGCGGTCTACGCGTTGGCGGGATTGCCTGAAGTGCCTGACGGAGGCGGACAGCCTGTTTAGCTGTTACGCCCGTGGCGACTATGCAAGACACATTGAGAATCACCGAAGTTTTCTACTCGTTGCAGGGGGAAACGCGGACCGCCGGGCTGCCCACGGTTTTTGTGCGCCTGACCGGTTGTCCTTTGCGTTGCCAATACTGCGACAGCGCCTATGCGTTCAGTGGCGGCACCATCCGCACCCTCGACGACATCCTCGAGCAAGTGGCCGGATTTCGTCCGCGCTACGTCTGTGTCACCGGCGGTGAGCCGCTGGCGCAGCCGAACGCCATTCCTTTGCTCAAGCAGTTGTGTGACGCCGGTTACGAGGTTTCGCTGGAAACCAGTGGCGCACTCGACATTTCGGCCGTCGATCCGCGCGTCAGTCGGGTTGTCGATCTGAAAACGCCGGACTCGAAAGAAGCCCATCGCAACCGTTACGAGAACATCGAACTGCTGAGCCCCAACGATCAGGTGAAGTTTGTCATCTGTTCGCGGGAAGACTATGACTGGGCCGTGTCCAAGCTGATCCAGTACGGTCTTGAACGGCGTGCCGGTGAAGTGCTGTTCTCCCCAAGTCACCATGACCTCAATGCTCGGGATCTGGCGGACTGGGTGGTGGCTGACAACCTGCCGGTGCGGTTGCAATTGCAGTTGCATAAATATCTATGGAATGACGAGCCGGGGCGCTGAGATGACCGAACAACTGAACACCACCGAAAAACGTGCGGTCATTCTGCTGTCCGGCGGCCTCGATTCGGCCACCGTCGTGGCCATGGCTCGCGCCGAAGGCTACAGCTGCTACACCATGAGTTTCGATTACGGTCAGCGCTCGCACGCTGAATTGCACGCCGCTGCCCGCGTCGCCCGCGACTTGGGTGTGGTTGAGCACAAAGTAATCGGCCTCAACCTGAATGGTATGGGCGGCTCGGCACTGACCGACAGCAGCATCGATATTCCGGAGGAGCTGGGCGAAGGCATTCCGGTGACTTACGTGCCGGCGCGTAACACGGTGTTCCTTTCGCTGGCGTTGGGCTGGGCAGAAGTGCTGGGTGCGCGTGACATATTTATTGGTGTCAACGCCGTGGACTATTCCGGTTACCCGGATTGCCGTCCGGAGTTCATCGAGTCGTTCGAGCGCATGGCCAATCTGGCGACCAAGGCCGGCGTTGAAGGCAATGGCTTCCGCATTCAGGCGCCCCTGCAGAACCTGAGCAAGGCGCAGATCGTTCAGGCGGGCGTGAAGCTCGGCGTTGATTATGGCCTCACCGTTTCCTGCTATCAGGCCGACGATGACGGCCGCGCGTGCGGTAAATGCGACAGCTGCCGCCTGCGCGCAGAAGGCTTTGCGGCCGCTGGTGTGGACGATCCAACAGCTTATTTTTGATTATTTTCAAAAAGGTGTTGAATAGTCCTTAAAAATCAGTATTATACGCGCCACCACACAGCGGGTCGTTAGCTCAGTTGGTAGAGCAGTTGGCTTTTAACCAATTGGTCGTAGGTTCGAATCCCACACGACCCACCATATTTGGCGGTTTAGAAAATCCGGAAGGCCCACGAAAGTGAGGATTTCCGGGTTTTTTTTTTGCCTGCAATTTCGCTATGCGTTATTTCACCGCCCGCAGCGCTGACGCAGGTCAGAATCATCTTTTGTATCAACGGGATATTCTGTAGCCTTGCGCAGCTTCAATGCTGTCCGTGCCTGATAATACTCACTCTCCCGGCGGTACCCTCAAGCGGTCCGGAGCCGGGTGTATACTCGACTTTCGCGCGAACGCGCCTGCAGGTCTTGCGAACATGACGCAGATTTCCGAACGCCTTCTGGTTCAAGCCCACCTCGATGCCAAACAGCCCAAACCGCTGACCGCTGAGGAAGAGGCTTATTACCGTTCCGCCATTGCCGCCGAGCTCAAGGCTCAGGACGCGGTGCTGGTGGCCCACTTTTATTGCGATCCGGTAATTCAGGCCTTGGCCGAAGAAACCGGCGGTTGCGTCTCCGATTCCCTGGAAATGGCCCGCTTCGGCAATGCTCACCCGGCCAAAACCGTGGTGGTCGCCGGCGTGAAGTTCATGGGCGAGACCGCGAAGATTCTCAACCCGGAAAAACGCGTGCTGATGCCGACCCTCGAAGCGACGTGCTCGCTGGACCTGGGTTGCCCGGTCGACGAGTTCTCGGCGTTCTGCGATCAGCACCCGGAGCGCACGGTGGTGGTCTATGCCAACACCTCCGCAGCCGTTAAGGCTCGAGCTGATTGGGTGGTGACTTCGAGTTGCGCGCTGGAGATCGTCGAAAGCCTGATGGACAACGGCGAGACCATCATCTGGGGGCCGGACAAGCATCTGGGCACTTACATCCAGCGCAAGACCGGCGCGGACATGCTGCTGTGGGACGGTGCCTGCATCGTTCACGAAGAGTTCAAGTCCAAGCAGCTTGAAGACATGAAAGCGTTGTACCCGGACGCTGCGATTCTGGTGCACCCGGAGTCGCCCACGTCGGTGATCGAGCTGGCGGACGCGGTGGGTTCCACCAGCCAGTTGATCGCTGCCGCGCAATCGCTGCCGAACAAGACCCTGATCGTTGCGACCGACCGTGGCATCTTCTACAAGATGCAGCAGCTGTGTCCGGACAAGGTCTTCATCGAGGCGCCAACCGCCGGTAACGGCGCGGCGTGCCGCAGTTGCGCACATTGCCCGTGGATGGCCATGAACACCCTTGAGCGCACGCTCAAGAGCTTGAAGGAAGGGACCAACGAGATCTTTGTTGATCCGGCGTTGATTCCACAGGCGATCCGGCCGTTGAAGCGCATGCTCGATTTCACTCAGGCGGCGCGGATGAAGCTGGCCGGTAACGCCTAAGCTCTAAAGGCATTACACAAAACCTGTGGGAGCGAGCTTGCTCGCGAAAGCGGTGTATCAGTCAAAATATTTATCGACTGATACGACGCCTTCGCGAGCAAGCTCGCTCCCACAGTGGTTTTTGGCGTCTGGAAGTTATTTGGTCTTTTTCGGGATCCGCACCACGCGGGTGTCGGAATAGATGTCATGCCACGTGCGCTTCTGCTTGTCGTACAGCGACCAGAGGAATCCCAACCCCACGCACAGCCACGACGCAATCGACACCATAAACCGCAACAACGCCTGCCACAGGCTGATCGCCGTGCCATTGGCGTTCTGCACACGAATACCCCACACCTGCATGCCCAGCGTCTGCCCGCCGTGGGTCCAGAACTTGGCAAAGAATGCGAACAGCACCAACACCAGCACGGTCGAGTAGAGCGGATCACCGTCGAGCTTGCCGGCATCGGTCATCACTCGCAGGCGCTCTTCACCAATGATCGCTGCCTGAATCATCTTGTAGATGCCACCCGTGACGATCAGCAGGGCGGTGCATAGCAGAAAATCATAGAACATCGCCGCCAGACGCCGGCCTAGACCAACGGCGGGAAAATCGCCCTGTGGGGTGAGCAGGTTTTTCGACATGGCAGCCTCTGGACGCAAAATGAAGCGCCATTTTACGGATTCGCGCACACAAAAAAGCCCCTGATATCAACATCAGGGGCTTTTTCGTAACAGAAAATCAGGCTTCTGCTTGTACTTCGTCAGCCTGCATGCCTTTCTGGCCCTGCACAGCAACGAAGGTCACTTTCTGGCCTTCTTTCAGGCTTTTGAAGCCGTTGCCCTGAATGGCGCGGAAATGCACGAACAGATCCGGACCGCTTTCTGGAGTGATAAAACCAAAACCTTTCTCGTCGTTAAACCACTTGACGGTACCGCTCTGACGTGTGGACATTTCTTATTTCCTTTGACGCAAAAATTAATGACAGTCTCTTTCTCATGAAAGAGTACTGGGGCTGGTTGCAGGAGAGTAAGAAGACGTCGAACGGGATGTAGCTAACTTGTAGGCTACTGCCCAGGTCACGATTCCAAGCTGACCCATGCAAACACAGTGGAGAAACTCTACGCCAACTACGGGAGAAAAAACAAGCCCTGCGAAGCCCCCGGTTTTACTGAGCTTGAGCAAGTTAATCCTCTCGCTAGTGCGGGCTTAGACGATTAACCTGTTCAATTGTTTTCGATCGTTATAAGCAAAGTTCATATTCGAATCAGTTGATAGAAAATGCACTTTTTTGTGGCGATTGCGTTACACATTAGTGCACGCATAACGCAATCGCGTTACTTATAGAAACAGTCAATCAACCGCGATAGTAGCGTTGTGGAACAAATGGCATTTTGCTTACAAGCATTTGCACCTTTTTCCCACGAACAATGGCCCAAACCGGTGTGTCGAGGGTGACATATGCGCTGTCGAGGTAACCCATCGCCAACGGCCCGCCCAAGGTCGGACCGAAACCACCGCTGCACACGCTGCCGATGATTTCGCCGGCTTCGTTGACGATTTCTGCGCCTTCACGCACGGGGGTGCGCTCCTGCGGTAGCAGGCCGACGCGTTTGCGTGCCACGCCATTCTGTTGTTGAGCGAAAACATTCTCCGCGCCCGGGAAACCGCCGGCCCGCGCGCCATCAGCGCGACGTGGCTTGGAGATCGCCCATAACAGGCTGGCTTCGATCGGCGTGGTCTCGATGTTCATGTCGTGGCCGTAGAGGCACAGACCGGCTTCCAGACGCAGCGAGTCGCGAGCGCCGAGGCCAATGGCCTGGACTTCCGGTTCGGCGAGCAGGGCGCGGGCAAGTTTTTCCGCATCTGCAGCTGGTACGGAGATTTCGAAACCGTCTTCACCGGTGTAACCCGAACGGCTGACAAAGCAGTCGACGCCGAGCAGATTGACACGGGCGAACTGCATAAAAGTCATTTTTTCAACGGGTGGTGCCAGCCGCGCCAGCACGGTCACCGCCGCCGGACCTTGCAATGCCAGCAGAGCGCGTTCTTCGAACAGCGCCGTAATGGTGCACTGATCCCCGATGTGTTTTTGCAGGTGGGCCAGGTCCTGATCCTTGCACGCGGCGTTGACCACCAGGAACAATTCGTCATTACCGAGGTTGGCCACCATCAGGTCGTCGAGAATGCCGCCGTTGTCGTTGGTGAACATCGCGTAACGCTGCATGCCCACCGGCAGGTCGATGATGTCTACCGGCACCAGGCTTTCCAGGGCTTTGGCGGCGTTGGCACCAGTCAGGCGGATCTGGCCCATGTGCGAGACATCGAACAGTCCGGCCTGCTCACGGGTGTGCTGGTGTTCTTTCATCACACCGAGTGGGTATTGCACCGGCATGTCGTAGCCGGCGAACGGCACCATGCGAGCGCCGAGTTCGATGTGCAGAGCGTGCAGCGGGGTTTTCGACAGTTGTTCGGTGGACATGCGTGGCTCCTTGAAAATTAGAGTTTGGCGGTAAGAGGCAAGATCAAGATCAAAAGCCCCTCACCCCAGCCCTCTCCCAGAGGGAGAGGGAGTTAGGTACGTTTATCTCCCGGAGGGGAGAGGGGGCTAATTACGTTTCTCTCCCTGGGGGAGAGGTGGTCAATTTCGTTTGGCTGGTTTCATGGTCAGCATTCGATAATGTTGACCGCCAGACCGCCGCGGGCGGTCTCTTTGTATTTGCTTTTCATGTCGGCACCGGTCTGGCGCATGGTGCGGATGACTTTGTCGAGGGAGACGAAATGCTGGCCGTCGCCTCGCATGGCCATGCGCACTGCGTTGATGGCTTTCACCGAACCCATTGCATTGCGCTCGATGCACGGCACTTGCACCAGTCCGCCAATCGGGTCGCAGGTCAGGCCGAGGTTGTGCTCCATACCGATTTCCGCAGCGTTCTCGACCTGCTGAACGCTGCCGCCGAGCACTTCGCACAACGCACCGGCCGCCATCGAACAGGCGACGCCGACTTCACCCTGACAACCGACTTCGGCGCCGGAGATCGAGGCATTTTCTTTGTAGAGAATGCCGATGGCCGCAGCGGTCAGCAGAAACCGTACGACGCCGTCGTCATTCGCGCCGGGGATAAAACGCATGTAGTAATGCAGCACCGCCGGAATGATCCCCGCCGCGCCGTTGGTGGGGGCGGTGACTACGCGGCCACCGTTGGCGTTTTCTTCGTTGACCGCCAAAGCGTAGAGGTTGACCCAGTCGAGCACCGACAACGGATCGCGCAACGCCGATTCCGGGTTCTTGCACAGTTGCCGATGCAACGCTGCCGCACGGCGTTTGACCTTCAAGCCGCCGGGCAAAATACCTTCGTTACGGCAGCCCGCAGCGACGCAGTCCTGCATCACCTGCCAGATTTTCAACAGGCCGGCGCGGGTTTCCGCCTCCGGGCGCCAGGCGCTTTCGTTGGTCAGCATCACCTGACTGATCGACAGACCGTAGGTGGCGCAATGACCGAGCAGGTACTTGGCGCTTTTGAACGGGAAGGTCAGCGGCGTGGCGTCTTCGACGATGCGGTCGGCACCTGCCGCGTCCTCGTCGACCACGAAACCACCGCCAACCGAGTAGTACTCGCGGCTGCGGATCTGAATCCCCGCCGCATCGAAGGCGCGGAAGATCATGCCGTTGGGGTGATAGGCCAACGGCTTGCGGATCATCGCCAAGTGTTCTTTCTCGTTGAACGCAATGCTGTGTTCGCCGAGCAGGTTCAGTCGTCCGTTGCCGCGAATTTCTTGCAGGCGTGCGGCGACGGTTTCGGTATCAACGGTGTCCGGGTGTTCGCCTTCGAGGCCGAGCAGCACGGCTTTGTCGCTGCCGTGTCCTTTACCGGTGGCGCCGAGGGAACCGTACAGCTCAACGCGAACGCTGGCGGTGGTGGTCAGCAGGTTTTCACGGCGCAAACCTTCGACGAAACGCGCGGCTGCGCGCATCGGGCCGACGGTGTGGGAACTGGAGGGGCCGATGCCAATCTTGAACAGGTCGAACACGCTTAACGACATGAGGGGTTCTCCGGTTTCTTGTTATAGGAATTGGCGAAACATCAGGCTTGTAGCAATTCCCTGTGGGAGCGAGCTTGCTCGCGAAGACGGAGTGTCAGTCACCACCAWTGTTTGCTGACCTACCGCATTCGCGAGCAAGCTCGCTCCCACAGGGTTTTGCGTTGTTCTGGAGAAAGGGGCAGGCAAACCCGCCCCTTATTCTTTTAAGCGTAGCTTTCGATCGACGGGCAGGCGCAGACCAGGTTGCGATCGCCGAAAACGTTGTCGACACGACCGACCGGTGGCCAGTATTTGCCTTCGATCAGCGACGCGACCGGGTACACGGCTTGCTCGCGGCTGTACGGGTGAGTCCACTCGCCAACCAGCTCTGCCGCCGTGTGCGGAGCGTTTTTCAGCGGGTTGTCGTCCTTGTCCAGCGTGCCGTTTTCCACCGCGCGGATTTCTTCGCGGATGCGGATCATGGCGTCGCAGAAGCGATCCAGTTCTTCTTTGGATTCGCTTTCGGTCGGCTCGATCATCAGCGTGCCCGCGACCGGGAACGACATGGTCGGCGCGTGGAAGCCGAAGTCGATCAGGCGCTTGGCGACGTCATCGACGCTGATGCCGCTGCTGTCTTTCAATGGACGCAGATCCAGAATGCATTCGTGCGCCACCAGACCGTTGCTGCCGGTGTACAGCACTGGGTAGTGCTCTTCGAGGCGACGGGAAATGTAGTTGGCATTGAGGATCGCCAGCTGCGAAGCGCGCTTCAGCCCGGCGCCGCCCATCATGCGAATGTACATCCAGGTGATCGGCAGAATGCTCGCGCTGCCGAACGGTGCTGCACAGACCGCGCCTTCCTTGCGTTCCATCTGGCCGTGGCCCGGCAGGAACGGGGTCAGGTGCGATTTCACGCCAATCGGGCCAACGCCCGGGCCGCCACCGCCGTGCGGAATGCAGAAGGTTTTGTGCAGGTTCAGGTGCGAGACGTCGCCGCCGAACTTGCCCGGTGCACAGAGGCCAACCATCGCGTTCATGTTGGCGCCGTCGATGTACACCTGGCCGCCGTTATCATGAATGATCCCGCAGATTTCGCGGATGCCTTCTTCGAACACGCCGTGGGTCGACGGGTAAGTAATCATCAGCGCGGCGAGGTGTTCGCGGTGCTCGATGGCTTTGGCACGCAGGTCTTCGATGTCGACGTTACCGCGCGCATCGCACGCGGTCACAACCACGCGCATGCCAGCCATGTTGGCGGTGGCCGGGTTGGTGCCGTGGGCGGACGACGGAATCAGGCAGATGTCGCGGCGCTCATCGCCACGGCTCTGGTGGTAGGCGCGGATCGCCAGCAGGCCAGCGTATTCACCTTGCGAACCGGCGTTTGGTTGCAGCGAGATCGCGTCGTAACCGGTCGCGGCACAGAGCATCGCTTCCAGCTCAAAGGTCAGTTGCTGGTAACCGGCGCTTTGCGCGGCTGGAGCGAACGGGTGCAGAGCACCGAATTCAGCCCAGGTCACCGGGATCATTTCGCTGGCAGCGTTGAGTTTCATGGTGCACGAACCCAGCGGGATCATGGTGCGATCTAGGGCCAGATCCTTGTCCGCCAGTTTGCGCAGGTAGCGCATCAGCTCGGTTTCCGAGTGATAACGGTTGAACACCGGGTGGCTGAGGATCGGCGACTGACGTACCAGCGATGCTGGGATGGTGCTCTGCACCGAGGCGGCGAGAGCAGCGAAATCCGGCAGAGTCTTGCCGTCGGCGAACAGGCCCCACAGGGTTTCGATGTCAGCTTGGGTGGTGGTTTCGTCCACCGACAGGCCAAGACGCTGAGCGTCGATCACGCGCAGGTTGATCTGCTGAGCGTGGGCCTTGTCGTGCAGCGCGTCGGTGTTTGCGCCGGTGGCGACGGTCAGGGTGTCGAAGAAACTGGCTTGTTCGACGTTCGCGCCCAGTGCGGTCAGACCCTTGGCCAGAATCGCGGTCAGGTGATGCACGCGGTTGGCGATCTGCGTCAGGCCTTTCGGGCCGTGGTAGACGGCGTACATGCTGGCGATGTTGGCCAGCAGCACTTGTGCGGTGCAGATGTTCGACGTGGCCTTCTCGCGGCGGATGTGTTGCTCGCGGGTCTGCATCGCCAGGCGCAGCGCCGGCTTGCCGAAGCGGTCAACCGAGACACCGACCAGACGGCCCGGCATGTCGCGCTTGAACGCATCTTTGGTGGAGAAGTAAGCGGCGTGCGGGCCACCAAAGCCCAGCGGCACGCCGAAGCGTTGTGCCGAACCGATGGCGACGTCCGCGCCGAACTCGCCCGGGGCGGTCAGCAGCGTCAGGGCCAGCAGGTCGGCAGCCACGGCGACCAGAGCGTTGGCGGCGTGGAAGCGCTCGGTCAGTTCGCGGTAGTCGAACACATCACCGTTGCTGGCCGGGTATTGCAGCAGCGCGCCGAAGAACGGCGTCACGTCAGTCAGTTCACGCTCATCGCCAACAACCACTTCGATGCCCAGCGGCTCGGCACGAGTGCGCAGCACGTCAAGGGTTTGCGGGTGGCTGTGGATCGAGGCGAAGAACTGGTGGCTGCCCTTGTTCTTGCTCAGGCGTTTGCAGAAGGTCATGGCTTCGGCAGCGGCGGTGGCTTCGTCGAGCAGCGAGGCGTTGGCAATCGGCAGACCGGTGAGGTCGCTGATCATGGTCTGGAAGTTCAGCAGCGCTTCGAGACGACCTTGGGAAATTTCTGGCTGGTACGGCGTGTACGCGGTGTACCAGGCCGGGTTTTCCAGGAGGTTGCGCAGGATCGGCGACGGCGTGTGGCAGTTGTAGTAGCCCTGGCCGATGTAGGTCTTGAACAACTGATTCTTGCCGGCGATCGATTTGATCATCGCCAGGGCATCGGCTTCGCTGAGGCCGTCGTCCATGCCGAGCACGCTGGTGCCCTTGATGCTTTCCGGAATGACGCTGGCGCTCAGGGCTTCAAGCGAGTCGAAGCCGAGGCTGTTGAGCATGGCTTGCTCGTCACCGGCGCGCGGGCCGATGTGACGGGCGATGAATTCGTTGGCGGTGCCAAGGTTTACTTGAGTCATGTCGGTGTTCCTCAGGCTTCGGCTTGGGCTTTGATCAGACGGTCGTACGCGTCCTGATCGAGCAATTTGGCCACGGCCGATGCGTCGGCAGGCTGGAAGCGGAAGAACCAGCCTTCGCCCAGCGGATCTTCGTTGACCAGTTCCGGGGCGTCTTCCAGCGCCGGGTTGACTGCCAGTACGTCGCCGTCGAGGGGCATGTACACGCCGCTGGCGGCTTTCACCGATTCCACGGTGGCGGCTTCAGCGCCTTTTTCGTAAGCCTGCAGCTCAGGCAGTTGCACGAACACCACGTCGCCCAGGGCGTTCTGCGCGAAAGCGGTGATGCCGACAGTAACGCTGCCGTCAGCTTCGGTGCGCAGCCATTCGTGATCTTCAGTAAAACGCAACTCGCTCATGGAAACTCCTCAGGGGGCCAGACTCGTCTGGTGGACGCGGTGGAATAGTCGGGCGCGAAGGCCCTTATTTTTGAAGGGTTGATTAGCAAGAATGTGGCCAATGTTGATTTATCGTTATAAATCAATGAATTAGATATTGGAGAGGTCGAAGGTTCAGAGATGCCTGTAGCGAAATCGCTACAGCATGGTGCGAGGATAAAAGCTGAACGGGATCAAAGCCTTGCACAGCGGTGATCGGAGGAGGGTGTAGCGATATCGTTCCGCTGTAGCGCTTTCAGTACAGCTGGAGGTCGTTTTTGACGCGATTTCGAATTCACCCTCTAACCCTGTGGGAGCGAGCCTGCTCGCGAAGAGGGTGTGTCAGTCACTAATGATTCTGCTGATAGATCGCTTTCGCGAGCAGGCTCGCTCCCACAGGGGGGTATTTGCCGCAGGTGAATTCGTGGTGTGTTCAGGGTTTGTTGGAAATGCCGTATTTGCGCAGGCGATGGGCAATGGCCGTGTGCGAAGTTTGCAGGCGGCTGGCCAGTTGGCGGGTCGAGGGGTAGCTGACGTAGAGTTTTTCCAGCAGCGACCGCTCAAAAGCTTCGACCGCTTGTTCGAGGCTGTCGACATCGCTGTCAGCCTGACGCGCCACCGAGGTGCCAGCAATATCGAGATCGCCAATATCCACCAGGCTACTCTCGCAAATCGCCGCCGCGCGGAAGATCACGTTCTGCAATTGCCGTACATTGCCCGGCCAGCGATTGCCGAGCAGCGCCGGGTAGGTCCCCGGAGCGAGGCGGCACACCGGGCGCTGGATCTGCGCGCAGGCTTGCTGCATGAAATACCGCGCCAGCAGCAGGATGTCCTGCCCGCGTTCGCGCAGCGGCGGCACTTCAACGTTGAGCACGTTGAGACGATAGAACAGGTCTTCGCGGAACAAGCCTTCGCTGACCATTTTTTCCAGATCGCGGTGGGTCGCGCTGAGGATGCGCACGTTGACCTTCACTTCACGATCACCGCCCACGCGGCGGAAGCTGCCGTCGTTCAAGAAACGCAGCAGCTTGGCCTGCAAGTACGGCGACATCTCGCCGATCTCATCGAGGAATACCGTGCCTTGGTTGGCCAGTTCCATCAGTCCGGGTTTACCGCCGCGCGCCGCGCCGGTGAAGGCGCCGGGGGCGTAGCCGAACAGCTCGCTTTCGGCGAGGTTCTCCGGTAGGGCTGCGCAGTTGAGGGCCAGGAACGGTGCACTGTGTCGCGCGCTGATGGCGTGGCAGGCGCGGGCGACCAGTTCTTTACCGGTGCCGGTTTCGCCTTGAATCAGCAGCGGCGCGTCGAGGGCTGCGACTCTTTGCGCGCGGGCCTTGAGGGTGCGGATTGCCGGGGATTCGCCGAGCAGCGCATCGAAACCTTCGGCGTGGTCGTGGTGCAGCGCCGAGAGTTGTTCGCCGATGCGGTTCGGTTGATACAAGGTCAGCAGAGCGCCGGCGTCAGTGATCGGCGTGGCGTCGAGCAGCAAGGTCTGGCCGTTGACGGTGATTTCGCGCAGTGGCAAACGGAAGCCGTGTTCGAGCAAGGTGTCGAGCAGGCCGGGATCGTTGAACAGTTCAGAGACGCTTTCACCCGCCGGTTCGCGGCCGTACAACGCGATCAACGCCGGGTTGGCCAGCAGCACCTTGCCGGCACTGTCGAGCGCCAAAACGGGATCGGTCATCGCCGCGAGCAGGGCATCGAGTTGCAGGTGTCGACGCTGGCCGGGGAGGATGTCGACCACGGTCACCGCTTCCACGCCGAGCACGCGAAACAACGCATCTTTCAGCTCTTCGAGCACTTGCGGGCTCAGGGTCGGCGCGTCGATATAGACGTTCGGCGGAATCATTTCCACCGCATCCAGATTGAGGTTGCGCCCACCGAGGATAGCCAGGACTTCCTGGGTGATGYCGACGCGGTCGATGAAGCTGACGTGGATACGCATGGGGCGGTTCAGTGATCTGCAGAGCGGAGGGTGGCAAGTATGCCTTGGGCTTGGAGAGAGGTGAAAGCAAAAGCACCCTCATCGGAAACGCCGCCCGCCCAGCCCTCTCCCGGAGGGAGAGGGAGCCGACCGAAGTGTCTGAGGTTTGACATCGACCTGAAAGAACCAGTCGATTATGGATTCGGTAAAGCGAGTTCAGGTCGGCGTAACTCCGAAGCATCTCCCAATCAGTCCCCTCACCCCAGCCTTCTCCCGGAGGGAGAGGGGGCCGACCGAGGTGTCTGAGGTTTGACATCGACCTGAAAGAACCAGTTGCAGTGGTCTAATTTCCCCGGACGATTATGGATTCGGTAAAGCAAGGTCAGGTCGGTGTAACTCTAGAGCATCCCCCAATCAGTTCCCTCTCCCTCCGGGAGAGGGCTAGGGTGAGGGGCTTTTGCGGGTTACTCGAAATGCTCAAGATTGACCGGATCCCCGGATTGCATATTCAACTTCTGCCGAATGTCTTCAAACATCAGATCGTAATGCTTGTGCACCGAACCGATCTGGCTGTGAGCCTTGGGAATCCCGTACTTCTCGGCGATCCGGGTCACGTCACGGGCGAAGTTGTAAGCCTCTTCCTTGGGCAGGAAAAACGTTTCCTTCATGTCCTTGCCCTGCATGCTGCCATGCAGGGTGAACTGTATCCCTTTGCCTTTTTTCGGATCGCTGAACACTTCATAGTCGAGGTGCACGTTGTAACTGACGTCATCCGGCGTCAACGCATGCCGCTCGATGTGCAGGCGACCGGGTTCGAATTGGGCCATGGTTTTCTCCTTTCAAGGCATGGGAGAAGGGCAGACCCTCGGTCTGCCCCCGGAGTTTCTAATTATCGGTAAGTGATGCCCGGCTTCGCCGTGGTCACGCGAGTACCGGCAGTGCCCTGGACAATCGCTTCGATGTCCGCCAGCGAACCGATCACCGCAACCTTGCCAGTATGGCGCGCAAATTCGCAGGCTGCCTGCACCTTCGGCCCCATCGAGCCGGCGGCGAAGCCGAGGCGTTCCAGCTCATCCGGGTGCGCTTCGGCGATGGCTTTTTGCGTTGGTTTGCCGTAATCGATGAACGCCGCGTTGACGTCCGTGGCGATCACCAGCAAGTCGGCGTCCAGTTGCTCGGCGAGCAGCGACGAGCACAGGTCCTTGTCGATCACCGCCTCGATGCCCTTGAGATTACGGTTCTCGTCGTACATGGTCGGAATCCCGCCGCCACCGGCGCAGATGACGATGCTGCCCTTGTCCAGCAGCCACTTGATCGGGCGGATTTCGAAGATGCGTTTTGGCCGTGGACTGGCGACCACGCGACGGAATTTGTCGCCGTCCGGGGCAATCGCCCAGCCTTTTTCGGCGGCGAGTTTTTCCGCTTCAGCCTTGTCGTAGACCGGGCCGATGGGTTTGGTCGGGTTCTGGAAGGCCGGATCCTTGGCGTCGACTTCCACCTGGGTCAACAAGGTGGCGAACGGCACTTCGAAGTCGAGCAGGTTGCCCAGTTCCTGTTCGATGATGTAGCCGATCATGCCTTCGGTTTCGGCACCGAGCACGTCCAGCGGGTAAGGGGTGACGGAGGTGTAGGCCGCCGCTTGCAGCGACAACAGGCCGACTTGCGGGCCATTGCCGTGGGCGATGACCAGTTGGTTGCCGGGATGGATCTTGGCGATTTGCTCGGTGGCGATGCGGATGTTGGCGCGCTGATTGTCAGCGGTCATCGGTTCACCACGGCGGAGCAGGGCGTTACCGCCCAGCGCTACGACGATACGCATAATGCATGTCCTTTTCGTGTTGATCGTTCCCACGCTCTGCGTGGGAATGCCGCCACGGACGCTCCGCGTCCGCTGTGACGCAGAGCGTCACGGGATGCATTCCCACGCAGGAGCGTGGGAACGATCATGGATCAGCAGTGGTTACAGATCAGCCAGGGTCGAGACCAGAATCGCCTTGATCGTGTGCATGCGGTTTTCCGCTTGCTCGAAGGCGATGCAGGCTGGCGACTCGAACACGTCGTCGGTCACTTCGATGCCGTTTTTCAGGTGCGGATACTGCTCGGCGATCTGTTTGCCGACCTTGGTATCACTGTTGTGGAACGCCGGCAGGCAGTGCATGAACTTGGTGCGCGGGTTGCCGCTGGCTTTCATCAGTTCGGCGTTGACCTGATACGGCAGCAGTTGCTGGATACGCTCGGCCCAGGCTTCCACCGGCTCGCCCATCGATACCCAAACGTCGGTGTGGATGAAGTCGACGCCTTTGACCGCCGCTTTCGGGTCTTCAGTCAGGGTGATACGTGCGCCACTTTCTTCGGCATATTTGTGGCAACGCTCAACCAGATCATCCAGTGGCCACAGGGCTTTCGGTGCACAGATGCGCACGTCCATGCCGAGTTTGGCGCCGACCAGCAGCAGTGAGTTGCCCATGTTGTTGCGCGCATCGCCGAGGTAGGCGTAGCTGATTTCGTGGATCGGCTTGTCGGCGTGTTCACGCATGGTCAGCACGTCGGCGATCATTTGCGTCGGGTGGTACTCGTCAGTCAGGCCGTTGAACACCGGCACACCGGCGAACTTGGCCAGCTCTTCGACAATTTCCTGTTTGAAGCCACGGTATTCGATGGCGTCGTACATGCGCCCCAGCACGCGGGCGGTGTCTTTCATGCTTTCTTTGTGGCCGATCTGCGACGAGTTCGGGTCGATGTAGGTTACGTTAGCGCCTTGGTCATAGGCCGCCACTTCGAACGCGCAACGGGTACGGGTCGAGGTTTTTTCGAAGATCAGGGCGATGTTGTTGCCCTTCAGGTGTTGTTGCTCGGTGCCGGTGTATTTCGCGCGTTTGAGGTCGCGGGACAGGTCGAGCAGGTAACGCAGCTCACGTGGGGTGTGGTGTTCGAGGCTGAGCAGGTTACGGTTGTGGATGTTGAACGCCATGATGATTCTCCTTGGATTCGGTAATCGGCCCGGCGGCTACGGGGTGTGTGCGGCCGGGGAGATGGTCGTTTAGTAATCGATCGGGTCGCGGATGATCGGGCAGGTCATGCAGTGGCCACCGCCACGGCCTCGGCCCAGTTCACCGGCGCTGATGGTGATGACTTCCACGCCGGCCTTGCGCAGCAGGGTGTTGGTGTAGGTGTTGCGGTCGTAGCCGATGACCACGCCCGGTTCCACGGCCACCACGTTGTTGCCGTCGTCCCATTGCTCGCGTTCGGCGGCGAAGCTGTTGCCGCCGGTTTCCACCACGCGCAGCTTCGGCAGGTTGAGGGCTTTGGCCACGGTGTCGAGGAAGGTGCCTTCTTCGCGGCGGATGTCGATGCCGCCCTGTTTGCTTTCGTCAGGGCGCAGGGTGAAGGCGACGATCTGGTTCACCACTTCCGGGAAAATTGTCACCAGGTCGCGGTCGCAGAAGCTGAACACGGTGTCCAGGTGCATCGCCGCGCGGGACTTCGGCAGGCCGGCGACGATGACTTTTTCCACGGCTTTGTTCTTGAACAGGTTCAGCGCCAGTTGGCCGATGGCCTGGCGGGATGAGCGTTCGCCCATACCGATCAACACCACGCCGTTACCGATCGGCATCACGTCGCCGCCCTCAAGGGTAGAGCTGCCGTGATCCTTGTCCGGGTCGCCGTACCAGATCTCGAAATCGGCATTGGTGAACTGCGGGTGGAATTTGTAGATGGCGGTGGTCAGCAGGGTTTCCTGACGGCGCGCTGGCCAGTACATCGGGTTCAGCGTCACGCCGCCGTAGATCCAGCAGGTGGTGTCGCGGGTGAACTGAGTGTTCGGCAGCGGCGGCAGAATGAAGCTCGAATGGCCGAGAAAGTCGCGGTACATTTCGATGATCTTGCCGCCGAAGCTGTCCGGCAGATCATCGGCCGACACGCCACCGATGAGGAATTCGGCGATGTGCCGTGGCTCCAGGCTTTTCAGCCAGGATTTGACTTCGTTGATCAGGCCCAGGCCCACCGAATCGGCAGTGACCTTGCGCTCGAGAATCCAGTCCAGCGCCTCCGGGATGGCGACGATGTCGGTCAGCAGGTTGTGCATTTCCAGCACGTCGATGCCGCGCTCGCGCATCTTGGTGACGAAGTCGAAGTGGTCGCGCTTGGCCTGGGCCACCCACAGCACGTCGTCGAACAGCAGTTCATCGCAGTTGTTCGGGGTCAGCCGCTGATGGGCCAGACCTGGGGAGCACACCATGACTTTGCGCAGTTTGCCGGCTTCGGAATGGACGCCGTACTTAACTTTTTCCGTGGTCATTTCAGATCCTCCAGATAACAAAATAATCAGGGGTTACAGAGTCAGGAAGCCGTCGTAGAGACCGTAGGCCGCCACCAGGGCGCCCGCGACCACTGCGGCGAAAATCAGCTTCTCGACGTTAGTGAAAACCGGTTGTTTGAGTTCCAGCTTGGCCTTGGCGAACAGGATCGCGCCGGGGGCATAGAGCAGGGCTGAGAGCAGCAGGTACTTGATCCCGCCGGCGTACAGCAGCCAGACCGCATAGATCAGCGCGATGCCGCCGATGATCAGATCCTTGCGCCGCTCGGCCGCGAAGCCTTCGTAGCTTTCGCCGCGCACCGCCAGCAGCAGGGCATAGGCCGCCGACCACAGGTACGGCACCAGAATCATCGAAGTGGCGAGGTAGATCAGCGACAGGTAAGTACTGGCCGAGAACAGCGTGATGATCAGGAAAATCTGCACCATCGCGTTGGTCAGCCACAGCGCGTTGACCGGTACGTGGTTGGCGTTTTCCTTGCGCAGGAACTCCGGCATGGTGTGGTCTTTGGCAGCGGCGAACATGATCTCCGCACACAGCAGCACCCACGACAGCAGCGCCCCCAGCAGCGAGATGATCAGACCGACGCTGATCAGCACCGCGCCCCAGTGACCGACCACATGCTCGAGTACGGCGGCCATCGACGGGTTCTGCAGTTTCGCCAGTTCCGGTTGGGTCATGATGCCCAGCGACAGCACGTTCACCAGCACCAGAAACAGCAGCACGGTAATGAAGCCGATCACGGTGGCCTTACCCACGTCGGAGCGTTTTTCGGCGCGGGCGGAGAAGATGCTCGCGCCCTCGATGCCGATGAACACCCACACGGTGACCAGCATCATGTTGCGCACCTGGTTCATCACACTGCCCAGATCCGGATTTTTGATGCCCCAGATGTCGGCGGTGAAGATGTCCAGTTTGAAGGCGAACACCGCAATCAACACGAACAGCAGCAGCGGTACGACCTTGGCGACCGTGGTCACGAGGTTGATGAACGCCGCTTCCTTGATCCCGCGCAGCACCAGAAAGTGCACGGCCCACAGCAGCACCGAGGCGCCAATCACCGCAGCAACGGTGTTGCCCTCACCGAAAACCGGAAAGAAATAGCCGAGAGTGCTGAACAGCAGAACGAAGTAACCGACGTTACCCAGCCATGCGCTGATCCAGTAACCCCAAGCGGACGAGAAACCCATGTAATCGCCAAATCCGGCCTTGGCGTAGGCGTAGACACCGCCGTCCAGGTCAGGTTTGCGATTGGCGAGGGTTTGAAAGACAAAAGCGAGGGTGAGCATGCCGACAGCGGTGATGGCCCAACCGATAAGTACCGCACCGACGTCGGCGCTGGCGGCCATGTTTTGAGGCAAGGAGAATATCCCGCCACCGATCATTGAACCGACTACCAATGCAACCAGTGCACCTAGTCGTAGTTTTCCGGGAGCTTCAGACATTTGCATGACTCCATTGCAGGAGAGAAGAGATCACAGCGTAGTTCTGTTGTCTGTTCAAACAGCTGACGTAGATCAGTGCATGGTCACATTCCATTGTTAATGAATGACTTAGGCTTCGGCTGAAGGCATAAAGCTCCTGCCCGCAAGGCC
Source organism: Pseudomonas sp. P4_D7 (assembly GCF_056401755.1). Taxonomy (NCBI): domain Bacteria; kingdom Pseudomonadati; phylum Pseudomonadota; class Gammaproteobacteria; order Pseudomonadales; family Pseudomonadaceae; genus Pseudomonas; species Pseudomonas sp. P4_D7. The sequence goes on along the minus strand of NZ_JBFUIR010000035.1, from coordinate 25,056 downwards.
CGTCCTAGAGGCGTTGTGGCTACATCTTTGGGAATGGCTATTATTACTTTCGAATTATCACGCTAGTTCTTTTTCAGCTTTTGGCAAATTTTCTGTCTCTGTTTTCAGTACAGAATTGAATTATCGGGATCAGCGCACAAAACCGACTTAGCGTGCTAGGGCGTTAGCGTCATCGGCTATATATAAATGGGCGTTAATTGGCGTTACTTGATAAACGTCATCTACCTTTATCCGTTTAGTTAATCGTCTTTAAAACCAAATTCTCACCACACATTCAAAGGGAAACTGAAATGTCGCAACCGACGCAAAAGCTGCGATTAGGCGCGTTGATCGCCCTGGTGGTGGGTTCGATGATTGGCGGGGGGATTTTCTCGCTGCCGCAGAACATGGCGGCGCGCGCCGATGCCGGGGCGATTCTGATCGGTTGGGGGATCACGGCCATCGGCATGTTGACCCTGGCGTTCGTCTTTCAGACCCTGGCCAATCGCAAGCCGGAACTGGATTCCGGCGTATACGCCTACGCCAAGGCCGGCTTTGGCGACTACATGGGTTTCTCATCAGCCTGGGGTTACTGGATCAGTGCGTGGCTGGGCAACGTCGGTTATTTCGTGCTGCTGTTCAGCACCCTCGGCTATTTCTTTCCGGTGTTTGGCCAAGGCAATACGCCGATCGCTATTGGCTGCGCGTCGGTGCTGCTGTGGGCCGTGCATTTTTTGGTGATGCGCGGGATCAAGGAGGCGGCGCTGATCAATCAACTGACCACGGTGGCCAAAGTCGTACCGCTAATCATGTTCATCGTTATCGCGGCGGTGGCGTTCAAGGCTGACATTTTTACCCGCGACATCTGGGGCACCAGCAACCCGAATTTCGGCGGGGTAATGGATCAGGTGCGCAACATGATGCTGGTCACCGTGTTCGTGTTCATCGGCATCGAAGGTGCCAGTGTGTACTCGGCGCGGGCGGAGAAACGCAGCGACGTCGGCCGCGCCACGGTGATCGGTTTTATCGGCGTGCTGGCGCTGCTGGTGCTGGTCAACGTGCTGTCGCTGGGGATCATGAGCCAGCCGGAATTGGCCAATCTGCAGAACCCGTCGCTGGCGGCGGTGCTCGAGCACATCGTCGGGCCGTGGGGTGCGTTGCTGATCAGCATTGGCCTGGCGATTTCACTGCTCGGTGCGTTGTTGTCGTGGGCGCTGCTGTGTGCGGAGATTCTCTTCGCCACGGCGAAGGACAAGACCATGCCGGCGTTTCTGAAAAAGGAAAACAAGAATCACGTCCCGGTCAATGCGTTGTGGCTGACCAACGTGATGATCCAGATCTTCCTGTTGATCACGCTGTTTTCGGCGGGCACTTACACCAGTCTGATTTATCTGGCGTCGTCGATGATTCTGGTGCCGTACTTGTGGTCGGCGGCGTACGCGGTTCTGCTCAGCGGGCGCGGCGAAACTTACGAACATGCCTCGGCCGAGCGCACCAAGGATCTGCTGATCGGTGGCATTGCCCTCGGTTACGCGGTGTGGTTGTTGTATGCCGGTGGGGTGAAGTATTTACTGCTGTCGGCGCTGTTGTATGCGCCAGGGGTGATTTTGTTTGCCAAGGCTAAGCGTGAGGCGGGCGAGCCATTGTTCACTCATGTCGAGAAAGGCATTTTCACCTGCGTGATCATCGGCGCGGGGCTGGCGGCGTATGGGTTGTACAGCGGTGTGTTGTCGTTGTGAGGTTGGCGCTTGCGAATGCGCTGCCGTATGACTGGGAGGCGATGTTGGGGTTTCTCGCGGCACGGGCGGTGGTCGGGATGGAGGTCGTGGTCGATGGTGTGTATTCACGCAGCATCGGTTTGAACGGGCTTCATGGCACGGTTTCAATTTGGCCTGAGGCAGGGAATGCCTTGGCCGTTGAGCTGGATTTTCCTGATCCGTTGGTGGTGCCAGAGATCGTTGTCAGGTTGCGGCGGATGTTTGATCTGGATGCGGATCTGGCGGTGATGCATGCGCATCTGGCGAATGATCCGTTGCTGGCGCGGTTGATTGCCGAGCGGCCGGGATTACGGATTCCCGGGGCGTGGGATGGCTTGGAGTTGGCGTTTCGCGCGGTGCTCGGGCAGCAGATTACCGTGGTTGCGGCGATTCGCCTGGCGGGGAAACTGGTGGCGCAATATGGCGCGCCGCTGGATTCGGGCGTGCCGGGGCTGACTCACGTGTTTCCCGAGGTGGGCGTGTTGGCGGCGGCAGATCTGGCAACGCTGGGCATGCCGAAAAGTCGCGGGCGGACGCTGTCAGGTGTGGCGCAGGCGTTGCTCGATGAGCCTTCATTGTTTGAACCTAATCGCGAGGGTGGCGTGGCGCGGTTGTTGGCGTTGCACGGGATTGGCGAGTGGACGGCGCAGTACATTGCGTTGCGGCAGTTGCGGGATATGGATGGGTTTCCGACCGGCGATGTCGGGTTGTTGCGGGCACTGGAAGTGCTGGAAGGCGAGCGGCCGACAGCGCGGGAATTGTCGTTACGTGCTGAGGCGTGGCGGCCGTATCGGGGGTACGCGGCGCAACTGTTGTGGACATCTTTGAGCCGGGCAGATTGATCATCATCGCTCGGCTTGAAATTGCAGCCCTCACCCCAGCCCTCTCCCGGAGGGAGAGGGGGCCGACCGAGGTGTGTTGCGCTATACATCGACCTGCAAGACCGAGTCGATTATGGATTCAGCGGCAATCGTTCAAGTCGGTGAATCTCTCGAATATCCCCCAATCAGTCCCTTTTGCCTGAGGGATAGGGGGCCGACCGTGGTGTCTTGCGCTGCCCATCGAGTTGAAAGAMCGAGTTGATCAGGGATTCACCGATATTCGTTCAAGTCGGTGAATCTCTCGAATATCCCCCAATCGGTCCCCTCTCCCTCTGGGAGAGGGTTAGGGTGAGGGGCTTTTAATTCCACCGTGGATGATGCGAACCCAGTTCTGTAGCCGGCAACGCCCACTGAATCGGTGTGCCGCTGATCTTCACCGGTACCTGCAAGCGATGCGCCGGGCCCCACGGGGTCTGTTCCAGAAATGAACCCTGATCCCGCTCATCTTCCGCCCRCAATACCTCACTCGTACCCGGCCCAGATTCAATCAACAATTTCGCCGTCCGCGCCAGCGACAACCGCGCCGAGCCACCGCGACCCGTGTTCAAACGCTCGGTCAACAGGCGGAGCGCACTCGCCGCCAGCAAATACCCGGTCGCATGATCCAGCGCCTGCACCGGCAACGGCGTCGGTTTGTCTGCCTGCTGCCAGCGCTGCCCGGCCTCGGCGATGCCGCTGCTCATCTGCACCAGACTGTCGAAACCTCGGCGGTTCTGCCACGGGCCGCTCCAGCCGTAAGCGTTGAGGCCAACATCGATCAGGCCCGGCGCGATTTGGCGACGGCGCTCAAAGCCGAAACCAAGATTCTCCAGCGCATCGGCGCGGTAACCGTGCAGCAGAATGTCAGCGTCTTTCAACAATCCTTCGAACACCGCACGATCAACCGGATCATGCAGGTTCAGCCGCGCGCAACGTTTGCCGAGGGTCATTTCCGGAACGACACCAGGCTCATTCCAGGTCGGGGAATCGATGCGCAACACGTTGGCGCCAAGGCCTGCGAGAAAACGGCTGGCGGAGGGGCCGGCGAGCACGCGTGTCAGATCCAGCACCTTGATTCCCGCCAACGGTTGCGCCACCGAGCCTTGCCACGCTGGGTTGTTCTCATCCGACGAATCCAGGAAATGCACCAACGGTTCGGCATTCACCGCCAGCCCCTGCGGATGCGTCTGCCACTGCGTCCAACTGCGCATCTCGGCCGCGCAGCCCTTGGCCTCGACCACCGCTTGCTCCAGATCCGTACTCGCCCATTGCGCGACTTTGGCAGCCATCGCTCCACGGTCGGCGCAGGCACCAAGCACGCGTTCAGCGGCGGCGCGGTGATGCGGGGCATTGGTGTGCAGGCGGATCCAGCCGTCGCGAGTCTGATAATCGCCAGCGACGGGATCCCACAGTGGCGGGACTTGCCAGCCGATGGGACGGATTGATGTGGCGAACCAGAACGAGGCCAATCGACGATCGACTTCAACGGCAGGTCGCTGACCGGTCTGCTGCCGGAGCAATTCGCTGACGGCCTGACCGGCCGCGGCGATGCTCGCGCAGGCCAGGTCGGTGACGGCGAATGCCGAAGGCAGGGCGCCGCTGTTGGTGAACGGAATCGGCGTGTGCGACAAGCCGAGTGCGGCTTGAATGGACGTGAGCAGATCAGTCATCGAAGGCCCTCCGGAAGAGAGGGCGATGATAGTGCAAAACAATCTCGAGTCAGATGAAAACGCCAGCGGGTGAACACTCACCACTGTGGGAGCGAGCTTGCTCGCGAAGAGGTCATCACATTCAACATCATCATTGAATGGCAGACCGCATTCGCGAGCAAGCTCGCTCCCACAGGGTTCAACGGTGTGGCTTAGACGCGGAACTGATCCATCAACTTCATCTGCTGACTGGCCAGGGCATTGAGCTGACTGCTGATCGCCGCCGACTCAGTGGCTTGTCCGGTCAGCGTCTCGGTGACGGTGCGAATCGCCGAGACATTGCGATTGACCTCTTCGGCCACCGCACTTTGCTGCTCGGCCGCACTGGCAATCTGCAGGTTCATGTCACTGATCACCGTCACCGCGTCGCTGATCTTGCCCAGTGCATCGACCGCCTGACGAATCTGCCCGGCGTTGTTGTGCGCCTGGGTCTGGCTCGAATGCATGGTCGCGACCACGCCACGCGTTCCCGTCTGAATGCGCTCGATCACGATGCGAATTTCTTCCACCGAATCCTGCGTACGTTTGGCCAGGTTGCGCACCTCGTCGGCAACCACCGCGAAACCACGACCGCTCTCACCGGCACGGGCCGCTTCGATCGCTGCGTTGAGGGCGAGCAGGTTGGTCTGTTCGGCGATGCTGCGGATCACTTCCAGCACCGAGCCGATCTGCTCGCTGTTGACTGCTAACGCTTCAACTTCGGTCACGGCTTTGCTGACTTCGTCGGCCAGTTGATTGATGTCGCGGGTGCTGCGCTCAATGATCGACATGCCATCCCTGGCCGACTGGTCGGCACCTTTCGCGGCATTGGCCGCGTTGGAGGCGCTGTTGGCGACGTCGTGGGCGGTGGCGCTCATTTCGTTTGACGCGGTGGCGACCTGGTCGATCTCGCGGAATTGCACCTGCATGCCTTCACTGGTCTGGCGGGCGATCTCCGAAGACTGGTCGGCGGTGCCGCGTGCTTCGGTGATGCTCTGTTTGATCTGTGCGATGGTCGGTTGCAGCTTGTCGAGGAAGCGGTTGAACCAGTTAACCAGTTCGCCCAGCTCATCCTGCTTGCTGTAGTTCAGGCGTTGGGTCAGATCGCCCTCGCCGCTGGCGATGTTCTTCAGCATCTCGGCAACGCTATTGATCGGCCGGGTGACGCCGGACGCGGTCAGCCAGATCAGCAGCAGACCGACCAGACCGGCGACCACGGCAACCAGCAGCGCAGTGATCACACCGGTTTCCTGAGCATCATCGAGCACTGCTTGCAGCTTGACCGAGTCAGCCAGCAGCACTTGTTTCGGCAGGTCGATGACCACGCCCCAGGCGCGCGAGTTGCCAATCGGATCGACTGGGTAAACGGCGCGAATCAAATCACCTTGTTCAAGAATCTTCGGTGTGCCGCTGCTGACCAGTTGCAGCAGGTCCTTGCCGTCGGCGCCGAGGGTGTCACTGATCTTTTTGCCGACCTTGCTTGCGTCCGAACTGTCGGCAGCGAGCACACCGCTACCGGAGACAATCAACATGTGCCCGGCGTTGTTGAACAGGCTGCGCTGGGAATCCACGGCCGCCGCTTGCAGGGCGTCGAGGGCGATGTCGACACCGACCACGCCGATGGCTTTGCCGTCGACAATCAACGGCACGGAAATGGTCGTCATGAGCATTTCCTTGCCACCGACAGTGTCGGCATACGGATCGAGCAGGCAGGTGCGCTTGTTGTCGCGAGGGCAGGTGTACCAACTGTTGTAGGGCGTGCCACTGACGCTGAGGGTGGTTTTGGTCAGGTCTTCTTCGACCATGATGGTGTTCAGCGAGGCGCCGGCGGCGCGGCTCCAGTAGGTGGCGAAGCGCCCGGCTTCGTTGGATTGGCGGGCGGCGTCGTTGACGAACTCGCTGTCCTTGCCGTCGAGGCCGTTGGGTTCAAAGGCGAGCCAGATGCCGAGCACTTTGTCGTTGCGCTCAAAAGCGGTTTTCAGGCTCAGGTTCAACTCTTCACGCAAGGCGCCGGAGTCCAGCGAACGCTTGGCGGCCATGACACGCATGTCCTTGATCTGATCCGCTACGGCAGTGATCACCGTCAGGCTTTCGCCGAAGGTTTTCTGCACCCGCACCGCTTGTTCGGCGGCTTTGGCTTGCAACAGATTCTGCACACTGGCGGTGAGCAACTGGTTACTGGAGTTGCTGACCAGTTCGTCGTTCTGGTTGGTCTGGTAAATGTTCATGCCGACGATCAGCGCGACCACACCGAGCAGGCACAGGCCGGAGAGCAGGACGATTTTCAGGCGAATGGACAGAGAGTCGAACATGGGGCGATCTCGCGAATGAATAAACGGGTGGCATTCGGGCAGGAGCTACCCGGTTCGCCAAATCCATTCAGCGCCATTCAATGCTCATCGGCGCGGGAGCAGAGGGCATGAGTCGCGTGCCGACGAACGGTCAGCGCTAAACGTTTGCGCAGGGGAAAGTGCTGAAAAGGGGATTAATTACAGGGATGTTTCAGTGTGAAGACGGGTCAGTGCAGACCCGAATGGATTCCGGGCGCGACCAGATCCACAGATTGCCCAGGCTCATTCCGGCAATCGCCAGATAAACCGGCCAGCCGTGATCGAGCATCACCAGCATCAACGTGGCGCACAGCAACATGCTTACCGTGGCGCTGACCTTGGCCTTGCGCGCGATGATCTTGCCGTTGCGCCAGTTGCTGAGGATCGGCCCGAACAGCCGGTGGTTTTCCAGCCAGGCACTCAGGCGCGGCGAGCTGCGGGTTGCGGCCCAGGCGGCGAGAAGGATGAACTCGGTGGTCGGCAGGCCGGGCACGACGATGGCGATCAGGCCGATGCCAAGACTGACGTAGGCCAAGAGGCCGAACAGCACGCGGGCGAGTTTCGAGGAGGCGGGTTGCGGCATGGGCTCGGGATTGCTGTGAGGCGAGATGGGGATTCTACAGACTTGCGCTGTTCCCATGTGGGAGCGAGCTTGCTCGCGAAAGCGGTAGGTCAGTCACATCAGTGTTGAATGTGCCGCCGTCTTCGCGAGCAAGCTCGCTCCCACAGGGTTTTGTGGTGTTTTGGGGATCAGGCCATTTCGGCTTCGGTGGCGTAAGCCTGTTCCAGCAACACGGTGAAGCGGTTGAACGCGTCGATCGCGCCTTGTTCGACTTCGGCTTCTTCTTCGGCAGTGAACTGCAGCGAGTCGAGGGTGCGCACAAAGCTCTTCCAGCCCTCGGCACGGCCACCTTCAGGCTCGCCGAGGTGACGGGCGCCAAAGGTTTCGCTCAGCTCCAGCGCCACGGCGCGTTTGATCAGGAACGCCGCACCGAGCTTCGAACCTTCGGAGACAAAGAGCCAGCCCAGTGCGCGAGCCTTGCTCGGGTTTTTCACCGCGCCCGCCACCGGTGTCGGCACTTCAGTGTCGAGATCGGCGAGGTCAGCCTTGGCCGCTTCGGCGCGGCAACGGGCCGGCAGATCCGGGACGATGGCGGTCAGTTCGGCGTCGTTGTAGAGGTCGACCAGTTCCGATTGAAAGAGGTACTGCGCGACGACAAAACGGGCGAAGTTGGTGCGGGTCTCGAACGGCGCGTGTGCCTTCACCAATGCATCGAGTTTGCTGTGCGGTTCATTGGTGATCTGATTCAAGCGTTGCGAACGCAGGGCTTTTTCCGAAGTGGTCATGACATGTCCTTGATAAAAGAGGCGCTTGATAACGAGACGAACAAGACGCTGTGCAAGCGTAAAAAAAACCTCACGGCGCGGTGCCTGAACACGCGCCGTGAGGTTCGCCGGATCAGATGTCCCAGATCAGATTGATCGCGAAGTTGCGGCCCGGTTGGGTCAGTCGATCGAGGTTGGCCGGCTGTGTCACCGAAGCTTCGCCGACGCTGTCGTAACCGCGCACGTCATCCCACAGCCAGTATTTCTTGTCGGTCAGGTTGTAGATGCCGCCGCTGACGGTGACGTCGTCGGTGACTTTGTAATACCCGGCCAGATCAAGAATGCCGAAGCCCGGGGTTTTGAACTGGCTGCTGACGCCATCCGGCGACTTGAAGTTGCTGTCGTCGACGCGATCCTTTTTCTTCACCACGGTCCAGCTCAGCAGGCCGCCGTAGTTGTCCTGGTCGTAACCCAGACCGAACACGCCGGTCAGCGGGTTGACGCTGTTGATCGGCTCGCCGTTGTCGTTGTTGCGACCGTAGGCGTAGGCAATCGAGCCTTGGGTGTAGAGGCCTTGCGGCGCGCCAAACGCATCCAGGTTCAGGCGACCTTTGACTTCCGCACCCTTGATGGTGGCGTGCTTGATGTTGGCCGACTGGAAGGTCAGCTCGTTGCGTCCCGGGGTCACAGCGTCTTCGTTGATGAAGTCGCGATACTTGTTATAGAACACCGCCACGTCGAACGAGCCGTGTTCGAAGTTGCCGCGCAGACCGGTTTCGTAGCTTTTGCTTTTTTCCGGTTCGAGGTCCGGGTTCGGCGCCACGCTGTAGCCGGTGGTAGTGTTTTCGAAGCGGCCGTACAGGGCTTTCGCGGTCGGGGTGCGGAAGCCTTCAGCGTACTGACCGTACCAGGTGTAGTTCTCGGTCAGGGCGTAGGTCAGGCCGAATTTCGGCGAGACTTTGTGCCAGGTTTTGTTCTCGTCGCTGACTGTGCCTTGGCCATCCGCTGCCACGGTGTTAAGGAACTCCTGGGTGATGTGCGGCTTGAGCTGGGTGTAGTCGTAGCGCAGGCCCGGCAGGAAGGTCCAGTTGTTCCAGCTGATCTGATCCTGAGCGAACACGCTGTAGGTGTTGATGGTCGGGTCCGGGAAGTCGGTGGCTTTGGCCAACACGTCAGCGGTGCTGGTCGCACCGATGGCGCTGCAGCCGCGACCGACGGCCAGGCAAGTGCCGTCGCCGCTGCGCGAACCGGTGACCTTCTGTTGCTTGAGGGTGGTGCCGTAAGTCAGTACGTGATCGGTGTTTCCAATGGCGAACGCCTTGTCCAGTTGGGCATCGAAGACCCATTGTTTCTCTTCGTAAATGGTGTCGCGAGTACGCAGCACCTTACGGGTGATCGGGTAGTAGAACTCGGTGGTGCTCTGGTCGGTCTTGGCGATCTGGTGGTTGAGGCTCCACTTCACGTTGTCGACCAGCAGGCTGTCGAGGGCGAACGAGTGTTCGATGCCGAAACGCTCACGGGTGATGGTGTCGTTGCCGGTGCGCCACTGGTACATGCCGCCGGGCAGCACGCTGTTGGGGATGGTCGGGGCGCCGTTGAAGTACGGGCCGCCGTAAGCACTCTTCTGATCGGTGTCGCGATCATCCTTGTACTTTTCGTAGGTCAGGCCCAGACGCGAATCGTCGTTGTAGTTCCAGCCGATCTTGGCCAGCACGTTGTAGGCGTTGACGTCTTCCGGGTTGGCGGCGGTGCGTTCCAGACCGGTGCCGTTGTTGCTGCCGTAGGAATCGGTCTCGTGACCGTCGCGCTGGCTGTAGTGCAGCAAGCCGTCGAACTGGTCGGCACGGCCGGCGACGGTGGCGGACTTCAGCCAGCTGTCATCGGCGGAGCTGTAACCGCTTTTCAGGCGCGCACCGACGTCTTTGCCCGGCTTGATGATGTCGTCGGCATCAAGGGTGTAGTAGCTGACGGCGCCGCCGATGGCGTTGCTGCCGTACAGCACCGAGGCCGGGCCACGGAGAATTTCCACGCGCTTGACGATTTCCGGGTCAACGTAATTGCGCTGGGTCTTGGCATACGGGCCGTTGAAAAAACCATCCGGGACTTCGACGCCATCCACCTGAGTCAGGATGCGGTCGCCGTCGATGCCGCGAATGTTATAGCCGCTGATACCGCCACGCTGACCGGCGCCGCCGACGGAAACACCCGGTTCGTAGCGGACCAGATCCTTGATGGTGTTGACGTTGTTGCGGTCCAGATCCTGACGGGTCTGCACGGTGACGGTGGCCGGCACACTGTTGACCGACTGCTCCTGACGGGTGGCGCTGATGGTCACCTGATCGAGATTGAGCGTGCCGCTGGCGTTGCGCTTTTCCAGCACGACGTTGTTGTTGCTGATTTTGCGGAAGCTCAGGTTGGTCCCCACCAACAGGCGCTCCAGGGCTTTTTCGGGTGGCAACGAGCCACGCACGCCCGGCGACGACACGCCCTGACCCAGTTCTGCCGGCAAGCCAACCTGCCAACCGGTCACGGCGGTGAAGGCATTGAGGGCCGACACCAGTGGCTGCTGGCCGATGGAGAATGAGTAATCGCCCATGTTGCGCGTCGGTTGCTCGGTGGCAGCCATCAGCGGTGCAGTGCCGGCCATCAGGATGGCAGCGGTCAGCAGCGACAGCACGCGGGAAGGGGAGGAGGTCTGGCGGGTTAGGCGTGAGGACATCGATAGCGCTCCGTGTCGCACGAATCTTTATAGGGGCTGATTGGCTTCGCGTGTTGCGAATCAATTGCATTGGCTATAACGAGACGTACTGACGTTGGCTATCGAGTAAAAATAATTCTCATTTAGTTCAGGATGACCAAGGCGGGGAATTCTTTCAGTTGCGCCGAGGTGATGTGCGCGAGGGAACGGACCACGTCGAGCGGCTGGTCGAGTCGGTAATTGCCGGTTACGGCGACGTCGGCCAACTGCTCGTTGGTGTTGATGATCCAGCCCGGATAGTAGCGGCGCAATTCGGCCAGCACCTGATTCAACGGGCAGTTCTCGAACACCAGTCGGCCTTGGACCCAGGCCAGGTCCGTGTTGGCATCGAGTTTGGCCGGGCGGTCGAAACCGTTGGGGCCGATGCGGATGCTCTCACCGGCAGTCAGACGCACGCGGGCGTCGTTGTGCGTGGCGCGCAAATCGACGTCGCCGCGCTGCACATTGACCTGCGCGACGCCATCGAGATAACGCACGGCGAACGCGGTATCGCGCACGCTGGCGGTGACCGGGCCGGCATCGATTTCCAGCGGTTGACTGCGGCCGCTGGCGATCTCGAAAAACGCTTCGCCCTGAAACAACCGGGCAACACGCTGTTGATCGTTGATGGTGCTGGAAAATGCCGAATTGGTATTGAGCAGGACTTTCGAGCCGTCCTCCAATTGCAGACGCTGGCGCTCGCCAACCACCGTGAGGTGATCGGCCTGAAGGCGCATCGGCAAATTGCTGAAACTGAACAAACCGAGGATCAGCACGGCGGCAGTGGCCAGTGGTTTCCAGTGCGGACGCAGACGCTTGAGAAAAGTGACCTTCGCAGGTTTGGCCGCCAGGCTTTGCGCGCATTGGGCGACTTGCGGGCCATCCCAGATCGCCTGGGCCTTGGCGAACGCTTCGGCATTCAACGGATCGGCCGCCAGCCAGGCATGAAATTGCCGGGTCTGCTCCTCGTCCGGGCTGCCGAGCACGATGAGCCAGTCCAGAGCCTGGTCCATTGCGTTGGCAGCGTCCTGCACCGAATCCGGCGAAGGCGAGCGGTGGGTGTCCGTCACGGTGTTTCCTCGGCAGTGTCTGCGCACGGCTGTTTTTTTAAGTGAAGCGTAAAAGTCGGGCAAGGGTAACAAAGCCCGATGATCCGTGCAGTCGATCCTGGCACTTACAGAAAAGGCCTACGACCTCAGTCGCCATTCAGACGCTCGGCGACGCCGATGCAAATGCTCATGATCAGCTTCAGTTCCTTTTGCACGGTGCTGAGGGAAACGTTCAGTTCATCGGCGATTTCCTGATAACTGTTTCCGTGCAAACGGCTGAGGATGAAAATCTGTTGCTGGCGGGGGCTGAGTTGACTGAGGCTCACGTTCAGGCGCTCCAGCATCTGTTCGGCGTGGGCGGCGTCTTCGGCGCTGCTGGCAGGGGCGGCGACGCTGTGCACGACATCCTGCGGCACGTCATCGACCATGGTTCGCGAATGGATCTTGCGCGCACGCAAGTGATCCAGCGCCAGATTGCGCGCGGTCTGGAAGACAAAAGGTTCGAGGTGATCGATGGCCCGCTCGCTCAACGCCCGCGTCACACGCAGGTAGGTCTCCTGCAACAGGTCTTCAGCGGTGCTGTGATTGTTGACCATCCGTTCCAGCGTACGCAGCAAGGATGTGCGCTGGGTGAGGAAAACGTGGTTGAAGCGCGATTGACTCACGGGAGGACCTGATCGATTTCAAGCGAATGATAATGCTTATCATCTAGTTGAATGGTCAAGTGTTGATTTCAAATTGAAATCGAAACCCTGTGGGAGCGAGCTTGCTCGCAAAGGTTAGTGTCAGCCAATTCAACTAGCGACTGACCCACCGCTTTCGCGAGCAAGCTCGCTCCCACAGGGATAGGGGGATTACTTGAGATTACTCGGCGTTACACAACGCCAGGCAGTTATCCAGCATGCGGTTGGAGAAGCCCCACTCGTTGTCATACCAGGCCAGCACTTTCAGCAGTTTGCCGCTGGACTTGGTGTGGTTGGCGTCGAAGATCGACGACAGCGGATTGTGGTTGAAGTCGCTGGACACCAGCGGCAGGGTGTTGAAGCCGAGAATCTTCGAATGTTGGCTCGCAGCTTTCATCAGCGCGTTGACTTCCTCGGCGCTGGCTTCTTTTTTCAGCTGCACGGTCAGGTCCACCAGCGACACATTGATCACCGGCACCCGCACGGCCATGCCGGTCAATTTGCCCGCCAGTTCCGGCAGCACCAGGCCCACGGCTTCAGCAGCGCCGGTCTTGCTCGGGATCATGTTTTGCGTGGCCGAACGCGCGCGGTACGGGTCGGTGTGATAGACGTCAGTGAGGTTCTGATCGTTGGTGTAGGCGTGAATGGTGGTCATCAGACCGCTTTCGATCCCCAGCTCGCGGTGCAGCACTTGCGCCACTGGCGCCAGGCAGTTGGTGGTGCACGAAGCGTTGGAGATGATCTGGTGCGACTGGCGCAGAATGTCGTGGTTCACACCATATACAACCGTGGCGTCGGCACCTTTGGCCGGCGCCGAGATAATCACTTTGCGCGCGCCGGCAGTAATATGCGCGGCCGCTTTGGCGCGATCGGTAAAGAGACCGGTGCATTCGAACACCACATCAATCTTTTCCGCCGCCCATGGCAATTCGGCCGGGTTGCGAATCGCGCTGACCGCAATGCGGTCGCCGTTGACGGTCAGACTTTCGTTGTCATGCTCGACCTGAGCGTCGAACGTGCCGTGAACGGTGTCGTATTTGAGCAGATGAGCATTGATCGAGCTGTCGCCCAGATCATTGATGGCGACGATCTGCAGATCCTGTCGATAGCCTTGGGTATACAGTGCGCGCAGGACATTACGGCCGATGCGGCCAAAACCATTGATTGCGATTCGAAGAGTCATGGAACAGCGCCGCCGTCGTTTTGTTGTTGGAATTACAAGATTATTCGCATAAAAATAGAAAACAAGCCTTTTTAGTGGCAATATTTTGTTTTATCTACAACGAGTGACCTGAATCAACTGGTCCGAATGGTCAAAAAAGCCGTCTGTCATTCCAACAACAACGGCGTTTGATCAGCATAGACAATCAGGTCGCCACATCCGTTAGCCTGGAGTTCTACACATGCATCCCCGCGTCCTTGAGGTCACCGAACGGCTTATCGCCCGCAGCCGCGCCACGCGTCAGGCTTACCTTGCACTGATTCGCGGCGCCGCCACCGACGGGCCGATGCGCGGCAAGCTGCAATGCGCCAACTTCGCCCACGGCGTGGCCGGTTGCGGCAGCGAAGACAAGCACAGCCTGCGGATGATGAACTCGGCGAACATCGCCATTGTTTCTTCGTATAACGACATGCTCTCGGCGCACCAGCCGTACGAAGTGTTCCCGGAACAAATCAAGAATGCCCTGCGCGAAATCGGCTCGGTCGGCCAGTTCGCTGGCGGTACGCCGGCGATGTGCGACGGCGTGACCCAAGGCGAGCCGGGCATGGAACTGAGCCTGCCGAGTCGCGAAGTGATCGCCATGTCGACCGCCGTGGCGCTGTCGCACAACATGTTCGACGGCGCACTGATGCTCGGCATCTGCGACAAGATCGTGCCGGGCCTGATGATGGGGTCGCTGCGTTTCGGTCACCTGCCGACGATTTTCGTCCCGGGTGGGCCGATGGTCTCGGGGATTTCCAACAAGGAAAAAGCCGACGTGCGGCAGAAGTACGCCGAAGGCAAAGCCACCCGCGAAGAGCTGCTGGAATCGGAGATGAAGTCCTACCACAGCCCGGGTACCTGCACCTTCTACGGCACCGCCAACACCAACCAGTTGCTGATGGAAGTCATGGGCCTGCACTTGCCGGGCGCCTCTTTCGTCAACCCGAACACGCCGCTGCGTGATGCGCTGACCCGTGAAGCCGCGCACCAAGTGACGCGTCTGACCAAACAAAATGGCAACTTCATGCCGATCGGTGAAATCGTCGACGAGAAGTCTCTGGTCAACTCGATTGTTGCGCTGCACGCCACCGGCGGCTCGACCAACCACACCCTGCACATGCCGGCCATCGCCATGGCGGCGGGCATTCAACTGACCTGGCAGGACATGGCCGACCTCTCCGAAGTCGTGCCGACCCTGAGCCACGTTTACCCGAACGGCAAAGCCGACATCAACCACTTCCAGGCAGCGGGCGGCATGTCGTTCCTGATCCGCGAACTGCTCGGCGCCGGCCTGCTGCACGAAGACGTCAACACCGTACTCGGCCACGGCTTGAGCCAGTACACCAAAGAGCCGTTCCTCGATAACGGCCAGTTGGTATGGCGCGAAGGCCCGACGGACAGCCTCGACGAAAACATCCTGCGTCCAGTGGCGCGTGCGTTCTCGGCGGAGGGTGGTCTGCGCGTAATGGAGGGCAACCTCGGTCGCGGTGTGATGAAGGTTTCTGCGGTCGCGTTGGAAAACCAGATCGTCGAAGCGCCAGCCATGGTGTTCCAGGATCAGCAGGACTTGGCCGATGCATTCAAGGCCGGTTTGCTGGAGAAGGATTTTGTCGCCGTGATGCGCTTCCAGGGCCCGCGTTCCAATGGCATGCCGGAGCTGCACAAGATGACGCCGTTCCTCGGCGTGCTGCAGGATCGCGGCTTCAAAGTCGCGTTGGTGACGGACGGGCGGATGTCCGGCGCCTCGGGGAAAATCCCCGCAGCGATTCACGTCAGCCCGGAAGCTTATGTCGGTGGCGCTTTGGCGCGCGTGCAAGAGGGCGATATCATCCGCGTCGATGGCGTCAAAGGCACCTTGGAACTGAAGGTCGACGCCGCCGAATTTGCAGCGCGCGAACCCGCCAAAGGCCTATTGGGCAACAACATCGGCAGCGGGCGCGAACTGTTTGGCTTCATGCGCATGGCCTTCAGCTCGGCGGAGCAGGGCGCCAGCGCCTTCACTTCTGCCCTGGAGACGCTTAATTGAAACTGGCTTTGGTCGGTGACATCGGAGGCACCAACGCGCGGTTTGCGTTGTGGAAAAACCAGCAACTGGAATCGGTTCAGGTGCTGGCCACGGCCGACCATGCCAGCCCGGAGGAGGCAATCAGCCTCTATCTGAGCGGGCTCGGTCTGGCGCCGGGTTCGATCGGTTCGGTGTGCTTGTCCGTGGCAGGTCCGGTCAGTGGTGATGAATTCAAATTCACCAACAATCACTGGCGCTTGAGTCGCACAGCGTTCTGCAAAACCTTGCAGGTCGAGCAGTTGTTGCTGGTCAACGACTTCTCGGCGATGGCGCTGGGCATGACCCGTTTGCAGCCCGGCGAATTCCGCGTGGTCTGCGAGGGCACGCCGGAGCCGTTGCGCCCGGCGGTGGTGATCGGCCCGGGCACTGGCCTTGGCGTCGGCACCTTGCTCGATCTTGGCGAGGGCCGTTTCGCGGCGTTGCCGGGTGAGGGCGGGCATGTTGATCTGCCGTTGAGCAGCCCGCGTGAAACGCAGCTGTGGCAGCACATCCACAACGAAATCGGCCATGTCAGCGCGGAAACTGCGTTGAGCGGCGGCGGTTTGCCACGGGTTTACCGGGCGATCTGTGCGGTCGATGGGCATGAGCCAACGCTTGATACGCCGGAAGCGATCACGGCAGCTGGTCTGGCAGGTGATCCGATTGCTCTGGAAGTGCTGGAGCAGTTCTGCTGCTGGCTCGGCCGTGTGGCCGGCAACAACGTGCTGACTACCGGGGGCCGAGGTGGGGTTTACATCGTTGGTGGTGTCATTCCCCGGTTTGCCGATTTCTTCCTCGAAAGCGGTTTTGCCCGCAGCTTTGCTGACAAAGGCTGCATGAGCGATTACTTCAAAGGCATCCCGGTGTGGCTGGTGACAGCGCCGTATTCCGGACTGATGGGCGCGGGTGTGGCTCTGGAACAGGCAGGCTGAAGCGTGAGATCGTTCCCATGCTCCGCGTGGGAATGCAGCCCGTGACGCTCCGCGTCACTGGACGCGGAGCGTCCCCAGAGGCATTCCCACGCAGAGCGTGGGAACGATCAGCGTGGGAACGATCGGTTCATCAGGCATAATCCGCCCCAATTCCAACAACAAGGATGCCTTCGAAGTGAGCTCAGTCAACAAGTCGATATTGTTGGTCGATGACGACCAGGAAATACGCGAGTTGCTGGAAACCTACCTGACCCGCGCCGGGTTTCAGGTACGGGCCACCGCCGACGGTGCCAGTTTCCGCCAGGCCCTCAACGAGGCGCCGAGCGATCTGGTGATCCTCGATGTCATGCTGCCCGACGAAGACGGCTTCAGCCTGTGCCGTTGGGTGCGTCAGCATCCGCGTCAGGCGCAGGTGCCGATCATCATGCTCACCGCCAGTTCCGACGAAGCCGACCGCGTGATCGGTCTGGAACTCGGCGCCGACGACTACCTCGGCAAACCCTTCAGCCCCCGCGAACTGCAAGCGCGCATCAAGGCATTGCTGCGTCGTGCGCAATTCGGTCAGGAGCGCAGCGGCAGTGACGTGCTGGCCTTCGACGAGTGGCGGCTGGACATGGTCAGTCACCGGCTGTTTCACACCGACGGCGAGGAAGTGATTCTCTCCGGTGCCGACTTCGCCCTGCTGAAACTGTTCCTCGATCACCCGCAGGAAATCCTCGACCGCGACACCATCGGCAACGCCACCCGTGGTCGCGATTTGATGCCGCTCGATCGCATCGTCGACATGGCCGTCAGCCGTTTGCGCCAACGCCTGCGCGACACCGAGAAACCGCCACGACTGATTCGCACGGTGCGCGGCAGCGGCTACCAACTGGCAGCCAACGTGGTTGCCGGCAATGGCCACTGAGTCGCTGCGCAAATTCGCCGCCAAAGTGCCGATGCCGCGCTCGCTGCTCGGGCGGATGTTGCTGCTGACGTTGCTCGCGGTGCTGTTCGCGCAGACCTTGTCGAGCGTGATCTGGGTCTCGCAACTGCGCGCTACGCAGCTCGAAGGCCTGGTCACCAGCGCCCGCAGCCTCGCCCATTCGATGACCGCCAGCGTCAGTTACTTCCGCTCGTTGCCGGTGGCTTATCGGCCATTGGTGCTCGACCAATTGCGCAGCATGGGCGGCACGCGATTCGTGGTGACGCTCAACGATAAGCCGTTGGGCATGGACGTGCTGCCGGTGACGCCGCGTAAAGCGGCGGTGATGAAAGCGGTCGACGAAGTGCTGCGTCAGACGCTCGGTAATGACACGGATATTTCGGTGACCTTTGTCAGCCCCGAAGATCTGCGGATTTTCAACGCCGGGCTGAAGCTTGATGAGCTGCCGCGCTCTTGGGCGCATTACGCGTTGACTCTGGAACCGGTGAACCCACCCGTGCTGGTCACGCAGATTCAAATGGCCCCGGGCGAATGGTTGTACATCGCCTCGCTGTTGCCGGAGCCGTACACCAGTCTTGAAGAGCAAGGCCTGCCGTCGCAGCAGGTGTGGTTCATCGTCCTCACCAGCGGATTCCTGCTGCTGTTTATCGGCCTGCTGGTGCATTGGCAGAGCCGGCCGCTCAAGCGTCTGGCGCGGGCGGCGCGGGATTTGTCGCTGGGTGCCGACGTCGAGCCCGTGGCCGAGGGCGGCGGCAGTGAAGTGGTGGAAGTGGGGCGCGCGTTCAACACCATGCGCGAGCGCATCAGCCGTTACCTGACCGAGCGCAGCCAGTTGTTCAGCGCGATCTCCCATGACCTGCGCACGCCGATTACCCGATTGCGCTTGCGCGTCGAATTGCTTGAAGACGAACAGCTGCAGGCCAAGTTCGGCCGTGATCTGGATGAGTTGGAACTGCTGGTCAAAGGCGCGCTGCAATGTGTGAAGGACACCGACATCCACGAGAACATCGAGCCGGTGGACTTGAACCACGTGCTCGACTGTCTGGTGGAGCCGTATCTGGCGCCGCACGGCAATGGCCGCGTGACGCAGCAGGGCAAGGCGCTGGCGGCTTATCCGGGCAAACCGCTGGCGTTGAAGCGCTGCATCGGTAACCTGATCGACAATGCGTTGAAGTACGGGCAAAACGCGCATTTGCACATCGACGACGATGAGCGCGCGTTTGTTCTGCATGTCGACGATGAAGGGCCGGGTGTTCCAGAGCAGCGGCTGGAGCAAGTGTTCGAACCGCACTTCCGTCTGGCGGGGCAGCAGCAGGGTTATGGCTTGGGGTTGGGCATCGCGCGCAATATTGCCCACAGCCATGGTGGGGAAGTGACGCTGCAGAATCTGCGTGAGGGTGGGTTGCGGGTGACCCTGCAACTGCCGCGTTCGGCGGATTGAGTCAAAGGCTTTCCCTCACCCTAGCCCTCCCGAAACGTCGGACCGCCCGTAGGGAGAGGGGACCGATCGCGTTGTTCATTCGAATTGCGCCGACCTGATGCATTGAGTCGATTATGGATTCGGTACAGCTCTTTCAGGTCGGCGCAACTCTTCAGCATTCTGCGATCGGCCCCCTCTCCCTACGGGCGGTCCGACGTTTCGGGAGGGCTGGGGTGAGGGTCGCTCTTTGTCACCGCTCAGTGACAAACCCCGCCCCCTTCGTTACAAGACCTCCCCAGCCCGTTGTTTAGACTCCCCCGCAGTCATAACAACAAAAAAGGCCACCCATGGATCTCTTCCAACCCGGCTTCAGCAGTTGGCTGAACGCCCCTGCCCACCAGCAATGGCTCGCCGCCGAAGGCCTGCGCCTGCTGGATTTCGCCAAGGCATCGAAACTGCCTGAAGGCTTCGGCAACCTCGACGAACGCGGCCGTCTGCCAGCGAACGCACAAGCCGAAACCATGAACACCGCGCGCATGACCCACAGCTTCGCCATGGCTCACATTCAGGGCCTGCCGGGTTTCGCCGAGCTGGTCGATCACGGCATCGCCGCCCTGCGCGGGCCGTTGCGTGACGCCCTGCACGGTGGCTGGTTTGCGGTCGCCGAACACCGCGATGACAACACCGGCAAGAACGCCTACCTGCATGCCTTTGTCGCACTCGCCGCCAGCTCTGCGGTGGTCGCACAACGTCCTGGCGCCCAGGCGTTGCTGGATGACGCCGTCGACATCATCGACACGTATTTCTGGAGCGAAGAAGAGGGCGCCATGCGCGAATTCTTCAATCGCGACTGGAGTGAAGAAGAAGCCTATCGCGGCGCCAACAGCAACATGCACGCGACCGAAGCGTTCCTCGCGCTGGCCGATGTCACTGAAGATCCGCGCTGGTTGATTCGCGCGCAACGTATCGTCGAACGCGTTATTCACGGGCACGCCGCCGCCAACGGTTACATGGTCATCGAGCACTTCGACCGCGACTGGCAGCCGCTACGCGAATACAACCACGACAATCCCGCCGACGGCTTCCGCCCTTACGGCACCACGCCGGGCCACGGTTTCGAATGGGCGCGGCTGCTGCTGCACCTCGAAGCGGCGCGGGTGCAAGCCGGCATGCTCACGCCCGGTTGGCTCGCCACCGATGCGCAAAAACTGTTCGAGAACAATTGCCGCAACGGTTGGGATGTCGATGGTCTGCCGGGCATCGTCTACACCCTCGACTGGGACAACAAAGCCGTCGTTCGCCATCGCCTGCACTGGACACACGCCGAGGCCAGCGCCGCTGCCAGTGCTTTGCTCAAACGCACGGGTGATGCGCAATACGAAACCTGGTACCGGCTGTTCTGGGAATTCTGCGAAGTGAATTTCATCGACCGTTGCAACGGTAGCTGGCACCACGAACTCAACCCGCAAAACCTGCCAAGTGCCGATATCTGGCCGGGCAAACCCGATCTGTATCACGCCTGGCAAGCCGTGCTGATCCCTCGTCTACCCTTGTCACCGAGTATGGCAACGGCTCTGGCGCAGTTGTCCCAGAGCGTTGTCATGTGACCAATCATGTAACCATGTAGTGACATTCGCGCGTCCCTTCGTTACCTGCGAAGGGAAACGTCCTGTTTAAACTCCTGTGCAGCGCAAGCACCAGACTTGCATGCATAACAACAAGAAAGGTACATCTCAGATGAATGCGATTTCTCGCCTCGCTACTGTCATTTCTGTCGCCTCCCTGTTCCCGCTCGCAATTCTGCCTCTCAGTGTTTCCGCTGCCGAATCCAAAGGTTCGGTCGAAGTCGTGCACTGGTGGACGTCCGGTGGCGAAAAAGCTGCCGTTGATGTGCTCAAGGCCCAAGTCGAAAAAGACGGTTTCACCTGGAAAGACGGCGCTGTCGCCGGTGGTGGCGGTGCAACGGCCATGACCGTGCTGAAAAGTCGCGCAGTCGCCGGCAACCCGCCTGGCGTTGCCCAGATCAAAGGCCCGGACATCCAGGAATGGGCGTCGACCGGTCTGCTCGACACTGACGTGTTGAAAGACGTCGCCAAGTCGGAAAAGTGGGACAGCCTGCTCGACAAGAAAGTCTCCGATACCGTGAAGTACGACGGTGATTACGTGGCCGTGCCGGTGAACATTCACCGTGTGAACTGGCTGTGGATCAACCCGGAAGTGTTCAAGAAAGCCGGGATCACCAAGAACCCGACCACCCTCGAAGAATTCTATGCCGCTGGCGACAAGCTGAAGGCTGCGGGCTTCATCCCGCTGGCCCACGGCGGTCAGCCTTGGCAGGACAGCACCGTGTTCGAAGCCGTGGTGCTTTCGGTCATGGGTGTCGATGGTTACAAGAAAGCCCTGGTTGATCTGGACAACGCCGCGCTGACCGGCCCGGAAATGGTCAAGGCACTGACCGAGCTGAAGAAAGTCGCGACCTACATGGACGCTGACGGCAAAGGTCAGGACTGGAACCTGGAAGCGGCCAAGGTCATCAACGGCAAGGCCGGCATGCAGATCATGGGTGACTGGGCCAAGTCCGAATGGACCGCCGCCAAGAAAGTCGCCGGCAAGGATTACGAGTGCGTAGCCTTCCCGGGCACCGACAAGGCGTTCACCTACAACATCGACTCGCTGGCCGTGTTCAAGCAGAAGGACGCAGGCACTGCGGCCGGTCAGCAGGACATCGCCAAAGTCGTGCTGGGTGAAAACTTCCAGAAAGTCTTCAGCATCAACAAAGGCTCGATCCCGGTGCGCAACGACATGTTGAACAACATGGACAAGCTCGGTTTCGACTCCTGCGCACAGACTGCTGCCAAAGACTTCCTGGCGGACGCCAAGTCCGGCGGCCTGCAGCCAAGCATGGCGCACAACATGGCGACCACGCTGGCGGTGCAAGGCGCGTTCTTTGATGTGGTGACCAACTACATCAACGACCCGAAAGCCGACCCGGCCGACACCGCCAAG
This sequence comes from Pseudomonas sp. P4_D7, assembly GCF_056401755.1. NCBI lineage: Bacteria > Pseudomonadati > Pseudomonadota > Gammaproteobacteria > Pseudomonadales > Pseudomonadaceae > Pseudomonas > Pseudomonas sp. P4_D7. Next base: position 3,116 of record NZ_JBFUIR010000035.1, on the reverse strand, counting down.
AAACTGGGCGCAGCGATCAAGTCGTCCAAATAAGCGTCGGTAGCGCAGGCTTCTCCTGTGGGAGCGAGCCTGCTCGCGAAGGCGTCGTGTCAGTTGCTCCATCCGTCGACTGACACACCGTTTTCGCGAGCAGGCTCGCTCCCACAAGGGATCTCACTGTAGTTTTTATTCCCTGTACTGGATTTCCCCATGAGTTCTGTTGCTGTGTTCAGCAAGGCCTCGCCGTTCGATGCATTGCAACGCTGGCTACCCAAACTGGTGCTGGCGCCGAGCATGTTCATCGTACTGGTGGGCTTCTATGGCTACATCCTGTGGACGTTCGTGCTGTCGTTCACCACCTCGACGTTCCTGCCCAACTACAAATGGGCCGGTCTGGCGCAATACGCGCGGTTGTTCGACAACGATCGCTGGTGGGTCGCGAGCAAGAACCTCGCAGTTTTCGGCGGCATGTTCATCGGCATCACCTTGGTGATTGGCGTGTTGCTGGCGGTGTTCCTCGACCAGCGCATCCGTCGCGAAGGCTTTATCCGCACCATTTACCTGTACCCGATGGCGCTCTCGATGATCGTTACCGGTACCGCCTGGAAATGGCTGCTCAACCCGGGCATGGGCCTGGACAAATTATTGCGTGACTGGGGCTGGGAAGGCTTCCGTCTGGACTGGCTGATCGACCCGGATCGCGTGGTTTACTGCCTGGTGATCGCCGCTGTCTGGCAAGCCTCGGGCTTCATCATGGCGATGTTCCTCGCCGGCCTGCGTGGCGTTGATCAATCGATTATCCGCGCTGCACAGATCGATGGCGCGAGCATGCCGACGATCTACTGGAAAGTGGTGCTGCCAAGCCTGCGTCCGGTGTTCTTCAGTGCAGTGATGATTCTGGCGCACATCGCGATCAAGAGCTTCGACCTGGTCGCGGCGATGACCGCTGGTGGCCCGGGTTATTCCTCCGACCTGCCGGCGATGTTCATGTATTCCTTCACCTTCAGTCGCGGCCAGATGGGCATGGGCTCGGCCAGTGCGATTCTGATGCTCGGTGCGATCCTCGCGATCATCGTGCCTTACCTGTATTCCGAGCTGAGGACCAAGCGCAATGACTAGTCTCGCCGCCAAACCTGCTATCAGCCTGAGTCGCATCGCGATCTACGCGGTGCTGATCCTCGCCGTACTGCTTTATCTGGTGCCGCTGGTGGTCATGTTGCTGACCAGCTTCAAGACCCCGGAAGACATCAGCACCGGCAACCTGCTGAGTTGGCCGACCGTGGTCAGCGGCATTGGCTGGGTCAAGGCCTGGGCCACGGTTGACGGTTACTTCTGGAATTCGATCAAGATCACCGTTCCGGCCGTAATCATCTCCACCGCCATCGGTGCATTGAACGGTTATGTGCTGTCGTTCTGGCGCTTCCGTGGTTCGCAGTTGTTCTTCGGTCTGCTGTTGTTCGGCTGCTTCCTGCCGTTCCAGACCGTGCTGCTGCCGGCCTCGTTCACCCTCGGCAAGATGGGCCTGGCGAGCACCACCACCGGTCTGGTGTTTATCCACGTGGTTTACGGTCTGGCGTTCACCACGCTGTTCTTCCGTAACTATTACGTGAGCATTCCGGATGCGCTGGTGAAAGCCGCACGCCTCGACGGCGCAGGTTTCTTCACGATTTTCCGCCGCATCATTCTGCCGATGTCGACGCCGATCATCATGGTCTGCCTGATCTGGCAGTTCACCCAGATCTGGAACGACTTCCTGTTCGGTGTGGTGTTCTCCAGCGGTGATTCGCAACCGATCACGGTGGCGCTGAACAACCTGGTCAACACCAGCACCGGCGCCAAGGAATACAACGTTGATATGGCAGCGGCGATGATCGCCGGCCTGCCGACCCTGCTGGTCTATGTGGTCGCAGGCAAGTATTTCGTGCGCGGGCTGACAGCCGGCGCAGTCAAGGGGTAATCATGGCAACGCTCGAACTTCGCAACGTCAACAAGACCTACGGTGCCGGCCTGCCGGACACCCTGAAGAACATCGAACTGTCGATCAAGGACGGTGAATTCCTGATCCTCGTCGGCCCGTCGGGCTGCGGCAAGTCGACCCTGATGAACTGCATCGCCGGTCTGGAAACCATCACCGGCGGCGCGATCATGATCGGCGATCAGGACGTCAGCGGCATGAGCCCGAAGGATCGCGACATCGCCATGGTGTTCCAGTCCTACGCGCTGTACCCGACCATGAGCGTGCGCGAGAACATCGAATTCGGTCTGAAGATCCGCAAGATGCCGCAGTCGGCGATCGACGAAGAAGTCGCGCGCGTCGCCAAGCTGTTGCAGATCGAACACCTGCTGAACCGTAAGCCGGGTCAACTTTCCGGTGGTCAGCAACAGCGTGTAGCGATGGGCCGTGCCCTGGCGCGGCGACCGAAGATTTATCTGTTCGACGAACCACTGTCCAACCTCGACGCCAAGCTGCGCGTCGAGATGCGCACCGAAATGAAACTGATGCACCAACGCCTGAAAACCACCACGGTCTACGTGACCCACGACCAGATCGAAGCGATGACTCTGGGCGACAAGGTGGCGGTGATGAAGGACGGCATCATTCAACAGTTCGGCACGCCAAAAGAGATCTATAACGACCCGGCCAACCTGTTCGTGGCGAGCTTCATCGGTTCGCCGCCGATGAACTTCATCCCGCTGCGTCTGCAGCGCAAGGACGGTCGTCTGCTGGCGCTGCTCGACAGCGGTCAGGCGCGTTGCGAGCTGCCGATGAGCATGCAGGACGCCGGGCTCGAAGATCGCGAAGTGATCCTCGGTCTGCGTCCTGAACAGATCGTTTTGGCGAACGGCGAGGGCAATGGCTTGCCGAGCATTCGCGCCGAAGTACAGGTGACCGAGCCGACCGGTCCGGACACCCTGGTGTTCGTCAACCTCAATGACACCAAAGTCTGCTGCCGTCTGGCGCCGGATGTGGCACCGCAGGTGGGCGAGAACCTGACGCTGCAATTCGATCCATCGAAAGTGCTGTTGTTTGATGCCAACACCGGTGAGCGCCTCGGCACTGCCGGTCAACCACAGACCGATGCGCGGTCTGCGAACGTCGCCCAGTTCAAGGGGCGCTGAGGAACAGTGTAGGAGTG
>NZ_JBFUIR010000034.1:0-52471 GCF_056401755.1 Pseudomonas sp. P4_D7 | reverse complement strand
GGCGCATGTCGATTCCTCGTTATTGTTGTGTAATTCATTCTTGAGTTGAGCGAATTGTTTAGCTTCCACTCACACCGTTGATGCAAATGACCTTGGGCTGCGTCATATCTTCGTAAGCAAAACGTACGCCCTCGCGGCCCATGCTCCCGTACTTGAAACCGCCGAAAGGCATTGCATCAAAGCGGTAGTCGGAAGAGTCGTTGATCATCACCCCGCCCGCCTCCAGTCGTTTAGYGGCGGTCATTGCAACCTTTAGATTGCTGGTGAAGATCCCAGCATGCAGGCTGTATTCAGGCTCGTTAGCCAGCGCTAACGCTTCATCCAGGGAGGCGACGCTCTGGAGGATGACCACCGGGCTGAACACTTCTTCGCACCACAACTTGCATTGGCGGTCGACGCCTTCCAGCACGGTAGGTGAATAGAGCGAGCCGTTACATGTGTTGCCAAACAACAACGTGGCGCCTTTGGCAATGGCGTCATTGACCACTTCCTCGGTACGCTTGGCTGACGCCTCGGTAATCATCGGCCCTACGTCCGTCTGCTCATCTGCAGGGTTACCGACGATCAACTTAGAGGTCTGTTCAACAAAGCGCGTTTTGAAGGTTTCATAGAGTGAGGCCTCGATGAGGATCCGTTGGGTACCGATGCAGTTTTGTCCGGCCGCCCAGAAAGCCCCCGACACGCATGAATCAACGGTTTCATCCAAATCACAATCAGCCATCACGATGACCGGCGCATTACCGCCAAGGTCCATCGCTAGCTTCTTGAGGCCAGCTGTACGAGCGATCTGCTCACCCGTGACAAAGCCGCCAGTGAAAGACACCATGCGCACCGCACGGTGGGCCACAAGAGCCTTGCCCAGGGCGGCGCCGCCTGTTGCGACGGTGGCAACAACCGGAGGCAGACCCGCGTCGATCAAGCACTCCACCAGCTTGATCGCTGATAGCGGTGTGAGCTCAGACGGCTTTAGAACAACTGCATTTCCTCCTGCAATGGCAGGCCCCAATTTATGCGCGACCAGGTTAAGCGGGTCGTTGTAAGGGGTGATGGCAACGATGACGCCCAACGGTTCACGGGTGAACCAGCCCTGACGGGATTCAGACCCGACATAGGCGTCAAAAGGAATGACTTCACCGGCATTGCGCTTGGCTTCTTCGGCAGACAACTTCAAGGTATTGACGCATCGCAACACCTCCTTTCGCGCCTGCTTCAGCGTTTTTCCTGACTCCGCGACGATCAGTTTGGCAAAGGAGTCCTTGTCACGCTCGACTGAGCTTGCGGCCTTTTCCAAGATACGCGCACGCTCATGGCGCGGCAGATCCTTGGCAATCAAGGCACCTAAAATGGCGGTGTCAACTATCGTGGTAGCGGATGATGCGGGTATGTCTGCCACTTCACCCACTTTGCTGCCGTCAAACGGGCTGAGCACCGTAATGGCCTTATAATCAGCAGCGAGCGAGAGACTCAAGCTATTCATGATTACTTACCTGACGTGGTTTTGTGGTTGTGGATGCTTACGATGTCGGCGAGCAAGGCAAATGCGGTTTCAAAACGACCTGCCCCCGCACCCACTACAGTGACGGGACCGAGAATGGCCGTGTTGAAGGTAATTGCGTTGGTGGCTCCGCTCACGGCTGAGAGCGCGTCGCTCGCCGGCAAGAGCTTCGGACTCACTGATGCTGAAATCGAACCATCGCTCCGTTTCTCTGCGCTGCCAATCAGCTTCCAGCGGGCATTTGCTTTCGTCGCCTCGGCAATATCCTTGGCCGTGATTTCAGAAATCCCTTTGCACAGGACGTCGCTTGGTTTGAGTTTTGCGCCTAGCAGTTCATTGGCGAGGATGACAACCTTCAAGCGCACATCGTGCCCTTCTACATCCGCTGTTGGGTCAGCTTCGGCATACCCCAGTTCCTGCGCTTTTGCGACAGCACTGGAGAAGTCCAACCCCGTCTCCATGCTGGAGAGGACAAAGTTTGAAGTACCGTTGAGAATCCCCTTGAAGCCGGTGATTTCCGAGCCTGCCAGTGACTCCTTGGCCAAACGGATAACCGGGGTCCCACTCATGACAGAACCTTCAAATTCAAAGCAGGCGCCGGTGCTATCGGCCAGCGTCTTCAAGCTTTGTGCATGCAGCGCCACGGGCCCTTTGTTGGTGGTCACGACACTGACGCCCTTTTCCAGAGCCCAGCGGCAGAAGGTCGTAGCCGGTTCACCATCCACAGGATTGGTGAACGTTGCCTCAGCGACAATATCGGCGCCAGAGAAGCGGATAACGGTTTCGTTTGCCGGCTCAGCAGTCCCGCCGGCCAGGGTCCTGAAACTGCCTTTAGCAGCAGGCACTGCTGCCAATTCACGAGCGTCCAGGCCGTCTTTGTTAATGATCGAACCGAGGTAAAGGTCACTGACACCGACAATCTTCAAGGTAAAACCTAATTCATCGGCCCAACGCGAATTCTTATCGGCAATAAGCTGGGTCAGCGCGCGGTTAACGCCACCAAATCCAAGCAAAGCAATTTTGTATTCAGTCACGACAGGGTTCTCATTGTTATGTTGTGGTGCTGAGATAGTAAGCCGCCAACTTAACTTTACGAATATGGCAAACAGAACGTTGTTGCGAGCAAAATGCTCGTACAACAGCGCAACTTGCTATTTTGTGCTCGACAGAACAAAAGACGTTACGGTATTCAGGACTCCCGGCAGCGTCGAGATCTCACTCCATACCCTGTGGATACGATCTGCATTCATCGCCTGAACCGTCAGTACAATATCGAGGTCGCCACTCATCACATTGCAGGAAATAACTTCAGGCATTGCACCAACGGAACGAACAACTTCTGAATCTCGCATACGATCCTTACGATAAACGAAGATTAATGCATTAATGGGTCCTGCATCAGCTGAAGGCATACCTTTAATAATTGTGTAGCCTCGGACATACCCATCGCGCTCCAATCGCTCAATCCGCAGCCTGACTGCGTTCCTGGACAAATTGACTTTTAGGGCAATATCGTTGTGGGCCAACCGTGCATTGCGAGTTAGCTCCTCCAAAATCTTTTCATCAACTTTATCTAAAACACGTTTCATCTCTGGCTCCGGACTTATAACGAGTGAGACTCCGTGTCTTTTGATAATGCCCTGACCAGTGAGATCAGCGACCTGACGTCGTTGGGAATTGAAGTACAGTCTTGTTCAGCAACTACAGGAACACCAATTGTATTTAGGTGGCCAACAATCTCTGACTTTTGGGTTGCAGTGCCAACTTTCGACGGATGTGTGGTTGCCAGGCAAATCATGGGGATCATCAAGCTGCGTCTGCTTACACGTGCAGCGCGCAAGCCGATGGCGGTATTGGGACTGACCAGATATCCACTCTCTGCAAAGACCTCATGAATACAACTGAATGCGTCTGCATCGTCCACAGCCAGTGAGTCAAACAGTTTGCGTGCCTCCAACCATTCATCCTGCGCTAACTGAATAGTTCCCTCGCCTTCTAGCAACTGCATATTACGAGCTACTTTTTCTCCGCATCGATTTAAAATGCTCCACTGTAGGCGCTCAAAATTAGAGGCTAATGAAACATTCATCGTGGGAATTTTGGTAGCACGAATTTCATTTCGACTGTACAGATTTGATTGGAGAAAGTTATGCAGTCCGGCGTTAGTATTCGTGGCAACGATAAGCTGTCGAATCGGCAGTCCCATTTGCTTGGCAATATAACCAGCGTACAGGGCGCCAAAATTTCCAGTCGGGACACTGAAAGCAATCTCTCTTTTAGGCGCACCGAGCTGAAGAGCAGAATAGAAATAGAAGGAGAGGTGCGCAAGTACGCGAACCCAATGCACTGAGTTGAACGAAATAAGATGCTGCCGTGCATTATTACTTTGTTTCAGGAACTGCTCACATAAACGATGACAATCAGAATAGTCTCCGTCGACCGCAACATTCACAACATTATCTTCGTGCGTACTCAGTAAGCGTATGCGATCCTCCGCCGTTAACCCCATGGAAGGATGCAATACCAACAACGTAACGCCCTTCATTCCCGAAAATGCTTTTATTGCTGCGGCGCCAGTATCTCCACCTGTACAACCTATAATCAGCGCCTTCTTACCAGACCTGAGTAAATCATGATCGATAAAGCGAGACATCAACTGAAGGCCAACGTCTTGGTAGACGCCTGACGGCCCATGAAACAATTCGAGTATCCACTCGTTACTTGCGGTCTGGTACAGCGGTGTCACTGCGTTGCTTTTAAAACAATCAAAAATCTCCTCAAGCATCCGAGACAACAGATCCTGCTCGATCCATCCCCCCAGAAAGGGCTCGATTACGTAGCGAGCCAATTCATGGAAGGGCAACCATTCGAGCTTTGAGAGCTCCTCCTTTTTGAAGCGGGGAACCTTGTGCGGCACGTACAAACCACCGTCAGGCGCGTACGCCCCCATCAGCACCTCGCTGAATTCGTACGTTCTACCAGGGGTCCGTGTGCTGACGTATTTCATGATCCAAGACACCCTCAAGCCATTTCCGAGCCGGCCGCCTGCAAGCTGGGGCTTCTGCGGAATTCAATGCGGTAGCGTTAATCGCCTTTGATCCAGCTTCATACCAATGACCATAAAAGTCAATATATCGACTATTATATCTCGCTAACGGTATTCCGTTCCCGTTACACGAACCCCCCTTTTGTCCAAGCCCATGGGATGTGCGAGGGCCGACAATGCTTAGAAATGGGAGAACACCATGTGTGCCAAGAATCTGCTGCACTCGCTTTATCAGTACAAGGCATGGTCTGAGGATGTGTTATTCAGGTGCTTGAAAGCGCCCATTTCGCAGTCGTTTCCTGTGGAAATGGAGAAGGCCTGTTATTGGCTCAGGCACATCAATATTGTGGACCAACTATTCATCGCCAGACTGCAGGGAAAACCGGAGGAATTTGACGACATCGTCACTGAGCAGCGGCAAGACATTCGTCAGTTGGAAGAGGCTTTCACAGCGGCAAATCAATGGTTTGTCGATTACACGAAATCAGTCACTGCAAAGGAGCTGTCTGAACCGGTGGAATTTATTTTCAAGGATGGCAAACCCGGCAACATGACCAAAGAACAAATCCTTGCTCATGTGCTTTCTCATGGCCTGCAGCATCGAGGAAGTGTTAGCACGATCCTACCCAGGGAAATCCTGGAGGGACACCAAGATCATTTCACAACGTTTTTGAAACTGTAGGCAGTTGGATTTCTGCCTCCTCAACCATGATGAGGCAGAGTGTTCACCGCAGTGCTCAGCTCAATTCGAGCGCGTCTATCACCGCTGCAATTTGCTTGCGTCCTTCCCCTTCGATGGTTCTAAGCGGCAAAGGCACGCTCGGAGAGTGAGTAATGCCGCGTAGCTCCGCTGCAGTGGCTATCACGCGAAAGCTACCGCCAAATTGGCTGAACAATGCCCAAAGCGGCCTCAAGGATTCGGAGAGGCGCATAGCCTCAAAGGCGTCACCTGACAATGCTGCTCGTGTGATGGCGAGCGCCGTATTGGGGAACAAACCGCCCATGACCGAATACCAGGCATCGCAGCCGGCATTCATTCCAACAGCGGCAAACGCATCGCCGCTTATTCCAATAGTCACGTGACTCGGAATCAATTTCCGCAGGCGCTCCACACGCTCCCTGGCCAGATGTGGCGCCTCGGGGACGCCAGGGATTTTGATTGAGCTGACATTGGGTAGCTCTGCAATACGCCTGTGTAACTCATCGGTAAATTCGAAATGAGTGGTACCAGGATTGTCATAGACACATAGCGGGATTGAGACGTTGGCCGAAACCATTTCGTACATCGAGAACACATCGTCCTGAGTCAGTTTTTGATATGACACGGGTGGCAGCAGCAAGGCTTTGACCCCCACGGCTTGCGCATCCTCAGCCAGCAGCAAAACGTCGCGTGTACGCAGCGCGCCGATGCTCACCATCACAGGCACGTCCTCCGCGGCCTCTACTGCCAACTGAGCAACTCGAGAACGTTCGGCTCGAGAAAGATACGCATAGCTTCCGGTGGATCCTAGAGCCCCGATGGAATCTACTTTAGCTGCCACCAATTGCTGCACAAGACAAGTAAAAGCATTTTCGTCCACACCCTGCTCATCCATAGGGGTCAGAGGAAATGCACTAAGACCGGTAAACATCGTCATCACTCCTTGCAGTGGTCTATGGACTATTTGGCCCCAGGACCAATCAGTGAGCTTTCGATCTGGACGCCTGGCATCATTTGCTGCAACCCTTCGATGAGTTTGTCCCCCGCTTCCGTCAGGGCTTCAAGCGGCATCGCCGGCAGACTCTCCAGAATGAACCACATGCTCCTCGCGTCAGCACCGAGACGGGTCCTGACACCTTGCCGCCAATTCCAGCGACGGCAGGTCACGCCTTTGTCATCGCGCCAGACAACCTCGCCGGCATCCGGATACTCGAAGGCAGCAGCCCCCTCTTTCATCGTGTCAAAAGCCTCAGTGCCATCAGCGACTACGAGCCGTGGGGAGCCCACATAGGCTTCAATGTTTTCCCCGCCAACCGGGATGGCGTACTCAATGCTGATTGCGTTGTAGAGATCGACGATGGGATCCAGGCTAGGCAAGCTGCCGTCACGTAAAACTCGTTTACGCAGCGCTTCAGCTGAACAAGGTGTGCGCTGCGGCTTGGCCCCAAACTTTCGAAAGGTCTCAGCCCATGCAGCCAGATGGCCTTCTCCCCAGCTTGGCCCACCTTCCTGCACAGCCTTGCAAGCACGGTCCAGCGCAGCCTGGGCCACCTCAGGATGAGCCAGTGGTGCAGCTTCCACCACGATACTCAGGGCCCTGAACTCCGGCGCCAGCTCGGCAACGGCTTGATCGATTAACGGCAGTACGGACAGCATCAAAAACCTCCAGGAACCTAAATGTCATTTCATGCTAGTCAGCGACGACCAATAAAGTCAATATAATGACCATTATCATCTACTATAACGGCTGAGCCGATTGACGGAGCTACTTATAAAGGCCGAGAATCCCAGCACATTTTTCTCATGACCTTCATCAATGACCACCAATACCAGCCTGTCGACTACCCCTGGCGCTGATGCTCATGCCGTCAGCCTGGCCGTTGCGCGCACACTTAAACAGGCACGCAAAACACAGAAGATCACGCTGGATGAACTTTCCCGCCGTGCTGGCGTGAGCAAAGGAATGGTTGTCGAAATAGAGAAATGTACGGCGAACCCCAGTATCGGCATCCTTTGCAAAATCGCCGCCGCGCTTGGACTGTCTGTTGCAGACATCGTCAATGTGACCGAAGCCCCATCCGCCCATATCATCGACAGCCAAGACATCCCCACGCTCTGGACCGGTGACCTGGGAGGAACGGCGCGCCTCCTGGCGGGAACGTCCGGCCCTAATATGATCGAGCTGTGGCGTTGGGAAATGCATCCAGGCGAATCTTTCGCTTCACAGGGGCATCCTCAGGGCACGCTTGAACTGTTTCATGTGGAGAAAGGCACGCTGAAATGCGTGGTAGGGGAAACAGAGTTGGTCATCCCTGCGGGGAGTTCGGCAGTGGCGAAAACCGATGTACCTCATTCCTATTCCAACGCTGGCAGATCCAAGTTGGTGTTCACCATGTCCGTGACGGAGATGCATCAGTAGATACCGGCAGACTCGCAGCCAGTGAGCATGTGTAAGGCGAGCGAACCAGCCAATTTCAAAAGGGCTGCGCCACCGAAAGCCATCAAGCCCCACGTAGCATCACCGCCAGGGCGTGCACTCGCAATTGCGAGTGCATCGCATGCAACTGGGGGCAAAATTGGGGGCATATTTGATATTTTTCTGCCTGAAAATATCGTCCTAGAGCCTAGTCAAAATGTTTTTTKGCGATCCGGATAGTCTTGAATTGCCCGCGCATTGATCACCACAGGCTGCAAACGTTATATGACACGGTGAAAACGGAGTTTTCGCCTCTTCACGACACCAGATTCGAGTTGCGAACCATCTATGCAAGAAAACACACAAGAAATAATAGAACTACTGGGTGAAATAGAAAACTCATTGATCAGGTTCAAAGACTTACTCGCCGACACCCCAGTCGACGATATAGTGAATTCTGCATTCCAGAGGTCGAAGCGAACATTTGAGGAGCTCGTCAATGCGCTCAACAGCGGCGATAGTGCGGAGTTTCTTGAATGTGCAAAAAGAATCGCTGGAGCGGCGGAAGCGATAGCGGTGCTATCACCTACTTCAGAAAATGACGACTATGAAGAAACAAAAGCAGAGCTAGCAGAAAGTTCGCGTAATCTTCTTGTCCTGTTTCGTGATCCACCTACGCCACTAAAACCAATTGAACCCATTGAAATCAAAAATGTTCTCACCGCGCCCGATTCCTCGATCAGTCGAAGTAACAAAGTAAAATCATCCTGGACAGGACAGGAGGGACGCGACTCAAATCTTAAAAATGCTCTCACGAAAAGTGATTTAAGAATCGCTAATATTGAGCAAAAGCTGAACATTCTTGAGTCAACAGCCAATACTGAGATAGAAAAAACAACCACCCTTTATTCGAAAGCACTGCAAGAGATTGAAGGCAAAAAATCCGAAATCGACAACATCCTCGGTCACGTCTCTGGCCGAGCAGTCGCTGGCGACTATGAGAAAAGCGCCACTGAAGAAAAAAACAAAGCCGACTGGCTCCGTATCGGCTCACTGCTCTGCATGGCCATGATCGCCGTCTCTCTTGGCTATTCATTTTGGGAAACCATTGGCACAGAATTCAACTGGCAAAAGTCTTTGTTCCGGATAACCCTGACCTTCCTCCTTTCGGTGCCTGCAGCTTACCTTGCCAGGGAATCCGCAAAGCATCGCGAACAGCAGTACCAGCACCTGCAGACATCGCTTGATCTAAAAGCCATTTCACCATTTCTAGCGTCGCTTCCTGACGAAGAACAGCACAAGATCAAGATTGCCATCGCGTCCAAGCTATTTGCCGGCAGGGACTTCTCTAGGACAAGTGCTGATCCTTTCCCGCTCAACACGCAGGAGATAATCATGGAACTACTGAAGCGATTGGACCTTTCCAAAGTTCAAGCAAGTAAAGAATCATGACCCTGCGCCAAACCCTACTACATCTGCGCGCCAAGGAACTTCCACGTTGACGTTGGCTTGCGGGTTGGGCACGACATTCGATCCATGAACAGATTGCGCAGCATCATCTACCTGGGCGTTCTACTCTGCACCGGCTGCGTAAAAACGGCCAGCATTCCGCCCGCCGACCTCACGCTATCGTCGTTTGAGCTCGGCCCCGCCAATCTGTTCACGGCCCACTTCAACTCCACTGTGGATTTGCAGAACGCTTTCAATGATTACGAAAACTCCAACCAACTCAACCCTACCCTGATCTGCTCTCTCAATCGCGACATGGAGTTCACATCCGAGCATTCAATCGCGGTAAAAGCCGAAGGGCGAGTGAACGCAAGCGGTCAAGCCAGGCCCAATTACAAGTTTTCCTCCGACCTGATCTTCTACTACACCAATCCGGATGGTACGCAACGCGACTTGAATGACTACGACGCCATCAAACCGTTGCTGACGTCGCAAACTTCGATCCCGTGCAAAGTTCGCATAACCGCCTATGGGTATGAGGCCTATTACACGAACACGTTATTCATCCCCTCCAGGATCATGATTGAACAGATCTTCAGATAGCCGCGCTTTGCTGAACCTGGCGCAAGGATTTGGAGAAGAGCTGGTCGTCAGGTGAGCCCCCATAAAAAAGCCCGGAAACCTTCCCCGGGCTTTTTCATTTGTGCGCCTCTTTTGCATTTTTGTGCGACACATCCCCTTTCAGGACTCCCGCAAGGCTCTGACACGGTGTTAGGTTGTAAGCGTATGTGTCTCAACCTTGAGACACGCCTAACTCACTGCCCTGCAAAGGAATGCCCTTCGTAATGAATGTCCCTTTCAAAAAACTGGCTGCCACCACGTTGATGCTGGCCGGTCTTGCCGTGTTCACGGCGCCCGCGCAAGCCAATATCACCCCGCAGCAGAGCGCTGAAATTCTCAAGACTTACAGTGCAGACAAAGCCACAGACTTCCGTCAGTTCCTCGGCAGCCTGAGCAAGAGCGATCTGGCGAAAACCGCAGACATTGGTCCGGCGATTGGTGCCTATCTCGATAACAAGACTTTAAACGCCGATCAGCAGAACGAAATCTATCGTCTGCTGGGTCTCTACACGCGAGCGAAATACAGCGCTGCCGCMACTGAAACCCTGCGCGAACTGGTGGAAATCCCGACCTTTCGCAAGGACGGCGTTGAGCAGCACGACAACCCGGAATTCATCAAGATCGCGGCGAAGATCAAAAGTCTCGCCGAGTCGTTCAATCTGAAATTCCGCAACATCGACAACCGCGTCTACGAGATCTCCCTCGACGGTAGCGGTGATGAAGTGGTTGGTATTCACGCGCATGCCGACGTAGTGCCGGTGACGCCGGAAAACTGGGTGCTCAAGGATGGCACCCGCCTCGACCCGTTCAAGATCACCCTGATTGGCGATCGCATGTACGGTCGCGGCACCGAGGATGACAAGAACGGCATCGTCGTCACGCTATATGCCATGAAAGTCATCAATGAAGAAAAACTGCCGCTGGTGCGCAACTTCAAGTTGCTGGTCGACACCACCGAAGAAACCACGGGCGACGCGATCCCTTACTACTTCGAACGCAACCCGACGCCGAACTACAACCTGGCGCTGGACGGCGGCTACCCGGTGGTGATTGCCGAGAAAGGCTACGGCACCGTCATGGCCAACTTTGCCAAGCGCAAAGGTGAAGGCAAAGGCGCGGAAATCATCTCGATGACCGGTGGCCTGGCAACCAACCAGATTCCGTCGGCGTCGGTCGCCACCCTGGTAACCGACAAGCCTGCGGAACTGGCCGCCAGTCTGCAAAAGGCCGGTGACGAGTTTRCCAAGCGCAATGGCGGCGATTTCCAGGTGAGCGCCAAGGTCGACGGCAAAGACGTCAAACTCACCGTGACTGGCGTATCTGCGCACTCCTCCGAGCCCGAATCCGGGGTCAACCCGGTCGCGCGGATGCTGGTCTTTATCAATAGCCTTGATGGCAAAGTCGCGTTCAAGCACAACCACATCACCGATGCCGCGCGTTACGCTGCCGACAATTGGGGTCTGGATTACCTGGGCAACAAGTTGAATGTCGGTTTCTCCGATGCCTTCATGGGACCGCTGACGACCTCGCTGACCTACGTCGGCATGGACGAAAAAGCGTTCAAACTCGCGGTCAACCTGCGCGTTCCGAAAGGTAAGTCGCCGGAGAAGCTCAAAGCTGAAATCGCTGAGAAACTGGCGGCATGGAGCAAGAAGAGCCATGTAGCCGTTGCCTTCGACTATTCGATCGCCGAGCCGATGTACCGCAACCCTGAAGGTGAATGGGTCAAGGCGCTGCTGGCGGTATCGACTGAAAACCTCGGTATGAAGCACGAGTTCGGCACTTCCGCTGGCGCCACCTCGGTGCATGAATTGCCGAACGGCGTGCAATTCGGTCTGGCCATGCCGAACGTGAAATACACCGGTCACACCGATGGCGAGTTCAAGACTGTGGAGCAATTCCAGCTGGATCTGCAGATCGTGACGGAAATGATCGGACGCATCGGCCAGTTGCCGAAACTCTGACCGCATTGTCGAACCCGCCGCCGTGGCGGGTTCGGCATTTTTAATCCCCGCGTAATCCCCGCCGCGCAGCCTCGCTCCTGACTTTTGCAGGTCAGGCAACAGAGAATTGCCACCAAGTAGATTGATAGCCACCTAACGAAAGGTGCATGCTAGAGGGCTCGTTCGGGTCTTATATCATTCCGAATGATAGTTACCTTTGCTTCATTCGATTCGTGCCATCACACCCCGCCGAGCATCATCCGCCCATCTTCAATACATTGGCGGATGCATCCATGGAACAGTCACTCAAACATTTGCGCTTCCCGTTGGCCATGTTGGCCGTACTGGTGATGAGCGCCTGCGGCAAGACTCCGGAGACTGCCGCCACTATGCCCGCTGCGAAAGTCAGCGTGGCCAAGGTGCTCGAGCAACCGGTCAACGAGTGGGACGAATTCACCGGGCGCCTCGAAGCGCCGGAAACCGTTGAAATCCGTCCACGGGTCTCCGGCCAGATTGATGACGTCGCTTTCACTGAAGGCGCACTGGTCAAGAAAGGCGACCTGCTGTTCCAGATCGATCCGCGTCCATTCCAGGCTGAGGTACGCCGCCTCGAAGCCCTGGTCGCTCAATCCCGCGCCAACGCCACCCGCAGTGAAAACGAAGCCGGTCGTGGTGAACGCCTGCGTGCCAGCAACGCCATTTCCGCCGAATTGGCTGACTCGCGCACCAGCGCCGCTCAAGAAGCCCGCGCCGCCGTCGGTGCCCTGCAAGCGCAACTGGATCTGGCCAAACTGAACCTCAGCTTCACCCGCGTCACCGCGCCGATCAGTGGCCGCGTCAGCCGTGCCGAGATCACCGCCGGTAACCTGGTGACCGCCGACACCACGCCGCTGACCAGTGTGGTTTCCACCGACCGTGTTTATGCCTACTTCGACGCCGACGAGCGTGTGTTCCTCAAATACACCCAACTCGCCCGTAACGGTCAGCGCGGCGCGACCACCCCGGTGTACATGGGCCTGTCCAACGAAGACGGCAACCCGCACCTCGGTCAGATGAACTTCGTCGATAACCAGGTCAACCCGAAAACCGGCACCATCCGTGGTCGCGCGGTGTTCGACAACAGCGATGGCACCTACACCCCGGGCCTGTACGCACGCCTGAAACTGGTCGGCAGCGGCACCTACAACGCCATGCTGATCAACGATGAAGCGGTCGGCACTGACCTGGGCAAGAAGTTCGTACTGGTGATGGATGCGGACAACAAAACCGCGTACCGCGCCGTTGAACTGGGTCCGAAGATCGAAGGCCTGCGCATCGTCCGTACCGGCCTGAACAAGGACGACACGATCATCGTCAAGGGTCTGCAACGGGTTCGTCCTGGCTCCCCGGTTACCCCTGAAGTGGTGCCGATGGCCAGCGAACAGACCATCGCGGCACTCGCTCAACAACGTCAAGCGCTGGAAGCCAGCAACCTGCCCAAAGTCGCTCCTGCCAAAGGCGCGTCTGGTTCGGTTGTGAAGCTGGCCGCTACGACCCCACGCGGTTAAGGGACGACAACTCCGATGAATTTTTCCCAATTCTTCATTTCACGGCCGATCTTCGCAGCGGTGCTGTCGCTGTTGATCCTGATCGCCGGTGCAATCTCGCTGTTCCAGCTACCGATCAGCGAATACCCGGAAGTCGTGCCACCTACCGTGGTGGTACGTGCCAACTTCCCGGGCGCCAACCCTAAAGTCATCGGTGAAACCGTGGCCGCTCCGCTGGAGCAGGCCATCACCGGCGTCGAGAACATGCTGTACATGTCCTCGCAGTCGACCGCCGACGGCAAGATCACCCTGACCATTACCTTCGCCCTGGGCACTGACCTGGACAATGCGCAGGTGCAGGTGCAAAACCGGGTGACCCGTACCGAGCCGAAACTTCCCGAAGAAGTGACGCGCATCGGTATCACCGTCGACAAAGCGTCGCCCGACCTGACCATGGTTGTGCACTTGACCTCCCCGGACAAGCGCTACGACATGCTCTACCTGTCCAACTACGCGATCCTCAATATCAAGGATGAGCTGGCTCGTCTGAACGGTGTCGGCGACGTACAGCTGTTCGGTATGGGCGACTACTCGCTGCGTGTCTGGCTTGACCCGAACAAGACCGCTTCGCGCAATCTGACGGCGACTGATGTGGTCACCGCAATTCGTGAACAGAACCGTCAAGTCGCGGCCGGTCAACTCGGTGCACCCCCTGCCCCGAATGCTCAGAGCTTCCAGCTGTCGGTCAACACTCAGGGCCGACTGGTCAGCGAGGAAGAGTTCGAGAACATCATTATTCGCGCAGGCGACAACGGTGAAATCACTCGCCTCAAAGACATCGCTCGCGTCGAGCTGGGCTCCAGCCAATACGCGCTGCGTTCGTTGCTGGACAACCAGCCGGCAGTGGCCATTCCGATCTTCCAGCGCCCAGGCTCCAATGCCATCGACATCTCGAACGAAGTTCGCGGCAAGATGGACGAGCTGAAGAAAAACTTCCCGCAAGGCATGGATTACAGCATCGTCTATGACCCGACGATCTTCGTGCGAGGCTCGATCGAGGCGGTGGTTCACACCCTCTTCGAAGCACTGATTCTCGTGGTGCTGGTGGTGATCCTGTTCCTGCAAACCTGGCGTGCCTCGATCATTCCGTTGGTTGCAG
Organism: Pseudomonas sp. P4_D7; assembly: GCF_056401755.1. Taxonomy (NCBI): domain Bacteria; kingdom Pseudomonadati; phylum Pseudomonadota; class Gammaproteobacteria; order Pseudomonadales; family Pseudomonadaceae; genus Pseudomonas; species Pseudomonas sp. P4_D7. The sequence continues at coordinate 38,116 of NZ_JBFUIR010000034.1, read as the reverse complement.
TGCCGGTGTCGTTGATCGGTACGTTTGCGGTGATGCACCTGTTCGGCTTCTCGCTCAACGCTTTGTCGCTGTTCGGTCTGGTACTGGCGATCGGTATCGTGGTGGACGACGCCATCGTGGTGGTGGAGAACGTCGAGCGCAATATCGAGCTCGGATTGAATCCGGTCGAAGCCACCAAGCGCGCCATGCGTGAAGTGACCGGCCCGATCGTTGCCACGGCTCTGGTGCTGTGTGCGGTGTTCATTCCGGCGGCGTTTATCTCCGGCCTCACCGGGCAGTTCTACAAGCAGTTCGCACTGACTATTGCAATCTCGACCGTGATCTCGGCGTTCAACTCGCTGACCCTGTCGCCAGCACTGGCCGCTGTGTTGCTGAAAAGCCATGACGCACCGAAAGACCGCTTCTCCAAAGTGCTCGACAAGATCTTCGGTGGCTGGTTGTTCCGTCCGTTCAACCGTTTCTTCGACCGTGCCAGCCATGGTTATGTCGGCACCGTGCGCCGGGTTATCCGTGGCAGCGGCATCGCCCTGCTGCTGTACGCAGGCCTGATGGTGCTGACCTTCTTCGGTTTCTCCAGCACCCCGACCGGTTTCGTACCCGGCCAGGACAAGCAATACCTGGTGGCTTTCGCGCAGTTGCCGGACGCTTCTAGCCTGGATCGCACTGAAGACGTGATCAAGCGCATGTCCGACCTGGCGCTGAAACAGCCAGGCGTGGAAAGCGCCGTAGCGTTCCCGGGCCTGTCGATCAACGGTTTCACCAACAGCCCGAACGCCGGCATCGTCTTCGTGACCCTGAAACCGTTCGACGAACGTAAAGATCCGAGCATGTCCGCCGGTGCAATTGCCGGAGCCTTGAACGGCCAGTACGCGAACATTCAAGAGGCGTACATGGCGATCTTCCCGCCACCGCCGGTACAAGGTCTGGGCACCATTGGTGGTTTCCGCCTGCAAATCGAAGACCGGGGCAACCTGGGCTACGACGAGCTGTACAAAGAGACCATGAACATCATCAACAAAAGCCACAGCGTGCCGGAACTGGCCGGGCTGTTCACCAGCTACACCGTGAACGTGCCTCAGGTCGATGCCGCCATCGACCGTGAAAAAGCCAAGACTCACGGCGTGGCCGTCAGCGACATCTTCGACACCCTGCAGATCTATCTGGGTTCGCTGTATGCCAACGACTTCAACCGCTTCGGGCGCACCTATCAGGTCAACGTTCAGGCCGAGCAACAGTTCCGCCTCGAATCCGATCAGATCGGTCAGCTGAAAGTACGCAACAACAAAGGCGAAATGATCCCGCTGGCGACCTTCATCAAGGTCAGCGACACCTCGGGTCCGGATCGCGTGATGCACTACAACGGCTTCATCACTGCAGAAATCAACGGCGCGGCTGCCCCGGGCTACAGCTCCGGCCAGGCCGAGAAAGCCATCGAGAAACTGCTGAAGGATGAACTGCCAAACGGCATGACCTACGAGTGGACCGACCTGACTTACCAGCAGATCCTGTCCGGCAACACCGCGCTGTTCGTGTTCCCGCTCTGCGTACTGCTGGCGTTCCTGGTGCTCGCCGCTCAATACGAAAGCTGGAGCCTGCCACTGGCAGTGATCCTGATCGTGCCGATGACCCTGCTGTCGGCCATCACCGGCGTGATCATCTCGGGCGGTGACAACAACATCTTCACCCAGATCGGCTTGATCGTACTGGTGGGACTTGCCTGTAAGAACGCGATTCTGATCGTCGAGTTCGCCAAGGATAAGCAGGAAGAAGGCCTCGATCCGCTCGCGGCGGTACTCGAAGCCTGCCGTCTGCGTCTGCGGCCGATCCTGATGACCTCCTTCGCGTTCATCATGGGTGTGGTGCCACTGGTGTTCTCCAGCGGTGCAGGTGCCGAGATGCGTCACGCCATGGGTGTGGCGGTGTTCTCCGGCATGCTCGGGGTGACCTTCTTCGGTCTGTTGCTGACGCCAGTGTTCTACGTACTGATCCGTAACTTTGTCGAACGCGGCGAAGCCCGCAAAGCGGCCAAAGCTCTGAAACTGGAGGCGCAACAATGAGTCTGAAAGTCTTCCTGCCGAGTCTGCTGGTGCTGGCCCTCAGTGCCTGCGCCGTCGGCCCCGACTACAAGACCCCAGCCACGGAGGCAGCCAATATCACGGCCGCCACCGACGGCGCCGCCGGGCAAAAGAACTTCGACCGTTCTAAATTCGAAGGCATCTGGTGGCAGCAATTCGACGATCCGACCCTCAACCAGTTGGTGACCCAATCACTGCAAGGCAACCGTGAACTGCGCGTGGCGTTCGCGCGCTGGAAAGCCGCCCGGGCGATCCGCGACGATGCCAGCAACGATGCGATGCCGACCATCACCAGCCGCGCCAGCAGTGATCTGGCCAAGGGCCAAATCCCCGGCCAGACCACCAACCGGGTCAATAGCGAACGCTATGACCTCGGTCTGGACATGGCCTGGGAGCTTGACCTGTTCGGGCGCATCCAGCGCAATCTGGAAGCCAGCGACGCCGACCAGCAAGCCGCCGAAGCCGATTTGTACCAACTGCAAGTCACCATGATTGCCGAACTGGTGGACGCTTATGGTCAACTGCGTGGTGCGCAACTGCGCGAAAAGATCGCCGTGGCCAACCTGAAAAACCAAGAAGAGTCGCGCAAGATCACCATCAGCCTGCGAGACGCCGGTGTCGGTGATCAGCTCGATGTCGAACGGGCCGATGCGCGTCTGGCCAACGTTGAAGCCACTGTGCCGCAATTGCAGGCTGAACAGGTTCGGCAGAAAAACCGTATCGCCACCCTCTTGGGCGAGCGCCCGGACAAACTGACCGTCGACCTGAGTCCAAAAGACTTGCCGGCGATTGCCAAGGCCTTGCCGATTGGTGATCCGGGCGAACTGCTGCAGCGTCGTCCGGACATTCTCAGCGCCGAACGCAAACTGGCTTCGGCCACGGCGCGTATCGGCGTGGCGAAAGCCGATCTGTTCCCACGGGTCAGCCTCAGCGGCTTCCTCGGCTGGACGGCCGGGCGTGGTTCGCAGATCGGTTCCTCGGCGGCCAACGCCTGGGCACTCGGCCCGAGCATTACGTGGGCAGCGTTCGACCTTGGCAGCGTGCGCGCGCGTTTGCGTGGCGCCGATGCTGATGCCGAAGGCGCATTGGCGACTTACGAGCAACAAGTGCTGCTGGCACTGGAAGAATCGGAAAACGCCTTCAGCGATTACGGCAAGCGTCAGCAACGCCTGATCTCGTTGATCCGTCAGAGTGAATCAAGCCGCAAGGCTGCTGACCTGGCTGAAATCCGCTATCGCGAAGGCACCACGGACTTCCTCGTACTGCTCGACGCTCAGCGTGAACGTCTGAACGCCGAAGACAGTCAGGCCCAGGCCGAAGTCGACCTGTATCGCGGCATCGTCGCGATCTACAAGGCCCTTGGCGGCGGCTGGCAACCGGAGACTGTCGCCAGCAAGTAATCGATTGTTAAAGAGCTCCTTTGGTTGGCCGCAACCAACCAATTTTTTTGCCCCGCGTATCATTCGGTCGCGGGGCTTTTTTTTATTTTTGATCAATGAAATCTTGTGGCAGCGAGCCTGCTCGCGAATGCGGTGTGTCAGGCGACACCATCGGGGCTGATCCATTGCTTTCGCGAGCAGGCTCGCTCCCACAGGGTTAACGGTGTTCCTCAGATTGGGTGTTTTCCAGCACGGTGACGGTCGCTGTGGTGCCCGCACGCAGGCGATTTTTGCCGGCGTAGTCGCCATCGATTTCGATCCGTACGGGCACCCGTTGCGCCAGCTTCACCCAGGTGTAACTCGGGTTGATGTTGGCCAGCAGCCGGCTGCCCGGTGCGTTTTCGCGGTCGGCTATGGCGAAGGCAATGCTTTGCACCGTGCCGCCGAACGTCTCCCCGCTCATCAATTGCACCCGCACCCGATCGCCCTCGCCGATTCGTGGCAGTTTGGTTTCTTCGAAATAACCACTGATGTAGAACGAGTCACTGTCGACCAGCGCCAACAAAGCACCGCCGCTCACCGCATAGTCACCTTCACGGGTCAGGAGGTTGGTCACGTAACCGCTGACTGGGGACTCGACGCGGGTGCGCTGCAGATCCAGTTCGGCCTGGGTCATTGCGGCAATCGCCAACTGCACGTTCGCATCTGCGAGGCCGAGATTGGCTTGATTGCGCAGCAGATCCGCCTGCGCCACCGCCACATCGGTACTGGACTTCTCCCACTCCTCCCCGGAAATCGCAAAACCCTGCTTGAGCGTACGCCGCCGACGCTCTTCGCTTTGCCGCTGCTTGAGCAAGGCTTCACTGGCAACAATGGCCGCTTGCGACTGCCCCAGCGTTGCCTTCGCCACTTCCACCGAACGCCGCGAGTGCTCTACCGCCAGGCGGTAGCGCGCCGGGTCGATCTCCATCAACAGTTGCCCCTTCTGCACATGCTGGTTGTCCTGCACCGCCAGACTGACAATACGCCCCGACACATCCGCCGACAGCGTCACCACGTCTGCCCTGACCCGGGCATCGCGAGTCCATGGCGCGCGCGTGTAATGTTCCCAGGCAAACCAGCCGAGTACGATCGCCAGCAACACCACTGCCAATGTAATCAATCGCGTGAATAGCACTTTCAAGGCATCAGGCTCCCATCAGCAAAATCAGCGTGGCACACACACAGGCATACAAGGCGCCCTCGAACAGCGCCTCATGCCAGACCAGACGCAACACGCCCAGACGCCGCAATCCCCAGTCCAGCAGCATGAATATCGGGATGGCCAACAATAGCGCCTGAGCAATCGGTGGCAGATAGACACCGCCTATCTCGAAATCAATGGGCAAGGGCTGCTTCTCCTTCCGGAACAGAATGCTGGATGGCGTCACCGTGGCGCTGCAGGAATGACACCACGATCAGCAGGGCCACGCGCATACGAAACAGCGACCACACATGTTCATGGCTGGCGACGTGCAATTCATCCAGCTCGTCGCCCAATGTGTGCAGGGTGGCCAGCAATGGCGCCAGTTGAACGTCCTGCCGCCCGGCGACAAAGCGCCCGGTCTTGCGCACGGCCGAAGCCAGACGCTGATTGAAAGCGTCCGTCAGCAATGCATTGTTGTGTGCCTGCGGCCTCAATTGATGCATCGCTACACCCAGAGCTACGCAAGCCAGGCTGATTTCATACAGTTGCTGCATGGGCCGGCTGTTCACCGCCGGCAGCAGGCCGAGCATGCTGGTCAGGCGATCGACCATGCGACTTTCAAAGGCAAACTGTTGCTCATCGGTCGCGGGCGTTTTGGTCAGCGCATACACCTGCTCGCGCGCTTCGTTATACAAACGGCGAAGGCGCCACGCCGGGCGAAACGGGAAAATCCACGCGTAAACGATCAGGGCAAGCATGGCCGCACTGACGTAGGCGCCGGCAAATTCGAACCATTGAATCGCGGTGTTCTGCCCGGTACCGACATTCTGCGGGCCAAGCATCAGGAAACTCGACAACCCCAGCCCCATGCCGATGCCTGCCGTCGCCGGGCTGGCCAGACCGATCGCGATCACATACAGCAGCGGCGCCAGCAGCATTGCCAGCAGCTCGAAATCACTGATCGCCGGCACCAGCATGAATTGATAGAACGCCGAGACCACCAGCGCCAGCCCCAGGCCACGGGCGTAACTCTGCGCGGCCATCAGCGGGCGCGGGAACGTTGCCATCAGCGAGCAGAGGATTCCGACCAGAATCATCCCGCCCCGCGCACCGTCCCACGCGGTTTCGATCCAGATCAATCCGGCGACCAGCAGCGCGGTAAACGCACGGATCGCATTCATCGACGCCAGGGTGAAATCCAGATGCAGAGGGCTGACCTGACCGCGATAAAGACAACTGGCCTCGCGCCCTTCCTGAATCGCATCGCTCAGTTCAAGGATTTGCTCCAGTTGCTGCAATAGCCGCGCCTGTTCCCAGCGCAGCGCCCAGGCCAGCGAGCGCAAGGTGGCGCTCATGTCTTCAGTCAACTGCTCGGCCTGATACGCCAACGCCTCGAACTGTTGTTGCAGCTTGACGAAGTGCTGGCGTGCGGGTTCGGGCAGCGCTCGCCCCTGCTCCGCCAACTGATCGAGCAGCGCCAGCTCTTCGGCGCGCAAGCGCTGGATGTCCAGCGGCAGATCGCCTTCCCAGCGTTCGGTAAGCAGTTCGCGCTGATGACGTAATGCGGTCAACCGAGAGGTCAGCAGCATCAGTTGGTTGCCCAACAGCAGCACCAGATGGCTGGCGCTGCGCAAGCGCGGCGCATCGAAATACAAGTGCCGCCGCAGGCCTTCAAGGGCGCTGATCTCACCGAGCAGTTGCATTTGCCGGCGCTGGAACTCCGCTTCGCTTTCTTCCGTACGAAGCACGGCGGCGGCATGGCTGGCGGCCAGTTTGATCACCTGATCGACTTTGGCGAAATACCCCTTGGCCACCGCTTGCGGCCGCGCCGTCAGCAGACTGACCACACATACACACGCCACGGCCAGCAAGGTTTCCGTGACGCGGGTTACCGCCAACAGAAACGTGCCGTCCTGGTCGGGAATTGCCAATAGCGCCACGACCACAGCGGTGTAACCACTGAGCACAAACGCTTGCGAGCTGGTGTAGCGCAGCAACGTGCCGCCGGCCGTGCACAGCGCCAGCCACAGGGCCAGGGTGGTAATGAATGGCAGCGGGGCCTGGGGAAAAATCGCCATGATCACTACTGCCACCGCTGCCCCAAGCGTCGTGCCGATCACCTGGCCGAAACTGCGTGCCAGCGCCATCCCGGCCAACGGCTGGCTGACAATGACCACCGCCATGATCGACCACTTGGGCTGATCGAGATCGAACAGAAACGCCAGATACAGCGTCAGCAACCCCGCCGCAATGGTCCGCAGGGCAAACAGCAGGACGGCCTGACCAGGGTGAATCACGGCCTTGAAGTAATTGAACAGGGCTTGCATGGGCACACTCATCGAAGCGACTTCTGCAAGCGTAGACACTGCAACGAAAGACTGACGGGTAACTGAGTCGACGCAGTTTGTAGGGCGATTCGCATGCAAGAGTTTGACTCATGGCCGAAGCTGACCGAAGCTTGCCGCTCTGCTCAAGAACGCCTGTTTCGGAAACCTGCATGCCTCAGTCTCGCCGCTACTTGCTTATCAGCCTGGGCCTTGTGCTTGTCGTCATTGTCGCGTGGTTGTCCGTGCGCAGCACCGTGCCGGTCATACCCGATGCGATCAAACACGGCTATAGCGAGGCGTTGGATGCCGCGCGCAAGGGTCAACCGGGCGCGGCGCGTCAGTTGTATCAGCAACTGGGCCGTCCGGACATTTCGGTCAAGCGCCGCGTGTGGCTGCATGGCGAGCTGCCTAACTACCCGAGTCCACAGGCGTTGAAGCTGGCCGACACAGACCTGCAAAACGAATCCCCCGCCGTGCGGCTGGCGGCGATCAAAAGCGTGGTCGGACTGGTGCCGGGCGGGCAACGGAGCCTGTTGCTCGGGCCAATGCTCGAGGATGAGGATCAAACTGTTCGCTTCGCCGCGATCAACGCCCTGCTCGGCTTGACCCCGGATGAGCTGGGGCTGTATTTCGCGCCGCTGCAACAAGCGATCGACGGTTGGGAGCAAACGCTCAAGGCATTGCCGGAAAGCGCTGGCAACTACGCGCAACTGGCCCGACTGCATCTACACAACGCCGAACTCAAGGAGGCACAGGTCGCGCTTGAGAATACCCTGCGCTTGGATCCCGGCAATCTGCAGGCGCTGGTGATGCAGATCGATGTCCTCGATCGCCAGGGCCAAACCGATGCCGCCCGCCAATTGCTGGGCCAGCAACTCAAGGCACAACCTGACTCGGCTTATCTGCAACATGCCTTGGGCCTTTGGCTGTTGCACCACGATCAGCGCGAATACGCCCTGCTCGGTTTGTCCAAAGCCGTGGAGCTTGAGCCGGACAACAAGGATTATCGCTACGACCTCGCCACCACCCTGCACAGCGCCGAAGAACTGGAAGCGGCGCAGAAGCAGTTGCAGGAAATCGTCCAGCGCCACCCCGCCGACCGCAAGGCGCGGGTCTTGCTGATCAATTACTGGAAGGAAAGCGGACAACTGCAGAATGTGCAGATCCTGCTGGCGCAACTGGAGCAGCTGAACCCGGATGATCCTGAGTTACAGCAAGGCCTCTGAAGTACTTTTGACCGCTCGTTGGACACATCCGGCAAGGAATTTCGGAACTGCCATCACGCCATAGGGTCAAGTTAATCAGGCCGCTCAATTAGTTGGCGGCCTCGCTTCCCTTAGTCATGAGAGGGCATTTTTTGTCTACTTCTAACGAGTTGATCAGTGCGAAAGCCGCTACCGGCATTGTGGGTCTGGATGACATCCTGGCCGGTGGTTTGTCTCGCGGTCATGTTTTTTTGCTGGAGGGTGAACCCGGTACCGGCAAAACCACGGTCGCGTTGCATTTCCTCTTGGCCGGCGCGAAAGCCGGCGAACGCTCGTTGTACATCACGCTCTCGGAAACCGAGCGCGAACTGAGGCAAGGGGCGTCGTCGCACGGCTGGACGCTGGATGACAACATCAAGATCTTCGAGCTGACGCCCCCGGAAAGCCTGCTCAATGCTGAACACCAACAGAGCCTGCTGTATTCCTCCGACCTGGAACTGGGCGAAGCCACCAAGCAGATTTTCGAAGCGGTCGAACGCTACAAGCCCACGCGTGTGGTGCTCGACAGCCTGTCGGAGATCCGCTTGCTGGCGCAGAGTTCGTTGCGTTATCGCCGCCAGATTCTGGCCATCAAGCATTACTTTGTGCGCTACAACGCCACGGTTCTGCTGCTTGACGACCTGACCACCGAATCCCTCGACAAAACCGTGCACAGCGTGGCCCACGGGGTGATTCGCCTCGAAGAGCTGACGCCTAACTACGGCGCCGAGCGGCGACGCGTGCGAGTGGTCAAGTACCGAGGCCAGAAATATCGCGGCGGTTTCCACGACTTCACCATCATGGGCGACGGCGTGCACGTGTTCCCGCGTCTGGTGGCGGCTGAACACCGTGGCGACTATGCGCGTTTGCAACTGTCCAGTGGCATCCCGGAAATGGACGCCCTGCTCGGCGGCGGCATCGAGACCGGCTCCAGCACGCTGATTCTCGGCCCTGCCGGTACCGGTAAATCGCTGATCTCGATGATCTTCGCCGCCGCTGCCGTGCTCCGTGGCGAAAAAGCCGCACTGTTTATCTTCGATGAAGAACTGGGCCTGCTGTTCGAGCGCATGAAAAACATCGGCATCGACCTCAAGGCCTTGCAGGCGACCGGCAATCTGTTGATCGAACAGGTCGACGCCGCCGAACTGTCACCGGGCGAGTTTTCCCACCGCGTGCGGCGCTGCGTCGATGAAGGTCAAATCAAAACCGTGGTTATCGACAGCATCAACGGCTATCAGGCAGCAATGCCGGAAGAAAACGCGCTGGTGCTGCACATGCACGAACTGTTGCTGTACCTGAACCGCAAAGGCGCGGCGACGTTCATGACGGTTGCCCAGCATGGTCTGGTCGGCGACATGCAAGCGCCGGTCGACATTACTTATCTGGCTGACACGGTGATTCTGTTGCGCTACTTCGAAGCACTGGGCAAAGTCCGCCGCGCGATCTCGATCATCAAGAAACGCACCGGCAGCCACGAATCGACCATTCGTGAATACCGCATTTCCACGCAAGGCATGACCATCGGCGAACCGCTGGAAGCCTTTCAGGGTGTACTGCGCGGCGTCCCCACCTACCTCGGCGCGAGTAATCCGTTGTTGCAGGAAGAGCGCTTGTGACGGTCGAGGTTCCGCTGGCCGAACGGGCGCTGATTCTCGCGCCCGTGGGTCGCGACAGCCAGATTGCGCAGATGATCCTCAACGAGGCGGGTTACGGTGGAGTCGTCACTCCGAGTCTGAGTTCGTTGTGTACGGAACTGGAAATCGGTGCCGGTCTGTTGCTGGTCGCCGCTGAAGCGTTGCGCGGGCCGGAACAGGAAGCGCTGTTCCTGTATCTGCAAGAGCAACCTGCCTGGTCGGATCTGCCGATTGTGCTGTTGACCCATCACGGCGGTCAGGAACAAGGCCCCTCCTCACGCCTCAGCGATCTGCTGGGCAACGTGACGTTCCTTGAGCGACCGTTTCATCCGGCGACGCTGGTCAGTATGGTTTCCGCCGCATTGCGCGGCCGTCGACGACAATACGAAGCCCGCGACCGGCTGATCGATCTGAGTGAAAGCGAACGGCGCCTGCAATCGACCCTGGAAACCCTTGAGCAACAGGTCGAAGAGCGCACCGCGCAACTGCGCCACAACGAAGAAGCGCTGCGCCAATCGCAGAAAATGGAAGCGGTCGGCCAACTCACCGGTGGTATCGCCCACGACTTCAACAACATGCTCACTGGCATCATCGGCAGTCTTGAGTTGTTGCGTCGACGTCTGGCCCGTGGTCGCACCGATGACCTCGACAGCCTGATCGATCTGGGCGTGACTTCGGCCAACCGTGCCGCCGGTCTGACCCATCGCCTGTTGGCGTTTTCCCGTCGGCAGTCGCTCGATTCAAAAGCCGTGCAGATGAACACCCTGGTGCAGTCCATGGGCGAACTGCTGCAACGCAGCCTCAACGAAAGCATTCAACTGGACATGCGCCTCAACGACAATCTGTGGGTTGCGGAGGCGGACCCCAATCAACTGGAAAGCGCCCTGCTCAATCTGGTGATCAATGCCCGCGACGCTATGCCCGACGGCGGCAAACTGGTGGTCGAGACCAGCAACCAGGTGCTCAAGCGCGAATTCACCGAGGCCTACAACAACCTCGAACCCGGTGATTACGTGATGCTCAGCGTCACCGACAACGGCAGTGGCATGCCACAAAGTGTCATCAACCGTGCGTTCGACCCTTTTTTCACCACCAAACCGATCGGCCAGGGCACGGGACTGGGCCTGTCGATGATCTACGGTTTCAGCAAGCAGTCACGCGGCCATGTCTCGATCGACAGCGAGATCGATGAAGGCACCACGGTCAGGCTGTACTTGCCGCGCTTTCGCGGCGAAGAACTGGCCAGCCCCGTCGCCGATATTCCGCAATTGCCGGATGCGCTTGACGGCGAAACCGTGCTGATCGTCGAAGACGACCCGGCCGTGCGCGTGCTGGTTTGCGCAGTGCTCGGTGAATTGGGTTATGCCTTCGTCGAGGCCTGGGATGCTGACAGCGCGGTGCCGATTCTGAATTCGACGCAGCGCATCGATCTGCTGATCAGTGATGTCGGCCTGCCGGGCATGAACGGTCGGCAACTGGCGGAGGTTGGTCGACAATATCGGCCAGGTCTGAAGGTCCTGTTCATCACCGGATACGCCGAGCACGCGGCGGTGCGTGGCGGGTTCCTCGATTCGGGGATGCAGATGATCACCAAACCGTTCACTTTCGACCTGTTGACCGCCAAAGTGCGGGAGATGATCAAAAGCTGATAATACTGAAACTGCAGGAGCTGCCGCAGGCTGCGATCTTTTGATGTTGATCGTTAAAAAAGATCAAAAGATCGTCCGATCGCGGCCCGAGCCTGCGGCAGCTCCTACACAGATATCAGGCGAGCAATTCCTGAATCTTTTCCTGCAACACATCCAGGTCGAACGGCTTTTCCAGGATCGGCGCCTTGCGCGTGATCGGGCTGCCGGTTTCGCGGATTTCCTGCGGATAACCGCTGATGAAAATCACTTTAAGGTCCGGGCGCAGCTTGACGGCCGGCTCGGCGATCTGCACACCGGAGATCCCGCCGGGCAAGCGGAAATCGGTGATCAACATGTCCAGATGTGGCTTGCTCGCAAGAATTTCGAACGCCTGCTCGCCGTTTTCGGCCTGCAACACGCGATACCCCTGCCCTGACAGGTAATCCGTCAGGACCATCAAGATAACCGGTTCGTCCTCGACGACGAGTACTACATCTTGTGCATCTACGCTCATGGGAAGCCTTTGTTCGGTCAATAGCTGCTGATACGACCGTGTGGTCACTCAGAGGTTGCGTCGGATTTGCCGTTTTCCTGGATTGGCAGACAAACGCGAAACAGGGCGCCTTCGTTGATTTCACTCTCGACGACGATGGAGCCGCCATGGGCGGCGACGATCTGCTCGGAAATGAACAGACCCAGCCCGAGCCCGGCCACTACCGTCTTGGCGGAAACCCGTTCGAACTGTTGAAAAATACGCTTCTGGTTGTCCTGGCTGATGCCGATGCCACGGTCCTGCACCTCGATCCGCGCTTCATCACCTTCACAGTAAACCCGCACCTGGATCGGGCTGCGACCGCCGTAACGCAGAGCGTTAGTCAGTAGATTGGTGACTACCTGCTCGATGCGGAACTCGTCCCAATGGCCTTCCACCGGTACTGGCGCGGTAAACGACACTTCGGTTTCAGCGGCTTCGATCTGTTGCGCAAAGTTTTGCAGCAGGTTGCTCACCAGTTGCACCAGATCGAAACGACTCGGTCGGATCGACAATTTGCCGGTGCGAATGCGCGACACGTCGAGCATGTCTTCGATCAGGCGGATCAGGCTTTTGATCTGCCGTTCATCGCGGTCGACCATGGCGTGCATCTTGTCGAGGGTAAACGCCGCAGCGTTGTCCCGAGCCAAGTGCATCTTGCGCAGCTGGGTTTCCAGAATCAGACCATTGAGCGGCGTACGCACTTCGTGGGCAACGATCGACATGAAGTCATCACGCATGCGCACGGCCTGCTCCAGCTCCAGCTGGGTGTTCTGCAGTTGTTGCAGCAGCGCTTCCTGCTCGCGACGGGCCTGCTCCAGGGCTTCAAGCTGTTGCTTGAGCGCTTTGCTCTGGCGGTACAGATCGACGAAGACATTGACCTTGCTTTTGACCGCATGGATATCCAGCGGTTTGTGCAGAAAGTCCACCGCCCCGCTCTCGTAACCCTTGAACGCATAATTCAGTTCACGGCCGGCGGCGCTGACGAAAATGATCGGGATATTCTTGGTTTTCTCGGTACCACGCATCAACTCGGCGAGTTCGAAGCCATTCATGCCCGGCATCTGCACGTCGAGGATGGCCATGGCGAACTCATGTTGCAGCAACAACGACAGCGCTTCATCCGCCGATAGAGCTTTATAGACGGTACGGTCTTCGCGCTTGATCAGCGCTTCGAGCGCCAGCAGGTTCTCCGGCAGATCGTCGACGATCAGCAGTTTGGCTTGGATATTACTCAGCATGCGATTCGTTCCAGCTCGACAAGCAGACGGCCGATGCCGTGAATGGGTAGGACATGATCCGGCTGCTGAATCTTCAGTGCAGCCAAGGGCATGGTGGCGACTTGCGCGTCTTCGGGGTCCTGGACGATGGTCAAACCGCCGCAACGCTTGACCTCGGCCAACCCGCGCGCGCCATCGTGATTGGCGCCGGTCAGCAGTACAGCGGCCAGGGAAGAACCGTAGGCGTCGGCGGCCGACTCAAACAGATAGTCGATCGATGGCCGTGAATAATGCACGCGCTCCTCCAGGCTCAACGAGAGGCTGCGATCCTGCTCCACCGACAGGTGATAACCGGGCGTGGCGAAATACACGTTGCCGGCAACGATGTCCTGTTTGTCGGCAGCCTCGTGCACTGGCATCTCCACACGCCGGGAGAAGACCTCGGCCAATTGGCTGCGGCGCTCTTCGGGCAGGTGCAGGACCACAATGATCGGCAACCTGTAGCCTCGGCGCAGCGGTCCGAGCAGGCTCAGCAGCGCCTCGACGCCACCGGCGGAAGCTCCGACCACTATTGCCTCGACGCGAGGTAAATCCACAGCCTCGTTCATGTTTTACGGTAGATCCGTTCTTGTTTGACCAGCGCTTCGAACTGATTCGCGTAACCGGAGAAATCCAGCGTTTCCTTGCTGCCCAGCACCAGAAAGCCGCGGTGGCACAGCGATTCATGAAACAGACCAAAGGCGCGGTCCTGAAGTTTCTTGTTGAAGTAAATCAGTACGTTGCGACAGGAAATCAATTGAGTTTCTGAAAACACGCTGTCCGTCGCCAGACTGTGGTCGGCGAAGGTCACGTTCTCACACAGGCTCTTGTCGAAAATCGCGTAACCGTACGCTGCAGTGTAGTAGTCGGCAAACGAGCGCTGGCCACCGGCCTGCTGATAGTTGGCCGTGTACGCACGAACATTCTCCATCGAGAAAATCCCCTGCTTGGCCTTGTCCAGCGAGCGCGGGTTGATATCGGTGGCATAGATGATCGTGCGATCGAGCAGGCCTTCTTCGCGCAACAGAATCGCCATCGAATAGACCTCCTCGCCGGTGCTGCACCCGGCGATCCAGATCTTGATCGACGGATAAGTGCGCAACAGCGGCACCAMTTCCCGGCGAATCGCGAGGAAGTGCGAAGGGTCACGAAACATCTCGCTGACCGGAATCGTCAGCAATTGCAGCAACTGCATGAACGCTGTCGGGTCATGCAGAACCTTTTCCTGCAATGCCGAAATGGTCGCGCACTCGAACTGGCTCAGCGCGTGCTGCACCCGGCGCTTGATCGAAGCGCCGGAGTAATCGCGAAAATCGTAGCTGTACTTGAGGTAGATCGCCTCAATCAACAAGCGCAGTTCGATTTCACTGTTTCGTTCGGCTGGCGTACTGCGTTCCACTAAATGCGTTCCATTTTTGGTAACCACACGCGAATCAGCGAGAACAGGCGATCCAGGTCGATAGGCTTGGCCAGGTAATCATTGGCGCCTGCCTGCAGGCAGCGCTCCTGATCGTCTTTCATGGCCTTGGCCGTCACCGCGATGATCGGCAACTTGCGCCAGCGCGGATCCTTGCGGATTTCAATGGTGGCTTCAAAACCATCCATTTCCGGCATCATCACGTCCATCAACACCAGATCGATGTCCTCGACTTCATTGAGTCTTTCAATCGCCTCACGCCCGTTACGGCCGATGACCACGACTGCGCCTTTGGTCTCCAGAGCGCTGGTGAGGGCGAAAATGTTGCGCACATCGTCGTCCACCAACAGCACTTTGCGACCCTCGAAGACCTTGTCGCGGCTGCGCGCGGTCTTGAGCATCTTCTGCCGTTCATGGGACAACTGCGATTCGACTTTGTGCAGAAAGAGTGTGACCTCGTCCAGCAAGCGCTCTGGCGAACGTGCGCCCTTGATGATGATCGAGCGCGAGTACTTGCGCAGTTCGGCCTCTTCATCGCGGGTCAGGTTGCGCCCGGTGTAGACGATAACCGGCGGGAACGAGCAGATGTCCTCGGTGGACATGCGCTTGAGCAGGTCATTGCCGAGCATGTCCGGCAACTTCAGGTCGATCACCATGCAGTCGTAGATCGTCGTGCGCAGCAGCTCCAGCGCGTCCTGCGCGAGGCCGACGGCGGTGATTTCGATGTCTTCGTCACCGATCAGTCGGGCAATGCTTTCGCGCTGCAAATCGTCGTCCTCGACCAACAGCACGCGTTTGACCTTTTGGGTCAGCTTGGCTTCGAGACGGGCGAACACGTCCTTGAGCTCTTCGCGGGTGGTCGGTTTGACCGCATAGCCGATCGCGCCCATGTGCATTGCCGCTTCAACACGGTCCTCGACGGAAATCACATGCACCGGGATGTGCCGGGTTCCAGCGTGTTCCTTCAACCGTTGCAGCACGGTGAGGCCGGAGTGATCCGGCAGGCGCATGTCGAGCAGGATCGCGTCCGGCACAAACTCTTTGGCGAGGTCGTAACCTTCGTCCGCGCCATGGGCCACCAGGCACTGATAGCCCAGTTCATGCGCCAGATCGTAGAGGATGTGCGCAAAGTTCGGCTCGTCTTCCACCACCAGAATGCAGCGCGTGGCGAATGGCGCCTTGTTGCGGTCATCGGCGAAGCGCGGAATATGCACCGGCGCCAACGGCGAAGCAACCGGCGCCAGTGGCGCGCTGACCACCGCCGCTGGCGGGGTAAAGGTCAACGGTGCGAACGCAACTTCATTGGCCTCGTTGAACTGCTGCGGCAGCAGCAACGTGAACACACTGCCCTGCCCCGGTGTGCTGCTGACGCTGATCGAACCGCCAAGCAAGGTCGCCAGATCCCGCGAAATCGACAGGCCCAGACCGGTGCCACCGTACTTGCGGTTGGTGATGCCGTCGGCCTGGCGGAAGGCTTCGAAAATGCTCTCCTGCTGGTCGGCAGCGATGCCGATACCCGAATCGCGCACGATGAACGCGACCCGATCATCCGGCTGGCCGGCGATGGTCAGGCTGACCGCGCCCTTCTCGGTGAACTTCACGGCGTTGGACAGCAGGTTCTTGATCACCTGCTCCAGCCGCTGACGGTCGGTGTAGAGCATGCCCGGTGCGCCAGGTTGCACATCGACGCTGAAGGTCAGCTGTTTGTCTGCCGCCAAAGGTTCGAACACGCTGCGCAGGCCATCGGCCAGACGCGCCACGCTGGTGTTCT
Source organism: Pseudomonas sp. P4_D7 (assembly GCF_056401755.1). NCBI lineage: Bacteria > Pseudomonadati > Pseudomonadota > Gammaproteobacteria > Pseudomonadales > Pseudomonadaceae > Pseudomonas > Pseudomonas sp. P4_D7. The sequence goes on along the minus strand of NZ_JBFUIR010000034.1, from coordinate 21,664 downwards.
CCGGAATCACTTCGAGCTTGCCCGCCTCGACCTTGGAGATGTCCAGAATGTCGTTGATCAGGTTGAGCAGATCGTTGCCGGCGGAGTAAATCGACTCGGCAAACTTGACCTGTTCGGCGCTGAGGTTGTCCTGTGGGTTCTCCGCGAGCAACTTGGCCAGAATCAACGAACTGTTCAGCGGCGTGCGCAGTTCGTGGGACATGTTGGCAAGGAATTCGGACTTGTACTTGCTCGAGCGTTGAAGCTCTTCGGCGCGCTCTTCGAGTTGTACCTGAGCCTGATTGAGTTCGGTGTTTTTCAGATCCATGGCGTCGCGTTGTTCGGCCAGCGTCTGCGCTTGTTCGGCAAGTTGCTCGTTGGTCTGTTCCAGTTCGACTTGCTGGGTTTCCAGATGCGCCTGGGATTCCTTGAGAATCCGCGACTGCTCTTCCAGTTCTTCGTTGGCGGTTTTCAACTCTTCCTGCTGCACCTGCAACTCTTCGTTGAGTTGCTGGGTTTCGGCCAGCACTTCCTGTAAACGCTGACGGTAGCGCGCGGCTTCGATGGAGGTGCCGATATTGCCGGCAATCAGTTCCAGCAGTTCGATATCGCGATCCGAGAGCGGACGCAGGAAACCCAGTTCGATCACGCCATTGACTCGGTCATCATCGCTGGTCGGCACCACCAGCACACTGTGCGGCAAGCCCTCGCCCAGCCCGGAGCTGACTTTGAAGTAGTCCGACGGTACCGAATCCAGACGGATCAACCGCGCCTGCTGCGCCACTTGGCCAACAATGCCTTCGCCGCTGTAGATCGATTGGTCTTGCTCTTCCTGCTCGCGGGAGAAACCGTAAGTGGCCACACGCTTGAGGCCGCCGTGTTCTTCACGCACATACAGTGCGGCCACGGCGGTGCCCAGATATTGCGCGCAGAATTGCAGAATATTGCGCCCCAGCAAATTCAGCGTCAGTTGCCCCAGCACCTGCTCGGCCAGTTCGGTCTGACCATTGCGCAACCACGCCTGCTGCTCGAGACGTTCGGCACTGGCTTGTTGAGCGGCAAGGTTGGCGCTGTAGTTGGTCGACAGATTGACCAGATCACGCCGGCCGATATAGGCCAGCAAGCCACTGATACCGGCAATGAACACCAGATAGAGGCTGATGCTCCAGATCGTGGTGCGGCGCACGTCTTCGTTACGCGTGGTGCGCAGGACCTGTTCGGTCTCGATGACGTCTTCGAATTGCTTGCGGATCTCGTCCGTCAGGCGTTTGCCGCGGCCGGCCTTGACCGCGCCCCGGTAATCGCCACTGGAGCGCTGCAGATCGATCATCGACTGGGCGTAATTGGACCACTCAACCTGCAAAGCTTGCAGACGGCGCAGACGATCGGTTTGCACCGGGTTGTCGGCAGTCAATTCGAGCAAGGTATTGAGCGCCACCGCGATGCGCGGCTTGGCTGTTTCGTACGGATCGAGGAAATGCTCGTCGCCGCTGAGCAGGAAACCACGCATGCCGGTTTCAAGGTCCACGGTCAGCTTCACCGCTTCGTTGGCGTTATTGATCACCCGGTCGGTGTGCTCCACCCACTGGATTACCGACAGCAGATAAGTGATCAGCGACACGAAGAACACGGCACTGAGCACACCGACGCCCAAAGGCAGACTGATGTTGCGACTCAGGAGTTTGCGAAACCGTTGCTCATCAACCGTAGACGGAGAGGACATGGGGCAGCCTTGTCGAACTGTTGAAAAACCGGCAGTTTGCCCCAAAACGACGGCGTGGATCCATTTTTCTCACACGTTTCGCCGCAAATTCCTACATGCACCAGCACCTTTACAGCCTTGAACAGTTATCCTTGCGGCCCCGTCTGCGGCTATGCTTTTTTTGTCTCGGGCAGGGAACTTGTGGCACTGCGCCACTTACTGATGAAAGAGCCCGGCACTTTTGATCGACCGGCGACCCTGAACTGACTTTCGAGAGCCTTAATATGTCTAACCCCGCCCCCACCATCCTTGTCGTAGAAGACGACAACATCGTGCGCATGCTGATCGTCGATGTGCTGGAGGAGTTGGAGTACAAGGTGCTCGAAGCAGATGGGAGCGAACAGGCTCTGGAGGTTCTCCAGGACGCCACCAAACACATTGACCTGATGATGACCGATGTCGGCTTGCCTGGCATGGATGGCCGCGAACTGGCAGACGAAGCACGAAAGCTGCGCCCCGCCCTGCCGATTCTGTTTGCCAGTGGTTATGCCGAAAACATCGTCGTACCAGACGACATGCACGTAATCGGCAAACCATTTTCGATTGATCAGTTACGCGACAAAGTAAAAAAAATTATTCAGTAACACAACTTTTGCATTACGCCCCTTCAGACAATGACGAAGGGGCAGCACTACACGCCCCACAAAAAACCCAACTTAATTAAACACTGAATAACGCACTTACACAGCAGCGCTTGATGGGCAACAAATAACAAATGAGGATGTCCAGCACACTAGACAAATGGATGCCTCATGAACATTACAAATATAAACTGGACAACTCACAACGGCTTGTCGAATCCAGTCCGCCCTACACAACTTGATCATGCCGAACGCCTGGAAGTTATATACAAATTACAACAGCGCGAAAAATCAACCAGCCCTTCACAAGCCATCTCTCTGGCTGGCGCAACCATCACACTGGAGTCCGGCTCAACGCTTGATAGTGCTTTGCAACCTGGCAGAAAAATGTTGCAGAACCTGTGCGAGCAAGAGGCCTTCAAAAAACTCACCAGCACTTTGAGATTTCCTGATCACTCTCAGTTTACAGTGACCGGCAACGGTGAAATATTCGCACAATACTCGGGCAATACACTGGAATTTGCCGGCGCATTCAAACTTGCCCCCAACCTCAAAGATGATCTTCTAACGCTTGTTGAAATGGCCAGGTTGACGGGTGGAAGCATTTCCCTGGCGGAACAAATCGAACTGGAAGGCTGGCTCAGATTTCATGACTTTCTGATTCCCCGGACCGCCGCCGAATGTTCCAGGCTGACAACATTCTTGACGCAGCCGCCTGCAGTGACAGCGTTGTTCGGTAACTATTGGGAAATGATCAAGTCTGGAGCCGACAATTCGGTAACTCTTTCTGCAGATCAACGTAACCAGTTCCGAGGACTCATTAGCAGTTACTTAAAGGGTCAGTCGCTACTGGAGAATCTTTCGCACAGCATCTTTGGCGGGCAAACGACATCTTTCAAGCGCTCGGAAGCCGAAGCTATTCTTCAGCGACTCGTTTCCAGTCCCATTGCGCTGCGATGGGCCAGCGCCTATATCCGGGATCTGGGCTGGTATGGCGCACAAGAAAATCAGCCGCAATCAGATGAATCACTCAAGCAGCTAATGCTGACTTCCCTGCTGCTCGACCTTCATCCCCGGGTCGGTGAGCCAGAGCCACGTAATCATGTCGCGGGTTTCGATTTATACGCCGTCGAGCATATCGAGAAGTCATTCGCCGATGTTCAGACGGCATTCGAAAAACACCTCACCCAGCATCACCGAATCAGCGAAAAAAATGCAGCGTTGGCCGCTCACTTGTTGCTCGCTGAGGCGGCGCCTGAATTTCTGGTGAAAGATTTGCCGGCGACCCTGGCGCTGGGGACCCCGCAATGGGTCGAATTTTGCCGAATCGTGGCAGTGCAGGAAACCATCGCGCCCGGATCGACGCGCTCGATGACCTATACCCGGTTGCTCGAACTGTCGAGGCTGGGTGAGGTTTCCGGATTCCGCAAGACGCTCGACGCACTCGCTGCAGGAGATGCGGTGATTGATTGGGGGTTACTCAACAACATCATCACCCCGGAGGACGTAGCGAAATCGATCCCCGGCGCCCTGGCAAAAGCGTCCGCTGCTTACGCCCGGTTTGCCGACACACTTGCCGAGACGGCCGACACACTGGTCCGCCCTTTGCCTACCCGCAGAAGTGTTTCACTGGACATCCTCAAGCAGGTCGCCAAAGGCTGCAGCTATCTGGAACATGACGTCATGTTTCAGAAGAAAAACCACGTGCTGGAAGACGCCTATGGCGACCGGCTTTCGATATCGCCTGTGGAATTGCACATGTCCAATGACCTGGCGAGCGGGGACTGGGACCTGAAGAAAGGTGAAAGCATTTACACCGCGTTTCCTCGCATGCTGCCCAATCTGATTGCGCCTGACGGCGAGTTTCACCGGCAGTTCAATCGCGATTACCTCAAGCATATGCAGGCAATGGGCACGCACTTGAAGCAAGCGTTTTGCATAATGCCCATTGCGCACAGAACGCGCTTGCTGAAAGGCAAGGTGACGGTTTTCAGTCTCAGGCCCTCCGTCGCGAAACTCCAGACGCTCAACAACCTGCCAACCAATCCCCTGTCGTCGACCCTTTACACAATCCTGGGTACCACCTCAGGCAAACCGACGGAAAGCCATAAAGAAATAGAAGCGGCAAAGGGACGTTATGGTGTAGTCCTCTGTTCCGAGTTCGAGGGCCGGATGACGTGTTACGAACTGTTCACGCTGCACGGAACCTGTCGCGAAAATCCACGGCTGGCCGCGCTGATTGAAAAAGAACACCTGCTGACTACCAGCGTGCGCAGCGACGAGAAAGGCTACTCGCTTCCTGCGGCAGTGCATTCATTGCCGACGAATATCGAGTGTTATACCCATGGCGTACCGCCCGGCCTCATTGAAGTCAGTTCGGGCGTGATCGATAAGATCGGTGAGTTGCCGGCGTCTGCGTCCGCCGAAGAAATCAAAGGTTATTACCAGAGTTTCTACTCGAGCGAATTTGACCCGCTGACGAATTTCGTACTCAAGCACCGACCGATCGCGACCTTTGATGAGTTGGTCAGAGAATGTTGGGGGCAGACTCGCCTGGAGGCTTTGCGCGCAAAACGGGAAGCGGATCTGGATACCTTTCTTAATTTCGTGGTGCCCTTCAAATCCTGTATCGAAGACTTGAGCTCGGACGACGTGGAGCGACAAGTGCAAGGGGCCGGGGCATGTGCGCTGGAAGCGGCGATGACGATTTTGCTGGTCGTCGGTGCTGTTGCTCAGATTGTCAGCCTCGTTGCCAAAACCATGACCGTTGCCACCAAAGCCAGTGCACTGGCCAAAGTGGGCCTGGGATTGGTCAATAATGTGTTCAACCCGCTGGACGGCGTGCCAGATCTGCTGTTCAAGGGCGGAAAACTGTTGCGCAAAGGGCTCAACAGCGGTTTCGCTCAACTGGAAAATGTGCTTTCCGATGCGCGCAAATGGTCGGGCGCCACCCCCCAACGGCACCTGGCCGCGACGATTGATCCAGACATTATCCGCCTCGCCGAGTGGCGGCCTGTACAAGCGTCTCAGGACATCTTTCAGGTCTGGGCGACACGCCACAATGATGAATGGTTTGCACTGAACTTACGTGGCCACGCGTGGGGCCCGGCCCTGAAAAACATCAGGCCGCGAGAAAAATTTTCATTCCTCAGATTATTCAAACGAGCAACGCCCTGGAGTTACACAAAGGCCTACTTGAAAAAAGCCACGCCGCTTGCCCAGAGCAAACTGGACAACACACTCCAGCTACTGTCGGAGATCGAAAATGACGACGTTCGCTCCATTGTCAAATACGTTTTCGGCACGGATTCGGACGAAGCCATCAACTACGTGAGCAAGAATCTGCGGGCCATGCGCAAGGATCTCGGAGCGCTGGGGCAGCACCATATGTCTTTCCGCCAACGTGGCACCGATACACTCGCCGCGTTAAAAACCACAACCTATAAACACTGGCAAGCAAGTATTGAAGCGGGTACACAGCTGGATGACAGCGCGACGAAATTCCTTGCGATCTATCCTGACAACCTCGATGAGTGGTACCAAGTGGCCAGGTACGACGATGCCCGGATTGGTGATGTTCTGGTCCACGAAATGTCGCATGGCGCGCCAGGCACCCTTGATTTCTACTACGGAGAAGTCCTGGCCGGTATTACCCCGGCAGAATACGATGCGGCAGGCTTGATGGAGTTCGCTCGAAATGCGCGCAAGGCGCATCCGAAGAATCTGGCCAACCCTCACCACGCTTTTGCGAACCTTAAAGACTTCGAAGAGTTTGAGGCGACACTCGGCAACTGGCCGAAACTCGTTCAAGACCACCCGGCATTGATCAATGCCGAATCCTACTCAGTGGCGGTCTCGCTGATCGACCAGTACCGGACGCATCCGGACACCTTTGTGTCTAACCTTGCCACCCTCCGGCATGCCATAGACGGTACCGACGCGGGGAAATTCCTGAAGGGGCCACTCCTGCTGAATCTGGTACACCCGCCTCTCTGAAGTCGATTTACGCAGGATGCCCGGCGGCGGTATTGAGGGATATTTTTGACAATCGGGCGCATACCCTACCCCTGTGGTTTAATTGCGCCCGTTTTTTACCCCTCGTTCGCCGTGAAGGAATGTTGTCCATGATTCAACCCGCCGCCACCAAAGTCCTGGTCATCGGATACGTCTGGCCAGAACCGCGTTCTTCAGCGGCGAGCGGGCACGTCATGCAGATCCTCGAAACCTTCCTGCAACAAGGCTGGGACATTACCTTCAGCAGCCCGGCCGGCCCCGGTGAGCACAAAGCAGATCTTGCTGCACTCGGCATCCGCGAAGTGGCCATCGAACTCAACAACAGCAGCTTTGACCACTTCATCAGTGAACTGGCGCCGGACATTGTGTTGTTTGACCAGTTCATGATGGAAGAACAGTTCGGCTGGCGGGTTGAAAAACAATGCCCTCAGGCACTGCGCGTGCTGGAAACTTCCGACCTGCAAAGTCTGCGGCATGCGCGCCACCAACGGCTCAAGTCTCGCCTCAAGGTCAATCCGGACCAGAATGATTTCAGTGATGTATTTGCCCCAGCCCTGCGCGACGAGTTCGAGCTGATGGCCGAGACCGATCTGGCCAGACGCGAAATTGCCGCGTTGTATCGTTGCGATCTGAACCTGATGATCTCCGAAGTGGAAATCGAACTGCTGATCGAGCAGTTCGGCTTGCCTCGGCAATTGCTGCACTGGTGCCCGCTGATGATCGACCCGCCGACGGCCGAGCCGGCAGCATTTGCAGATCGGGCGAACTTCTTGAGCATCGGCAACTTCCGCCATGCGCCCAACTGGGATGCTGTGCTGTGGATGAAGAGCACCATCTGGCCGCTGATTCGCCAACAGTTGCCCCAGGCCCAATTGCACATCTACGGCGCCTACACGCCGCCYAAAGCCACGGCGCTGCATAACGCCAATGAAGGCTTCCACATCATGAACTGGGCCGAAGATGCGTTGCAGGTGATGTCTGCTGCGCGGGTGTGCCTGGCGCCTTTACGCTTTGGTGCCGGGATCAAGGGCAAACTGGTCGACGCCATGCTGTGCGGTACACCCAGCGTCACGACGCCGGTTGGTGCTGAGGCAATGCAGGGTGGTCACACTTGGCCCGGTTCCATTTCAAACAGCGCAATCGAGCTCGCCAACACTGCCGTGGCGCTTTACAAGGACGAGGCGCGTTGGCAAGAAGCTTGTCTGGCGGGAACCCAGCTACTCACCGAGCGCTACCAACAAGCAATACACGGACCGGCACTTATTGAGAAACTTCGTCACTGCCAACAGCACTTGCAAACACTCAGAAACAACAACTTCACCGGCAGCATGCTGCGCCATCACGCGCACAAAAGCACTCAATATATGGCGCAATGGATTGAAGCAAAAAACCGCAACACCACAGCAAACCAAGATCAATCCGGAACTTCTACATAACTTGCATTCAAACAGCGATTGGCCAAATACAAACTTGGCTCTATAACGATCCTGCGCGCACTCATATAACTTTAAATCACTATCCACGCAGGATATACACCATGAACTTTCATGATTTCCAACCCCATCAATGGATGGTCAACACACCACAGATTGATAACTTGTCTCTCAATGAGTTGACCTTACCGGGCACACACAATGCAGGCTGCGACCTGGAAGCCTCCTACGCTCTGCTCCCCGGGAGCCTCTGGCTGGCATGCCAGGACATCCCCTTTTATGCGCAACTCAATCGCGGCTCCCGGGCACTTGATGTGCGCCTGCTGTACGACGCTCAGGCACAGGGGCTTGAGAGATTTCGCTTCCAGCACAACGGCTTTACATCTTCGCGCCATCTCGGCGATCTGATCCGCGACGTCAAGGCATTTCTTGAGCGCAGCTTCGATGAGTTCATCATTCTTGACTTCCACGAATTGGCTAATGGCAACGCGCAATTCAACCACGCTGAATTCAAACAGTTGATGCTCGAGCATTTTGGCCAGCACATGATTCCTGCCGAAAACCGCCACCTGACACTAGGCCAACTTAAACAAGTCAGCCGACTACAGCGAGTCCTGGTTGCCGCGCCGATGACATGGGAAACCCGAGACAGCCGGTTCCAGGCACAAATCAATCATAAATGGATCAACCAGACCCTGGTGACCACCCACCAGTTGCACGGCTATATAAAAGAAGTCATGGGCACTTCCATCAGCCACTTGCGTCCTTGGTCTCTGAGCGCAACTTGTTATATCGCCAGCGGCCCTTTGCGCATTCTCAATAATCTGGACAACTGGTTTGATCCCGCAAAGTCAGACTGGGCAAAAAAGTGCAACATCATTAACTTCGACTTCATTAAAAACTCGAAAGTGGTGTTTTTTTGCCAACAGGCCAATGTGGAGAAAGCCATCGAGAAGTCCAGAATGCCCCTCCACCAACAGCCGGCTTGAACGAGGCTGGCGCACCACACGGCAAACGAGGCATGATCGCCTGGCGATCATGAAAAAGTACTCAGGCCATGACCCGAACCGCCCGCGTGACCGACCCCTCGTACGAGTTGATGGATGACCATAACGGGTTGTCCATCATCTACCGCCAGCACGGTTTTCCGTGCCCACTGGTGCGCTGGCATTTCCACAAGGAATACGAACTGCACTTGATCGTGGCCAGCTCAGGCAAGGTGTTCATCGGCGACTACATCGGCAACTTTTACCCCGAAACCCTGTTTCTCACCGGCCCCAACCTGCCGCATAACTGGATCAGTCAGGTGGCCGAAGACGAGGTCGTGGAGAAGCGTGACATGCTGGTGAACTTCACCGACGAGTTATTCGAGAGTGGCCACCAGGTGTTTGCCGAACTGAAAACCCTGGCGCCCCTGCTGGAGCGCGCGCAGTACGGCATCGAATTTCGCTGCAAGCGCACCATTCGCCAGGCCATGACGCTGATGCAGCGTATCGCCGACAGCAAGGGCATCACCCGCCTCGGGCACTTCTTCATCCTGATGGAGTTGCTCGCGGCGAGCGATGATTTCCAATTGCTGTCCGGTGCGACCACGCCGCAACTGGCCGATGAACACAATATCGACCGCACTAACCGCGCGGTCGATTACATCTTCAGCCACTACGCCCGCGACATTTCGCTGGAAGAAGTCGCCGAGCATCTGGGCATGACGCCGACCTATTTCAGTCGCGTATTCAAACAGGCCACCGGGCGCAATTTCATCGAGTTCGTCAATCGGCTGCGTATCAGCAAGTCTTGCGAATTGCTGGCTGATGGCGACAAACCGGTGACCGAAGTGTGTTTCGAGTCCGGATTCAACAACATTTCCAACTTCAATCGGCGCTTTCAGCAGCTCAAGGGTATGACGCCCTCGCATTACCGACGGCTCGCCGTGCAGCGCCTGACTGAACAAAACCATCACTGACAATGCAGTTCCCCTGTGGGAGCGAGCTTGCTCGCGAAAGCGGCGTGTCAGGCAACAATTTGCAAAMTGATACAACGCATTCGCGAGCAAGCTCGCTCCCACACTGGACCTCGCAATGCTCTGAAACCTGTACGTATTCATTAACTGCTCCCCGCTGTAACCCCCTTCCCTGCGTTCACCCGGCCAACGCCCAGTGCAAAAAAGTATCGATAAAAGTGCTAGGGATGATTTGTCAGCCCCGCGATTGAAGGCTGTAATCAGCGCACATTCTTCCTGCACAGGAAGACACAAAAACAATAACTGTCCTTCTGTAACCCTCCGGGTGCAGAAAAGGAGTGCACGATGCAACCGACTGCAAAAGCTCTGCTTGCCCTCACCTGCATGACCCTCAGCAGCGTCAGCCTTGGCGCCCAGACCCTGACCATCGCCACCGTCAACAACAGCGACATGATCCGCATGCAAAAGCTCTCGAAAACCTTCGAGACCGAGCATCCGGACATCAAGCTCAACTGGGTGGTGCTCGAAGAAAACGTCCTGCGTCAACGCCTGACCACCGACATCGCCACCCAGGGTGGCCAGTTCGACGTGTTGACCATTGGCATGTACGAAGCGGCACTGTGGGGCGCCAAAGGCTGGCTGGAACCGATGAAGGATCTGCCGGCCAGTTACGCCCTCGACGATGTGTTCCCGTCGGTGCGTGAAGGCCTGTCGGTCAAGGGTTCGCTGTACGCCCTGCCGTTCTACGCGGAAAGCTCGATCACCTATTACCGCACCGACCTGTTCAAGGATGCCGGCCTGACCATGCCCGAGCGTCCGACCTGGGAAGAGATTGCCGGTTTCGCCGAAAAGCTCACGAAAAAGGACAAGGAACAGTACGGCATCTGCCTGCGCGGCAAGGCCGGCTGGGGCGAGAACATGGCGCTGATCACCACCGTCGCCAACGCCTATGGCGCGCGCTGGTTCGATGAGAAATGGCAGCCTGAATTTACCGGGCCGGAATGGAAAAACGCGCTGAATTTCTACGTCGACACCATGAAGAAATCCGGCCCGCCGGGCGCTTCCAGCAACGGTTTCAACGAAAACCTCGCACTGTTCAACAGCGGCAAATGCGCGATCTGGGTCGATGCCAGCGTCGCCGGCTCGTTCGTCACCGACAAGACCCAGAGCAAGGTTGCCGATCATGTCGGCTTCACCTTCGCCCCGCATCAAGTGACTGACAAAGGCTCGGCCTGGCTGTACTCGTGGGCGCTGGCGATTCCGACCAGTTCCAAAGCCAAAGACGCCGCGAAAGAGTTCAGCGCCTGGGCGACCTCCAAAGAGTACGGCGAGCTGGTGGCCAAAACTGACGGCATCGCCAACGTACCGCCAGGCACCCGCGCCTCGACCTACAGCGATGCCTACATGAGCGCAGCGCCGTTTGCCAAGGTCACGCTGGAATCGCTGAAAGCGGCTGATCCGAGCAAGCCAACGCTGAAACCGGTGCCGTACATCGGCATTCAACTGGTGACCATTCCTGAGTTCCAGGCAGTGGGTACGCAGGTCGGCAAGCTGTTCTCGGCGGCGCTGATCGGTCAGACCACAGTGGATCAAGCCTTGGCTGCTGCGCAGCAAACCACTGAACGCGAGATGAAGCGCGCCGGTTATCCCAAGTAACCCGCAAAGCTCRCTCCTGCATTAGATCTCCATAGGTCTGTATGACTCGGTTGTGATCACCATGAATACTTCAACTGCCAAAGCCCACATCGACCTGTCGCAGCCTGCGCGCAAAGCCCGCGTACGCAATCCCGGCTGGTTTCTGGTCAGCCCTTCGGTGGCCCTGTTGCTGCTGTGGATGATCGTGCCGCTGGGCATGACCATCTACTTCTCGATGATCCGCTACAACCTGCTCTATCCCGGTGAAAACCAGTTCGTCGGGCTGGAGAATTTCAGCTACTTTCTGACCGACTCGGGCTTCATGCCCGGCGCTACCAACACGCTGTTGCTGGTCGGTAGCGTGCTGTTGATCAGCGTGGTCTTCGGCGTGCTGATCAGTGCATTGCTGGAAGCCAGCGAATTTCTCGGGCGCGGCATCGTCCGGGTCATGCTGATCTCGCCGTTCTTCATCATGCCCACGGTTGGGGCGCTGATCTGGAAGAACCTGATTTTCCATCCAGTCTCCGGAATCCTCGCCTACATCTGGAAGCTGTTCGGCGCGCAACCGGTGGACTGGCTCGCGCACTACCCGCTGCTGTCGATCATCATCATTGTTTCGTGGCAATGGCTGCCGTTCGCGATCCTGATCCTGATGACCGCGATGCAGTCGCTGGACCAGGAACAGAAAGAAGCTGCGCGCCTCGACGGCGCCGGGCCGATCGCGATCTTCTGGCACCTGACCCTGCCGCATCTGGCGCGGCCGATTGCCGTGGTGGTGATGATCGAAACGATCTTCCTGCTGTCGGTGTTCGCCGAGATTTTCACCACCACCAACGGCGGCCCCGGCTACGCCTCGACCAACCTCGCCTACCTGATCTACAACCAGGCGCTGGTGCAGTTCGATGTCGGCATGGCCTCGGCGGGCGGTTTGATTGCCGTGGTCATCGCCAACATCGCCGCGATCATTCTGGTGCGGATGATCGGCAAAAACCTGACTGACAAAGCCTGAGGCCTGCCATGACTCTCCAACAATCCCGCCGGCTGCAAAGCCTGCTGCTCGGCACCCTGGCCTGGGCCATCGCGATCGTGATTTTCTTCCCGATCTTCTGGATGGTGATGACCAGTTTCAAAACCGAAATCGACGCCTTCGCCACGCCGCCGCAGTTCATCTTCACGCCGACGCTGGAGAACTACCTGCACATCAATGAGCGCAGCGATTACTTCAGTTTCGCCTGGAATTCAGTGGTGATTTCCTTCAGTGCCACGGCCCTTTGTCTGCTGATCGCGGTGCCGGCAGCGTACTCGATGGCGTTCTACGAAACCCAGCGCACCAAAGGCACGCTGCTGTGGATGCTCTCGACCAAGATGCTGCCGCCGGTGGGCGTGCTCATGCCGATCTACCTGCTGGCGAAGAGTTTCGGCCTGCTCGACACGCGCATCGCGCTGATCGTGATCTACACGCTGATCAACCTGCCGATTGTGGTCTGGATGGTTTACACCTACTTCAAGGACATCCCCAAAGACATCCTCGAAGCCGCCCGCCTCGACGGCGCCACGCTGTGGCAGGAAATGGTTCGCGTGCTGCTGCCGATCGCCAAGGGTGGCCTCGCTTCGACCGTGCTGCTGTCGCTGATTCTGTGCTGGAACGAGGCGTTCTGGTCGCTGAACCTGACCTCGTCGAAAGCCGCGCCGTTGACTGCTTTGATCGCCTCGTATTCGAGTCCGGAAGGTCTGTTCTGGGCCAAGTTGTCGGCGGTGTCGACCCTGGCCTGTGCGCCGATTCTGATCTTCGGCTGGATCAGCCAGAAACAACTGGTACGCGGCCTCTCGTTCGGCGCCGTGAAATGAACATCCCGAACCCAACCCTATCCCCTGTGGGAGCGAGCTTGCTGCGAAAGCGGAGTGTCATCAAACACTGATGGTGACTGACACGCCCCCTTCGCGAGCAAGCTCGCTCCCACAGAAAAGCCGATCCGGTTCATCTGAATAATAAATTGCGGAGGCCCATCATCATGGCCAACCTGAAAATCAAGAATCTGCAAAAAGGCTTCGAAGGTTTCTCCATCATCAAAGGCATCGACCTTGAAGTGAACGACAAGGAATTCGTGGTCTTCGTCGGCCCGTCGGGCTGCGGCAAATCCACCTTGCTGCGGCTGATCGCCGGCCTCGAAGAAGTCAGCGACGGCACCATCGAACTCGATGGCCGCGACATCACCGAAGTCAGCCCGGCCAAGCGCGATCTGGCGATGGTGTTCCAGACCTACGCGCTGTACCCGCACATGACCGTGAAAAAGAACATGTCGTTCGCCCTCGATCTGGCCGGCGTGCCGAAAGCCGAAGTCGAGAAGAAAGTCGGCGAAGCGGCGCGGATTCTCGAACTCGGGCCGATGCTTGAACGCAAGCCGAAGCAGCTCTCCGGTGGTCAGCGTCAACGCGTTGCGATCGGTCGCGCCATCGTGCGTAATCCGAAAATCTTCCTCTTTGACGAACCGCTGTCCAACCTCGACGCCGCGCTGCGTGTGCAGATGCGTCTGGAACTGCTGCGCCTGCACAAAGACCTGCAAGCGACGATGATCTACGTGACCCACGATCAGGTCGAAGCGATGACCATGGCCGACAAGGTTGTGGTACTCAATGGCGGCAAGATCGAACAGGTCGGCTCGCCACTGGACCTGTATCACAACCCGGCGAACCTCTTTGTCGCGGGGTTCCTCGGCACGCCGAAAATGGGTTTCCTCAAAGGTAAAATCGCCCGCGTCGATGGCCAGAGCTGCGAAGTCTCGCTGGACGCCGGTACGCGCATCACCCTGCCGTTCAATGCCGCCAACCTCAGTGTCGGCAGCGCGGTGACGTTGGGCATTCGCCCGGAACATCTGGAACTGGCGCAATCGGGCGACTGCTCGCTGCAAGTCACCGCCGACGTCAGCGAACGCCTGGGCAGCGACACTTTCTGCCACGTCACCACCAACGCCGGCGAAGCCCTGACCATGCGCGTGCGCGGGGATCTGGCCAGCCGTTACGGCGAACAACTGAGCCTGCACCTAGATGCTGCGCACTGCCATTTATTCGATGCCCAAGGTGTCGCGTTGACCCGTCCGCTGCGCGCTGCGGCCTGATTTCGAGAACTCCCGATGAAACTCAACCAACAGAATCTCCATCGCCTGGCCAGCGAAGTGCAACTGCCGGCCTATAGCCTCAGCGACACGCGCCAGGGCATCGCTCACATTGGCGTCGGCGGCTTCCACCGCGCGCATCAGGCGTATTACACCGATGCCTTGATGAACACCGGCGAAGCGCTCGACTGGGCGATTTGCGGCGTCGGCCTGCGCGCCGAAGACCGCCGCGCCCGTGACGACCTCAAGGAACAGGATTACCTCTTCACCCTGTTCGAACTCGGCGACAGCGACGACACCGAAGTCCGCGTGATCGGCGCGATTCGCGACATGCTGCTGGCCGAGGACGGCGCTCAGGCGTTGATCGACAAACTCGCCGATCCGCAAATCCGCATCGTCTCGCTGACCATCACCGAGGGCGGTTATTGCATCGATGACAGCAACGGCGAATTCATGGCGCACTTGCCGCAGATTCAGCACGATCTGGCCCACCCGGAAAACCCGAAAACCGTGTTCGGTTTCCTGTGTGCGGCCCTGGAAAAACGCCGGGCGGCGGGCATTCCGGCATTTACCGTGATGTCCTGCGATAACCTGCCGCACAACGGCGCCGTGACGCGCAAGGCACTGCTGGCGTTTGCCACGCTGCGCAATAGCAACCTGTGCAGCTGGATCGACGCCAACGTCAGTTTCCCCAACGCCATGGTCGACCGCATCACGCCGATGACCAGCACCGCGCATCGCCTGCAACTGGCCGATAAACACGGCGTCGACGATGCCTGGCCGGTGGTCTGCGAGCCGTTCGTGCAGTGGGTGCTGGAAGACAAATTCGGCAACGGTCGTCCGGCCTGGGAAAAGGTTGGTGTGCAGTTCACCGACGATGTTTCGCCGTATGAAGAGATGAAAATCAAACTGCTCAACGGCAGCCACCTGGCGCTGACCTATCTGGGCTTTTTGAAGGGTTACCGGTTTGTGCACGAAACCATGAACGATCCGCTGTTCGTGCGTTATATGCGCGCCTATATGGACCTGGACGTGACCCCGCAATTGGCGCCGGTGCCGGGCATTGATCTGACGGATTACAAAAACACGCTGGTAGCGCGGTTTTCCAATCAGGCGATTGCCGATCAGTTGGAGCGAGTGTGTTCGGACGGTTCGTCGAAGTTTCCCAAGTTCACCATTCCTACCATCAACCGCTTGATTGCCGATGGGCAGGAAACCAAGCGAGCGGCGTTGGTGGTGGCGGCGTGGGCGTTGTATTTGAAGGGGGTGGATGAGAATGGCGATAGCTATTCGATTCCTGATCCGCGCGCGGCGTTTTTTCAGGCGTTGGTGGCGGACGATGCTTTAATCACTCAGCGGTTGTTGGCGGTTGAGGAGATTTTTGGCACGGCGATTCCGCGTTCGGCGGAGTTTGTCGCGGCGTTTGAGTGGTGCTGTAACAGCTTGCGCGAGGATGGTGTGACGCGGACTCTCCAGCGGATTCTGGATTGAAAAGCCCCTCACCCTAGCCCTCTCCCGGAGGGAGAGGGAACTGACCGAGTGGTTTGTGCAAGTTACATCGACCTGAACGTCCGGAGTCGAACTCAGGATTTCAACAGCTCCGGTTTGAGAGAACCGCAGTCGAACTCAGCTTTTGAACAGCCCCCCAATCGGCTCCCTTTGCCCCTCGCCCCCTTGGGGGAGAGGGTTGGGGTGAGGGGGTAAGCTCTTGATCTTCACCACACCCGAGTGGTTCACACATGACAACACAACAACTATTCCTAGGCATCGACTGCGGCACCCAAGGCACCAAAGCCATCATCCTCGACGCCGCCACCGGCCAGGTCCTCGGCCAAGGCGCCGCCGCGCACACAATGATCAGCGCCGCCAACGGTCGTCGCGAACAAGACACCCAGCAATGGCTGGACGCCTTCGCCATCGCTACCCGCCAGGCATTACTGGCGGCAAATGTCGATGGCCAGTCGATCCTCGGCATCGGCGTCTCCGGCCAGCAACACGGTCTGGTCCTGCTCGATGATCAAGGTGAAGTCCTGCGCCCGGCCAAGCTCTGGTGCGACACCGAAACCAGCGCCGAAAACGACCGTCTGCTGACTCATCTGGGCGGTRAAAAAGGCTCGCTGGAACGCCTCGGCGTGGTCATCGCGCCGGGCTACACGGTGTCGAAACTGCTCTGGACCAAAGAACAACACCCCGTGGTGTTCGCGCGCATCGCACGCATCCTGCTGCCCCACGACTACCTGAACTTCTGGCTCACCGGTCGCGCCTGCAGCGAATACGGCGACGCCTCGGGCACCGGCTACTTCAACGTGCGCACCCGCCAATGGGACTTGCAACTGCTGCGCGACATCGACGCCAGCGGACGCCTGCAAGCGGCGCTACCAGAGCTGATCGATGCGCACCAAAGCGTCGGCACCCTCCTCCCGGCCATCGCCGAACACCTCGGCATCAACCCCGACGCGCTGGTATCGAGCGGCGGCGGCGACAACATGATGGGCGCCATCGGCACCGGCAATATTCAGCCCGGCGCGATCACCATGAGCCTTGGTTCTTCCGGCACGGTGTACGCCTATTCCGAAGTGCCGAAAGTCAGCCCGGACGCCTCGGTCGCGACGTTCTGCTCGTCCAGCGGCGGATGGTTGCCGCTGATCTGCACCATGAACCTGACCAACGCCACCGGCGCGATCCGCGAGCTGTTCGACCTCGATCTGCAGCAGTTCAACGACCTCGTCGCTCAAGCCCCCATCGGCGCTGACGGCGTGAGCATGCTGCCGTTCCTCAACGGCGAACGCGTCCCCGCCCTGCCCCATGCCACCGGCAGCCTGCACGGCTTGACGCTGGATAACCTGACGCAGGCCAATCTGTGCCGCGCCGCCGTCGAAGGCACCACCTTCGGTTTGCGCTACGGGCTGGATTTGCTCCGCCAGAATGGTTTACAAAGCCGCAGCATTTGCCTGATCGGCGGCGGTTCGAAAAGCGCGGTGTGGCGGCAGATCGTCGCCGACATCATGAACACCCCGGTGATCTGTACCGAACAAAGCGAAGCCGCCGCCCTCGGCGCAGCGATTCAATCGGCGTGGTGCAAATCCTGGTCGAACGGCCACGAAGACACCCTCGCCGACCTGTGCCAGCGCTGCGTGAAACTCGACTCAAGCAGTGAAACCCTGCCGATTGCCGCCAACGTCGCGGCGTTCCAGCAGGCCTATGAACGCTATCAACAGCATGTCGCAACCCTATAAAGAGCAAACAATTATGTATTTGGTGTGTGGCGAAGCCCTGTTTGATTTTTTCAGTGAAGACGACGCCAGCGGTCTGGCCTCGAAAGTGAATTTCAAGGCGATTGCTGGCGGCTCGCCGTTCAACGTCGCCGTCGGTTTGCGTCGTTTGGGCGTGGACTCGGCCCTGTTCGGCGGGCTGTCCACCGACTACCTCGGCCGCCGCTTGCAGCAAGTGCTGCAGGACGAAGGCGTGTGTCCGGACTATCTGGTGGACTTCGCCGCACCGACCACGCTGGCCATGGTCGCCGTCGGTGCCAATGGCTCGCCGCACTACAGCTTTCGCGGTGAAGGCTGCGCGGACCGGCAGTTGAGTCTGGCGCATCTGCCAGCGCTGGGCGCTGAGGTGCGCGGCTTGCACATTGGCTCGTTCTCGCTAGTGGTGCAGCCGATCGGCGACACCTTGCTGACCTTGGTACAGCGTGAAAGCGGCAAACGCCTGATCACCCTCGACCCGAACGTACGCCTCAATCCCCAGCCGAATATCGACCTGTGGCGCGAGCGCATCGCGACGCTGGTGCCACTGGCCGATCTGATCAAGGTCAGCGACGAAGACCTGAGCCTGCTCTACCCCGAACAGGACCCACAACGGGTGATCGAAGGCTGGCTCGAACATCGCTGCCAGATCGTTTTCCTGACCCGGGGTGGCGACGGCGCCAGTGTGTTCAGCCGCCAGCATGGCAACTGGTCAGTGCCGGCGGCTTCGGTGAAGATTGCCGATACCGTCGGCGCCGGCGACACCTTCCAGGCCGCGCTGATCACCTGGCTGACCGAGCACGGTCTGGATTCGGTTGAAGGCGTGCAGCAACTCGCTCGCGAACAGATCGACGCCATGCTCAGGTTCGCCGTGCAAGCCGCCGCGCTGACTTGCAGCAAGACCGGTCCGGATCTGCCCTATCGTCACCAATTGAGCTGAGCGCGTAGACTGTCGGCCTTTTTGCGCACGACGGGATAACGGCTTTTGAATTACGGGCAGACGCTTGGACTACTGACACTGGCAACGCTATTGAGCGGGTGCGGCACCTCGCCGCCCCGTTCGCCGGAAGACATCTGCGAAATCTTCCGGGAAAAAAGCGACTGGTACGACGCTGCGCAAGTCACGCAAAAACGCTGGGGCGTGCCGATTCAGGTGCCCTTCGCGATCATGTATCAGGAATCCGGCTACCGCTACGACGCCAAGACCCCGCGCAAATACCTACTGTGGGTGATCCCGTGGGGCCGCGTCTCGACCGCCTCGGGTTATGCGCAAGCCAAAGATGAAGTCTGGGCCGACTACCAGAAAAGCACCGGCCGCAACTGGGCCGACCGCGAAGACTTCGACGACGCMATCGACTTTGTCGGCTGGTACATGGACAAGACCTATTCGATCAACGGCGTGTACAAGTACGACGCCTATAATCAGTACCTCAACTACCACGAAGGCTGGGGCGGGTTCCGCAACAAGACCTACGCGAGCAAAGCCTGGCTGATGCCGACGGCGCGCAAAGTGCAGAATCGTTCGGATGTGTATGCGCGGCAATATGCCGGGTGCAAAGAGGATTTGAATCGGGGGTTCTGGAGCCGGTTCTGGCATTGGTTGTAGCAGCAATTTCAAGGGCCTCATCGCGAGCAGGCTCACTCCTACAGGGGATCTTCAGCGGACGCGGATATTGCGATCAACATTAATCCATTGTAGGAGTGAGCCTGCTCGCGATAGCGCCCGATCAAGCACTACACATCCAAGACCTACAACACCGAAAAGCTATAACTCACAATCAACCGTGTCTCATCCACATCCCGAGCAAACTTCTCATAGTTGGTACGGTAAGTCGCATTACGCAAACGCAAACTCACATCCTTGAACGTGCCCGTCTGAATCACATACTTCAACTCGCTGTCGCGTTCCCACTCCTTGCCTTCCTGATCACTGCCCAACACCTTGATGTGATCACCGCTCACATAGCGCGTCAGGAAGCTCAAACCATTAATGCCAATGGCCTTGAAGTCATAGTCATAACGCAACTGCCACGAGCGTTCCTGCGCAGCGGCGAAATCGTTGACCTGCACGTAGTTGACCAGATACGGGTTGCTGCCATCGAGGTACGGCATCGAGTTGTCGCCGTTCATACGCTGCCAACCGGCGCTGAACGTGTGACCGCTGTGCGCGTAAGAGAGCATGCCGCTCAACGCACGGTTATCGATGGAACCGGCCTTGGCATCACCGCTGTCGGCACTTTTCAGCACACGCAGATCTGCTTTAAGTACACCGCCAGCTAACGGTTGATTACCCAACAGCCCGACAAAGTGCTGACGATAAATATCTTCCAGTTCGGCGTAGTGATACTGCGCAGTCAGACGATCGTTGATCTTGTAGTCGAAGCCGTACATGTCGAAATGATCGGCGGTGGTGTTGCAGGCGTAGCGCTTGTTCTTGCAGTGCACGCGGATGTCTTGCGAGTCGGTCGAATCGCGCGCGGTGTACTTGTCCAGGCGCGCGGCCATGAAGGTCAGGTCCTTCACCTCTTTAGAGGTCAACATGGCGCCGTTGAACATGGTCGGCAGCAAACGGCCGTCGTTGTATTTCAGCAGCGGCAGATCCGGCAGCAGTGCGCCGTATTTCAGCACGGTGTCCGAGACCTTGACCTTGGCGGTCAGGCCCATTTTCGCGTACTGGCCCTTCGAGCCGCGCGGGTCGTTGCCGCTGGAGGGCAGCAAGCCGCTGTTGCTGCGGTCCGGGCTGGAATCGAGTTGAAAGCCAAGCATGCCCAGCGCATCGAGACCAAAACCCACGGTACCTTCGGTGTAGCCCGATTGCAGGTTGAGAATAAAGCCCTGTGCCGACTCTTCACGCTTGGACGCGCCCTGATCGTTCGTGGTGTGCCCATCACGGAAATCGCGGTTGAAGTACACCGTGCGCGATTCGATTTTCGCCGTGGTGTCTTCAAAGAATCCGCTGGCCTGAACCTGTGCGGTAAAACCTGCGCACAGCACAACGGCTCCGAAGCCAAACGACTGGCGCGGGGTGATGAGGGAAAATGGGGGACGCATGAAAAACTCCAACAATGCAGCGTTTGCGCAAGCGCGCAACAAGCCAGAAAAATAGCTCCCGTCCCGGGTCAGATTGAACCAGGAGAAAGTGAACACGCAGGGGTGAGCGGCAATGATGGCAGATGGCTTTGACGTGCTACAGGCGACTTTAGTCTGAATCTGACTGAGGATTCTTCAACGCAGGGTCGTGGGAAAAGTTGCCGGCGATCAACACCAATTCGCAGCAAACGCCCGGTTTCATTGGGCGAAACACCTCACCTAAGGGTTTTCCCTATACCGCAAACCTGCCAGACCTACGGCTTTTGTGCCTTGAACGAGGCCGCTTAATCCTCCATCATCCGTCACCTGCTTATTCAACGGACGGAATTCAAGGCATGCTGGACGCCAACGCAACCCACATCACCCTCACGCTTGAAGGCGCCAACGCCGACCTGCAAGTCCTCAGCTTCACTGGTCGCGAAGCCCTCAACGAACCGTTCCGTTTCGACCTCGAACTCGTCAGCGCCCGCCCCGACCTGAAACTCGAAGAGCTGCTGCACAAGCCCGGCGTCCTGACTTTCGGCGCCACCGGCGAAGGCAAGATCCACGGTCTGGTCTATCGTATCGAGCAAGGCGACTCCGGCAAGACCCTGACCCGTTACAGCCTCAGCCTGGTGCCACAACTGGCCTACCTGCGGCACAACCACGATCAGCAGATTTTCCAGCAACTGACCGTACCGAAGATCATCGCTCAGGTCCTTGAAGATCGCGGCATACTCGCCGACGCCTACAGCTTCCAGCTCAGCGCCGAATACCCGCAGCGCGATTACTGCGTGCAGTACGACGAATCCGACCTGCATTTCATCCAGCGCCTGTGCGAGGAAGAAGGCATTCACTTCCACTTCCAGC
>NZ_JBFUIR010000033.1:0-87994 GCF_056401755.1 Pseudomonas sp. P4_D7 | reverse complement strand
GAACCTGTGGGAGCGAGCCTGCTCGCGAAGGCGTATTCCGCCACACCGACAACCTTTCTGACGCCCCGCAAATTGGTCACCTGATCTTCCCGAATATTGGCCGTTTGAATGCTTAGCCCTGCGGACTACTGTGATCAGCAACACCCCGATCATCACAGGTAACCCGCCATGAAAGCCCTGCCCTTCTTCGCCGCTGCCCTTGCCCTGAGCCTTTGCACTTCGGCCGTTTTCGCCCACGACCCGTCGGAAAAAGTCACCGTCCTGCAAGACCAGATGCTGAAAAACGCTCCCGGCAAAAAAGCCATGATGATCGAGGTTGATTACAAACCCGGCCAATCCTCGATCGCCCACAAACACGACGGCACGGCGATGGCTTACGTGCTCGAAGGTGAAGTGATTTCCCAAGTGAAGGGCGAACAGGCGATTACCTACAAAAAGGGCCAGTTCTGGTACGAGCCTGCTGGCTCCGAACATCTGGTGTCAAAAAATGCCAGCAAAACCAAACCCGCCAAGTTGCTGGTGTTCATGGTGCTGGCCCCGGACGAACAAGTGTTGATCCCACTGAAAAACTGATGGCTGTTTAACCAGCCATAAATAAACGGGCGCAAATCGACGATTGGCGCCTTTTTATTTCCCGGCGTCATTAACCGCTGCGGGTTACAGCAAATGAAACTATTCAAAGGCCGTTAGCTCAGCAAATTGTCAGGTTGGCGGGTTTAGTCTGAATTAACGGTCGTGATTTACGACTTTTAAACTTTCCGACTGATGTTGTTTCACGGGAGAAACACCATGAAACTTGCCTTTGCCAGTGTACTGGCGATATCGGTTTTAGCTCTGTCAGCCTGTTCGGTACCCACCGCGCCCCAAGCCGTTTCCTCACTGGACACCCTGCTCCCCCATCCCACCGGCCGCAGCAGCGCCACTCAGGTTAAAAGCGGTCCCGGCGTGTCGCTCGGCGTGGTCTACAGCCCAAGTACCCAGACCAACCGCGAATACCTGCGCGACTATCAAACCAACGCCGGCACCGGTTTCGGCCAGAGCCTGTTGGTGCAACCGATCCATGACGCCTACGTCGCCAGCTCGAAACCGGACATGGCGGTGGAATGGGTCAACGCCTCGCTGCAGCGTCAGTTCGGCTCGGTGACGGTGTATCCGGACATGCAAAGCCTGCGTGCGGCCAGACCGGATGTGGTGGCGATCATCGATACCCACAACCAGTTGATCACTTCGCGCAGTTCCGACATCAAGGCCGACGTCAGTGCCGATTTTTATGATGCGCAGTTGAACTATATCGGTACGGCGAAAGGCTCCGAGGCAAGAGAGCTGACACCGGTGTGGGCGGACTTCAAGGGTTCGGAGGAAATTGTGGCGGATATTAACCAGCAGCAGGATGTGCAAGTTCGGGCGTTGCAGAAGTTTGACCAGTCGCTCAACAATTTGGTCGCCAGACCTTCGGACAAAGTTTCGATGCTGGATAGTAAACAGTCATCTAAGTTGTATTGAATGTAAGGGCCCTTTCGCGAGCAGGCTCGCTCCCACATTTGAAATGCATTCCACCTGCGGGAGCGAGCCTGCTCGCGATGGCGCCGCATCAGGCACCAAAAAACCCTCAGGCATAAAAAAGCCCCGGCATCTCACGATACCCGGGCTTTCTCGTTCAACCACTGCCCAAGCCGAGTAAAACTCGGCATTGGCAGCAAAGGCGAGATACCGCGCCCTCAAACTTCACACATATGCTCATCTGTCTACTGTCAACCCTGACAGTAGACCGTCTCGCCAAATTGGCTTCCAATAATCTGACTGTATTGATCTCTCGATCCCAGGTCGGTTATCGGCGTATGCAGAAACCACAGGTTTGAGGAGCAGGCAATGTCTAACATTATCAATAGCGCTAACGTGGAAGCTCTCGATCCAACTTTCGGATCTGATGATTCAGGCGTGAGTTGGTTAGAACATCCGGATGGCACCAATGGATTTGTGTGGGGCATCACCGTCGCGCCGGATAACAAACTGTTGATCGCAGGCAGAGCTGGAAAACGTTTCTCAATCGTGCGCTTGAAGACTGATGGTGGAAAAGATGCCGATTTCGGTGATCAAGGAAGTGTCATTGGTGAGTTCGCAGTCGGCGATCTATCAACGGGCATGGGCGTTCGCGTACTCAAAGACGAGACAATACTGCTTGAAGGGTGGTTCGAGTACGATCCTTCGACCCCACCGCTGCGTGGTTTGGCTCTCTTTGACGATAAAGGATTGCCCGTCAAGACATTTGGAAACGATGGGGTACTGATCGTTGATCCCATTTCGACACCCGCCTACCGATTATCCAATGAAGAGATCGCCAATAAAGACGCATCGGCGTCCCTCGAAGGTGGGCACTCCATTGAGTTGCCCGACGGCAAGCTGATGATTATCAGCAATCATCTATATAGCTTCAGCGACAATATCGGTTTATTAGTCAGGCTGAAAAAGGACGGTTCGCTGGACATGGATTTTCATGAAAAAGGCTATGTCGCTGTCCAGTATCTTGCTAATTACACAACGGCTACCTCACTGATAAGGCTCCAGGACGGATCGTTTACCGTTGGTGGAAGCACTCTCGTGAATGGCAAAATGATGCCGATGATTTGTCGCTTCAATGCACAGGGTGACATCATTAAAGATTTCGGAAACGAAGGCTTCGTTGTGATTGAAACTGATCAGCATCGTGGCGGTACAAGTCAACTTATAGAATTACCTGACGGCAATATCCTGGGGGTCGGTAGCACGTCGTCACACGCGATTCAAAGTGGCCTATTGTTTTGTATCGACAACAAAGGCGCATTGGTCTCTTACTTTAATCAAGGCGAGCCATTGATTACCTCATATCCACGGGCGCCGATGGGTATTCAATGGCATCAAGGTACCCTGCGACAGGGTAAGCACATAATGGTTATCGCTGACACCTTAGGAGAGGAAAACTCAAAAACGATCATTGCCAAGTTCGACCTGGACGGTGTTCAAGACATGAATTTTGCAGATAATGGTTTTTTGACCATTAATCTAACTGATGTTCTCGATTTAGGCGTATCCATAGCCACCCAAAATGATCAGATTATCGGGGCTGGCACTTCCTTGCCTCATGCCGATGGCGTACGCGGTTTCGCCTTTCGTTGTTCGGAACTGGTGTAAATAAGGAAAATGAAAAAGCCCCGCCTCTTCCGAGAGCGGGGCTTTTTCATTCAGCGCTTACTTACGCCAGTTCAGCCTCGGCATTCGCAGCCACCGCAGGCACTACCGCTTGCCCACTCAACGCCAGATCCAGCAGTTCACGGTTGGCCACGGCATACATGGCGTAGTCCGTGCCGCTTGCCGCGCGGATTTCCACCAGCATGGCGCGCCAGCGCGAGATCATGCTTTCGTGCTGTTCCATCCACAGCGCCAGACGTGCTTCCACGTCCTGAGTGCCGTCGCCCTGTTGCAGGACGGAGATGGTGATCGCGCGTTGCTGCCAGTCGACGTCATCACGGAACGCTTCACGGGCCAGGGCTTGCCAGTTGTTCTCAACCGGCAGCGCGCTGATCTGTTGCAGGTACCAGGTGATGTCCAGCGCACTGCCTACGGCGAAGTAGGCCTTGGCCACTTCGGCAGGGTTCTGCCCGGTCACGTCGGACGCTTCGATGATCGGCAGCAAGGTGTACAGGTGCGAGGTGCCCGCAACCATACGCGCCAGCAATTCCGGCACACCGGCTTCGACGTACGCCTGATAACGCGCCTGCCAGTTTTCACGGATTTCGCCGCTCAGCAGTTCGTCGAGCTTCAGACCCAGCTCTTTCAGGTGCGGACCGAAGTGCGCGGTGTCACGGGCAGCGTTCTGCTCGTTGCGACGGGCACGCAGGAACCAGCGCGTAGCGCGACGGCCCAGACGCATCAGCTCGTCCATCAGCTCCAGCTGTACGTCAGCGCTGACTTGGTAGTCCAGCGCTTCGATCTGACGGAACCAGTGCGGGAGGTGGAAGATGTCACGCACGATCACGTAAGCGCCAGCGACGTTCGCCGGGCTCATGCCGGTCGACTCTTTGAGTCGTTGAACGAAGGTGATGCCCATGTGGTTGACCAGGTCGTTGGCGATCTGGGTGCTGACGATCTCGCGCTTCAGACGGTGACGACGCATGGCTTCGGAGAACTTGCTGACCAGGGTCGGCGGGAACGCCGTTTCCATGTCGCGGGTCAGGTAATCGTCGTCCGGTACCAAGGAGCCCAACAGCTGCTCTTTAAGGTCGATTTTGCTGTACGAGATCAGTACCGACAGCTCAGGACGAGTCAGACCGTGGCCTTCGGCAATGCGCTCGTTGATCTGCTCTTCGGTCGGCAGGAACTCGATGGCACGGTCCAGCTTGCCACGGCCTTCCAGATCACCCATCAGACGCTTGTACTCAGCGATGCGTTCGTAGGCACGACGCGCCGCCAGGGACAGGGCCTGAGTCTGCTTGTAGTTGTTGCCCAGCACCAGGTTGCCGACTTCGTCGGTCATGCTCGCCAGCAACTGGTTACGTTGCTTGTCGGTCATGTCACCGGCCTGAACCACTTCGTTCAGCAGGATCTTGATGTTCACTTCGTGGTCGGAGCAGTCCACGCCACCGGCGTTGTCGATGAAGTCGGTGTTGGAACCGCCGCCATTCAGACCAAACTCCACTCGACCCAATTGGGTCATGCCGAGGTTACCGCCCTCACCCACGACTTTGCAGCGCAGCTCGTTGCCGTTGACGCGCAGTGCATCGTTGGCCTTGTCGCCGACATCGGCGTGACTTTCAGTGCTGGCTTTGACGTAAGTACCGATACCGCCGTTCCACAGCAGATCCACCGGCGCCTTGAGCAAAGCGTTCAGCAGTTCGGTCGGGGTCAGTTTGTCAGCCTTGATGTCGAAGCGTTCCTGCATCTGCGGGGAGATCGCGATGCTCTTCGCGCTGCGCGAGAAGATGCCGCCACCTTCGGACATGATGCTGGTGTCGTAGTCGGTCCAGGCCGAACGCGGCAGGTCGAACATGCGCTGACGCTCGACGAAGCTGGTTGCCGGGTTAGGGTTCGGATCGATGAAGATGTGCATGTGGTTGAAGGCAGCGACCAGTTGCAGCTTGTCGGACATCAACAGGCCGTTACCGAACACGTCACCGGCCATGTCGCCGACGCCGACAACAGTGATGCTGTCTTCCTGAACATTGATGCCGCGCTCGCGGAAGTGACGTTGTACGCCAACCCACGCGCCTTTGGCGGTAATGCCCATTTTCTTGTGGTCGTAACCGGCCGAACCACCGGACGCAAACGCGTCACCCAGCCAGAAGCCGTAATCGATGGCGATGCCGTTGGCGATGTCGGAGAAGGTCGCAGTGCCCTTGTCCGCTGCTACTACCAGGTACGGGTCATCGTCGTCATGACGCACGACGTTGGCCGGCGGTACCAGCGCGCCGTCTTTCAGGTTGTCGGTGATGTCCAACAGACCGGAAATGAAGATGCGGTAGCAGGCGATGCCCTCGGCCGCGATCTCGTCACGGCTGCCGCCCAGTGGCAGGCGACGCGGCAGGAAGCCGCCCTTCGCGCCCACCGGCACGATGACCGAGTTTTTCACTTGCTGGGCTTTTACCAGGCCGAGGACTTCGGTACGGAAGTCTTCTTCACGGTCGGACCAGCGCAGACCACCACGCGCGACGTTACCGAAGCGCAGGTGCACGCCTTCAACGCGTGGCGAGTAGACGAAGATTTCGAACTTCGGCACTGGCTTCGGCAGTTCAGGGATCGCGTGCGGGTTGAACTTGAAGCTGAAGTACGACTTGTTCTGGCCGTTGGCGTCAGTCTGGTAGAAGTTGGTACGCAGGGTCGCTTTGATCAGGTCGAGGTAACGACGCAGGATGCGGTCTTCGTTGAGCACCTGGACATCGTCCAGTGCGGTCAGAATCGCCTGTTCCAGACGCAGTTGCTTGTCTTCCAGATCGTCGTCGCTGAGCTTGCGCGCCAGATAGAAGCGGGTCTTGAACAACCGGGTCAGTTCACGAGCGATGTCGGTGTGGTTGTTCAAGGTACTGGCGATGTAACCCAAGTCGAAGCCCAGACGAATCTGCTTCAGGTAACGCGCGTAAGCACGCAGCAGTGCCACGTCGCGCCATGGCAGGCCGGCGGTCAGTACCAGACGGTTGAACGCATCGTTTTCGGCGTCGCCGCGAACGATGTGGACGAAGGCGTCCTGCAGGGTGTCGTTGAGTTGCTGGATGTCGAGGTCGAGGCCTTCAGCGGCAGTGAACGCGAAGTCGTGGATCCAGAACTCGCGGCCATTGGTGTGACGCAGACGGTACGGGAATTCACCCAGTACGCGCAGACCGAGGTTTTCCAGAATCGGCAAGACGTCGGACAACGCCAGCGGGGTGTCGGCGTGATACAGCTTGCAATGCAGCTCGCGCTGGCCGGAGACCTGACCGAGCGGCTGATAGAAGCTCATCACCAGCGGATTTTTTTCGTTGAGGCTCAGCAGGTGCTGCATGTCGACCACGGCCGAATGCGCTGCAAAACGCTCGCGGTAACCGGCCGGGAAGCCTTTCGGGAAGTCGGCCAGCACGTTGGTGCCGTGGGCTTCGCCGAAGCTTTCGACGGTCAGTGCGGCGTAGTCGTCCTGCCAGCTGCGGCACGCTTGTACGACTTCTTTTTCCAGCAGCACGGTGTCGATGTCGAGACGGTTTTTCGGGTCGACACGCAGGATCAACTGCACGCGGGCCAGAACCGACTCGGAGAAGAACGTCCAGAACTCGCAATCGGAAGCCTTCAGGCGCTCCATCAGCACTTGCTGGATCTTCTGGCGAACTTCGGTGGAGTAGATGTCGCGTGGCACGTAGGCCAGGCAGTAGCAGAAACGACCGTACGGGTCTTTGCGCAGGAACACGCGGATCTTGTTGCGTTCCTGGATCTGCACGATCGACATCACGGTGGTGAACAGTTCGTCGACCGGGGTCTGGAACAGGTCATCACGCGGCAGTACTTCAAGCACCTGCGCCAGTTCCTTGCCCAAGTGAGCCTTGGACTGGAAGCCGGAGCGACGCTCGATTTCTTCGACCTTGCGGCGGATGAACGGGATGACCCGCACGCTCTCGCCATACACCGAGGAGGTGTACAGGCCCATGAAGCGGTGTTCTTTGATGACTTTGCCGTCAGCGTCGATTTCACGGATCGACACGTAGTCCGGGTAGGCCGGACGGTGTACACGGCTTGGGTGCGCAGCCTTGGCGAACGACAGCAGGGTCGGTTCGCGCAGGTAGCTGACGGCGTAGTCTTCGATGCGCAGGTCATCGTAGGTCAGGCCGGTGCGCAGCAATTTGGTCAGGCCGAGGAAGGAGTTCTGGTCGTACTCGATGTGGCCGCCATCGGCCTGATCGGTAACCACGAATTCTTCGTAGCCGAGGAAGGTGAAGTGGTTGCCCACCAGCCATTCCAGGAAGCTTTTGATTTCGTTCTTTTCGTCGGCATCGACGGCGAAGGCGCTGTTGTCGAGCTGGGTGAGGATGTCCTGCACCTTGGCTTTCATCGGCTCGAAATCGGCGACCGCGACGCGGACTTCACCGAGAACCTGTTCCAGCTCTTTGCTCAGCACATTCAGTTCGGCCGCGTTGGCGCAGCGATCGATTTCCAGGTACATCAGCGATTCGTGCAACACGCCTTCGCCGGTGCTGCCCTTCGGCAGGATTTCCAGCAGCTCGCCCTTGCTGCCACGACGTACGCTGAGCACGGTGGTTTGCAGGGTGTGGATGCTGTAGCCGCGGCGGTTCAGCTCGGTACGGACCGAGTCGACCAGAAATGGCAGGTCGTGGTGCAGGACTTCGACCGCGGTGTGGGTCGACTGCCAGCCATGACGCTCGTAATCAGGGTTGTAGACGCGCACTTGCGGTTGCGCGTGATCGAAGCGCTCAAGCAGGCGCCACGCAGAAAGAGTACAGCCAGCGAGGTCGGAGAGGCGACGTTGAGTCAGCTCGTCCAGAGAAATGATGCCGAAGAATTGTTCAGCGAACAGCGCCACTTGTGGCAGTGCCTGTTCACTGATGTGCTGCGCCAGTGCCGCTTGCAGTTGGTGCTGGAAGTCGGCTTTGCTGGCTGCGGTGAAGAACGCCATCTGTGGTACTCCGCTTAAGCTTGTTATTGATGGAAAGCGTCGCGTGCAACACCCCTTTCGGGGCTTGTGTCGCCCTGTTCCTGATTCTCGGGCAGAGGAAACAGGGGGACAGGTGGGTGAAGCTGGACGGGACACTCAGGTCACATTCACCTTCCATAGAATGAGCATCTGCAAAAGCGACTGCCAGCGGTGCCGACAATGCCTTTACGGGTGCTCATCCGTTGCGCAGCTTAAAGGGTGCGACAATGTGTCTGCTTGCGGTGCTGCGACATATTCGGTCATTGGCACGTAAACCGAGGGTCTGGCACCGGTAAACACTAGCAGTCGTGGCGAAAAATGTTGGTCTGAATGCCCGTTTTTACGGTACATGCGTGCCAGAAATGACCATTGATCCATGTCGCGTTCACGACACATCCTCTGACACTCTCACATGCAGAAATTCCCGAGGACTGGCAGAATCGCGCCCATTAGCGACCAACACGCCCCCAGAGGCAGGAATTGACCATGCAAATGACCACCGCCCTACTGATCGTCAACCCGTGCGATGACGAAGAAGACAACATGGCCATGCTCTGCTGCCACAGCGACAAGGGCGACATGTTCCTGATGAGCCGCTACCCGGACGAGGATGAGCTGGAGATCACCCTGGATGGCGAACCTTCGACGCTGGACGGGGTGAAAGTCACCCTGACCTCGAACCTGTTGAAGATCGAGATTGGTGCGGCGGATGCCGATGCGTTGAACGGGGATGATGTGCTGGAGATCAGCTTTAACCCGGATATGGTTGATCTGGATGAGGTGGTCGAGACTTTGACGAATATCCTTGATGGGACGGGTACCTTCATTAACGAAGTTTGATAGCGTCTGAACCGGCCTCTTCGCGAGCAAGCTCGCTCCCACATTTGATAGGTGCACGCCGCTCAAATGTGGGAGCGAGCCTGCTCGCGAAGAGGCCCGAAAGAACAGCGCCCTTCCCCGGCACTACAAAAATCCAACAAATCCCCCAGTCATTTCCCGCACTTTGCGCAAAATGCCGTTAGTCGCCACCCCCCGCGATGGATTAAAGTAACGCCCCCAGCCCCGGCGTTATCCGAACGCCTGTGGCCACCCCTTTCCAGGAACAGTCACCGATGGAACATCGTGAAGCGCTGCTGGCGCTGCGAACCTTTCTTTCAACGCAGATTCTCGGCCAGGAAAAACTCATCGAGCGTTTGCTCATCGCCCTGCTCGCCGACGGCCACATGCTGGTCGAGGGCGCTCCGGGTCTGGCCAAGACCAAAGCGATCAAAGAGCTCGCCGAGGGCATCGAAGCCCAGTTCCATCGCATTCAGTTCACCCCTGACCTGCTGCCGGCCGACATCACCGGCACCGAAATCTATCGCCCGGAAACCGGCAGTTTCGTGTTCCAGCAAGGGCCGATCTTCCACAACCTGGTGCTGGCGGACGAAATCAACCGTGCCCCGGCCAAAGTGCAATCGGCGCTGCTCGAAGCCATGGCCGAGCGTCAGGTCAGTGTCGGCCGCAGTACCTATGAGCTGTCGCCGCTGTTTCTGGTGATGGCCACGCAGAACCCGATCGAGCAGGAAGGCACCTATCCGCTGCCGGAAGCACAACTCGACCGTTTCCTGATGCACGTGAAAATCGGTTTCCCGGACGCTGCCGTCGAACGCCGCATCCTCCAGCAGGCCCGTGGCGAAGCGCTGAACGGCGAGACCAAGCCTGAACGCCGCGTCAGCCAGCAGGCGATCTTTGCCGCACGCAAGGAAATCCTCGGTCTGTACATGGCCGACGCCGTGGAGGAATACCTGGTGCAACTGGTCATGGCCACGCGCAACCCGGCCAAGTTCGACCCGGAAATGGCCGAGTGGATCGCCTACGGCGCCAGCCCGCGCGGCTCGATCGCTCTCGACCGTTGTGCCCGCGCCCACGCCTGGCTGGCCGGTCGCGATTTCGTCAGCCCGGAAGACATTCAGGCAGTGCTGTTCGACGTGTTGCGCCATCGCATCATTTTGTCGTTTGAAGCCGAAGCCGCCGGCATCGATCAGGATCGGGTGGTGCAGCGGATTCTCGACGTCGTAGCCGTCGCTTGACCCCGATGAACGCCCCCCAGCCTTCCGAACCCGGTATTCGCGTCAGCCTCGCCGAGCTGATCGAGATGCGCCACCGCGTGCGTGAAGTGCAGCTGTTTTCCACGCCGAGCCAGCGCAGCCCGCTGATCGGCCTGCATCACTCGAAATTCCGTGGTCGCGGCGTCGACTTCGATCAGGTGCGGGTCTATCAGGCCGGCGACGACGTGCGCACCATCGACTGGCGCGTGACGGCGCGCACCCAGGAGCCGCACACCAAGCTGTTCCATGAAGAACGCGAGCGGCCGATTTTCATCATGGTCGAGCAAAGCACACGGCTGTTTTTCGGTTCCGGGCTGATGTTCAAATCGGTACTGGCAGCGCAAGTAGCGGCGCTGATCGGCTGGGCCGCGCTCGGCCATAACGACCGGGTTGGCGGGCTGGTGTTCGGCGACAACGAGCACTACGAAATCAAGCCACGGCGCAGCAAACAAAGCCTGCTGCAACTGCTAAACCGTCTGGTCAAGGTCAATCAGTCGCTGCACAGCGAGCGCGAGCCGGATCGCGATGCGTTTGGCGTGGCGCTGCGCCGTGCCCGTGAAGTATTGCGCCCGGGCAGTCTGGTGATCGTCATCTGCGACGAGCGCGCGTTGTCCGACAGCGCTGAACAACAATTGAGCCTGCTCTCGCGCCATTGTGATTTGCTGATGCTGCCGCTGTCCGATCCCCTCGATCACGCCCTGCCCGCCGCCGGTCTTCTCCGATTCGCCGAACGCGGCGCGCAACTCGAACTCGATACGCTGAATTTCGACCTGCGCCAGACCTATCGCGCCCAGGCCGAAGCACGCATCGCGCGTTGGGAATTGCTCGCGCAAAAATTGCGGGTATTGCTGATGCCGCTGAGCACGCAAAGTGAAATGGTCGAGCAGATGCGCGAATTCCTCAATCCGCAGCGTCCGGGGAAAGGTCGATGAACGGCCTCGAACAACTGCAACCACTGATCTCGCCGCCACCGATTGCCTTCTGGCCACCGGCTCCGGGCTGGTGGCTGCTGCTGTTGTTATTGCCGCTGCTCGGTTTCGCCGTGTGGAAGCTGCGCCGTTTCATCCCGATGAAGAAACGCCCGATCGTCCGTGCCGAACAGCCGCTCGACCCGGTGCGCATCGCCGCCCTCGCTGAACTCGCACAAATGCCCAAACCCTACGACGGCGCGCCGGCCGGGGCGTGGTTGCAGCAACTTAACGGCCTGCTCAAACGCCTGTGCCGCAACCACTATCCCTACAGCCAGAGCCACACCCTCAATGGGCGTAAATGGCTGGCGTTCCTCGACAACCGTTGCCCGGCTGCCGGCCTCACCCGTTGGATGGTGCTGGTTGAAGGCGCGTACAAACCGGAATGCAAACTCGACGACAAAGCCATCGCCGGCCTGACCCAGGCTGTCGACACGTGGATTCGCAAACATGTTTGAGTTCGCCTGGCCGTGGATCTTTGTGCTGGTGCCGCTGCCGTGGCTGATGCGCCTGGTGCTGCCAGTGGCGGACAGCGGCGAGCCCGCGCTGAAAGTCAGTTTCCTCGCCGACCTCGAAGGTCTCGCCCGCCGTCGCGCTCGGGCTAATCTGCCCGCGTGGCGTCAACAGGCGCCGTTCATGCTCTTGTGGCTGTTACTGCTGACCGCCGCCGCCCGCCCGCAATGGCTCGGCGAACCACTGCCAATTGCTGCCAGTGGGCGTGATCTGCTGGTGGCGGTGGACGTGTCCGGTTCGATGGATTTCCCGGATATGCAGTGGCAGGACGAAGAAGTCAGTCGGCTGACGCTGGTGCAACATCTGCTCGGTGACTTCCTCGAAAGTCGCGATGGCGACCGCGTCGGTTTGATCCTGTTTGGCAGTCAGGCGTATCTGCAAGCGCCGCTGACGTTTGATCGCCGCACCGTGCGCGTCTGGCTCGACGAAGCGCGGATCGGCATTGCCGGCAAAAACACCGCCATCGGCGACGCCATCGGTCTGGCGCTGAAACGCCTGCGCCTGCGTCCGGCGCAAAGTCGTGTGCTGATTCTGGTCACTGACGGCGCTAACAATGGTGGCGAAATCGATCCGCTGACGGCGGCAAAACTGGCCGCCAGCGAAGGCGTCAAAATCTATCCGATCGGTATCGGCGCCAATCCCGAGGACAGTGGTTCGACCGGCCTGCTCGGCGTCAATCCAAGTCTGGATCTCGACGAACCAGCGCTAAAAGCCATCGCCGAAGTCACCGGCGGCCAGTACTTCCGTGCCCACGACGGCAAGGAACTGCAAGCGATCAAGGACACCCTCGATCAACTCGAACCGGTCACCCAGCAACCGACTCAGGCGCGTCCGGCGCAAGCCTTGTATCACTGGCCTTTGGCGCTGGCGCTGTGGCTGAGTCTGTTGCTGGTCGCGCGTGAATTGTGGCCGGACAACCCGCTGCAACGCCTGTTCACCAAGGAGCTGTATCTGCAAAGTCCGCTGCCTGACTGGCGTGAGCGCCTTAAGCGCTTGCGTCTGCGGAGGCGCCGATGATCGCGCTCTGGCCGCACTGGTTCCGTCCGTGGTGGTTGCTGTTGCTACCGCTGCTGGGCTGGCTGATCTGGCAACTCTGGCATCGGCAGAAGCGCGCCGGGCGCTGGCAGATGATTTTGCCGCCGGCGTTTCATGCCACCCTGCTCAGCGGCGGCAATGGTCGCGACAGCAAACTGCCGTGGGTTGCCCTTGGCGTGGCGTGGCTGCTGACGGTTCTTGCGCTGCTCGGACCGAGTTGGGAGCGCGTCGAACAGACCAGTCAGAAACCCGCCGATCCGTTGGTGGTGGTACTGGAACTGACCCCGGAAATGCTCGCCACCGACTCGCCGCCGACACGACTGGAACAGGCGCGGCGCAAGCTGTTCGACCTGTTGCAGGCGCGCAGCGATGCGCAGACCGCCATCGTCGTCTACGCCGGCAGCGCGCACACGCTGGTGCCGCTGTCGGATGACCTGGCGACCAGCCGCAATCTGCTCGATGCGCTCAAGCCTTCGTTGATGCCGGAAAGCGGCCATCGCGCCGATCTCGCCGTGAGCAAAGCGCTGGCCTTGCTCAAACAAGGCGCGCTCGGTCAGGGGCGGATTCTGTTGATCGGCTCGTCATTGAACGAAGAGGAACGCCAGGGTATTCGGCGTGCCCTCAACGGTGAGTCGGCACAACTGCTGATGCTCGGCGTCGGCACCGCCGAAGGTGCGCCGATTGCCCAAGAGGACGGCAGTTTCCTCAAGGACGAGCAAGGCGCGATTCGCGTGCCGCAACTCGACAGTCCGGGACTGAGCGCGTTCCTCAACAGTGTTGGCGGCGAATACCACCCTGCCCGCCTCGACGAAGCGGATCTTGGCGCGCTCGGCCTGCTCAACGGCCCGCGCAGCTTGCGTGACGATGGCCAGACCGTGCGCCTCGATACCTGGGCCGATCAGGGTTACTGGCTGCTGTTGCCGCTGTTGTTGCTCGCCGCTTGCGCCGGCCGGCGTGGGTGGTTGTTCTGCCTGCCGCTGCTGTTTTGCTTGCCGCAGCCCAGCTACGCTTTCGACTTCGAAGACCTGTGGCTGCGTCCCGACCAACAGGGCCTGCATTTGCTCAAGCAAAAGCGCCCGGTCGAAGCCGCCCAACATTTCGAAGATCATCAGTGGCAAGGGGTGGCGTTGTACGAGGCCGGCGACTACAGTGGCGCCGCCCAGCGCTTCGCCGAAGGCAGCGATGCCCGCGCCCACTACAATCGTGGCAACGCCTTGGCGAAAAGCGGTGAGCTGGAAGCGGCAATCGACGCCTATGAACAGGCACTGGAACTGCAACCGGATTTGCGCCCGGCGCAGACCAACAAGGCGCTGGTGGAAAACCTGCTCAAGCAGAAAAACACACCGCCGCCCGCCGAGCCGGACACCAAACCGAGCGAACAGCAAAGTCTGCCGGGCGACGAACCACCGCCAGCGGCCGCACCGCCACCGGCGGTAAAAAGTGAAACCCAGAGCGAGGCGCAACCGACCGAATCGGCCAGCGAACCGCCACCGACCACACCGCCGCAGCCTGGCCCCAACGAGGTGCCGGGCAGCGACGAAGAAGAACAAACGGACACCGTGCCGACGCTGCGCCCGAGTGAAGACAACCTCGAAGGCGAGCAACGTCAGGCACTGGAGCAATGGCTGGGCAAGATCCCGGATGATCCGGGCGAACTGCTGCGACGCAAATTCTGGTACGAACAGCAACAACATCAGGATCAGGAAAACACTCGATGACCCGCTTCACCGCTCTCTTGCTGCCCCTGCTGCTCTGCACGGCCACCGCCCAGGCGGCCGAGCTGACCGCCAGTGTGGATCGCAGTCGCCTGAACTCCGGCGAGACGGTCGAACTCACCCTCGAAACCAGCGACGTCACCCAGTTCGGCAAACCCGACCTGACCGCGCTGGAAGCGTTGTTCGAAGTGCGCGGCACGCGGCAGGTCAACCAGCTCAACACCCTCAATGGCGACAACCGCGCGACCACGCGCTGGATCATCACCCTGCTGCCGAAAGAGAACGGCAGCGTGGTGATCCCGCCGCTGCAACTGGGCGACGCGCAGAGCCAGCCGATCACCGTGCAAGTGGTCGAGAGCGACACCCGCGAGAATAAGAACAGCCTTGATCCGGTGTTCATCGAAGCCAGTCTCGATCAGTCCAGCGTCTACGTGCAGGCGCAGGCAATCCTTACGCTGCGCATCTACCATTCGGTGTCGCTGTACGACGACAGCAGCCTGACGCCGCTGCAAATCGCCGATGCGCGCATCGAACAGCTTGGCGATACGCGCACCTACGAAAAAGACCTCAACGGTGTGCGCCATGGCGTGATCGAGATGCGCTATGCGATCTACCCGCAGCACAGCGGTTTGCTGACCATCGCGCCGCAGACCTTCAGCGCGACACTGGTCGATACGCAGCCGTCACAGGATGCCAATGCGCAGGGGCCAAAGCCGGGCAAACTGATGCGCGTCAGTTCCGCCGAAATTCCCCTGACCGTCAAACCCAAACCGCTGACCTATCCRGTCGACGCGCCATGGCTGCCCGCGCGCAGCCTGAGCCTCAGCGAAAGCTGGAACCCGGAACCGGAACACACGCAGGTCGGCGACTCGATGACCCGCAGCCTGACCCTGAAAGTCGAAGGCCTCGCCAGCTCGCAACTGCCAGCGCTGCCCGCCACCGAGGTCAACGGCCTGCGCCGCTACCCCGATCAACCGGTGCTGAGCAACCAAAGCACCGACCGGGGCATCGTCGGAAGCCGC
This sequence comes from Pseudomonas sp. P4_D7, assembly GCF_056401755.1. NCBI lineage: Bacteria > Pseudomonadati > Pseudomonadota > Gammaproteobacteria > Pseudomonadales > Pseudomonadaceae > Pseudomonas > Pseudomonas sp. P4_D7. The sequence continues at coordinate 72,508 of NZ_JBFUIR010000033.1, read as the reverse complement.
GAAGAACGCGAAGCGCTGGTGCCAAGTCGCAGCGGCGCCATCGAATTGCCGACGGTGGACGTGGTTTGGTGGAACACCTTCGAAGACCATCTGGAACACAGCAGCCTGCCCGCGCGCACGCTGCAAGTGGCCAACAACCCGAGCCTGCAAGTCGACACCCCGACCGGCAACCTGCAGCCGAGCATCGTCGATAACGACGTGTTGTGGTGGTGGAAACTCAGCACCCTGATCCTCGCCTGTACCACCCTCCTCGGCTTCGGCCTGTGGTGGCGCGCACGCTGGCAACCAGCGGTGCATCGCGCCGCCCAAACCGGCCCGAGCCCGCGCACGTTGATGGATGACATCAAGCGTGCGAGCCAGGCGAATGATCCGCAGGCGACGCGTCAGGCACTGGATGCCTGGGCGCGGCAGCAGCCGGAGACGCTGGCGGACATGGCGGCGCGGTTTGTGCCGTTGTCGGATGYGCTGGATGGGTTGAATGGTGCGCTGTACAGTGAGACGGGGCAGCATTGGCAGGGTGAGGATTTGTGGCGGGCGATCCGGACTATTCCGGCGGCGGAACGGGTGCAGGATCCGGTGGGTGATAGTGGATTGCCGCCGCTTTATCCGAAGTAAAAGATCCAAAGATCGCAGCCTTCGGCAGGTCCTGCAGAGTGGGCACGTATCCCCTGTAGGAGCTGCCGAAGGCTGCGATCTTTTGATTTTGATTGAGGTAGGGCGGTAGGCGGCACGCAGGTCGACACGGCGCTTGACGGCGTTTATCTGTACTCAACCTCATCCCCATATTACGCTCAGCGGTGCTGACCGTTTAGTTGCTCAAGCATCGACTTCCATTTTCAATTTTTCTTTGAAACTGAGCACTTCCGAAAGAGGTACGACCCATTCGGAAATCTTGTCGCCATCTTCGTTAACCACCTCGCGCTCACCGACGTAAGTATTGACATCGTTCCCATTAAACCCGGGAACAACGTCGTCTAGAAAAACCACACTATTTTGAATGTAAACAGACTCTCCAACAAAATACAAAACCCAAACCATCAGGAAATTTGCCAACTTTGGATCAAGCATTGAAGTGACCAATACAGAGTGCTGTCTCCTTTCGAGACCACGGCAAAGCGATGAGTTCCAGCTACTCAAGTATTCCTGCCTGCCCCAAAAGGAGATCGGAGCAAAGAAGCTTTCCTCTTCGTCACCCAGTCGGATCAAGCCACGTAGAGCCTGGACTCCAAAGTGCTCGGAAGGCTCTTTCTCCAGCAAGATTTCAAAGCTCATTATTTAATCCTTGGAAAAACGGGGACAGACCACGTTTTCGGAATGTTTTCTAAACGTGGTCTGTCCCCATTTATCCTGCCACTTCATCAGCGACACCGTTGACACGTTGCCCATCGACAAGCGCCGTGTATTGACGTTCAGCAAATGGAGTATCCCCATACATCCCACGCACACCACTTTCTTAACTCTGCGCCTTGTCGATTGCCCGACTACCACTCACAGCAATGGGATTGGTTGTTTCCAGCACAGTGCCTGCGCCTTTTGCACCAACGCACTCAAGGTAGAAAACTAAGCCCCTCTCTACTTTTAACTACACCATATAGCCGGCCATCCTCATTTGCGCAAGTATTGCCTCATCAAGTTGTTGATCAGAAATACCTCTCATCGATTTGGCACTCTTCCATTTCCATATTACAGGAAGGATTTTGCTATCCAAACGATCAAGCTCTTCCAAAAAAACATTTGCTAAAACATACTTATCCAACTCAGGATCAGCCTCCAACATCAAGTTCAGTACAGTGCTCGGCATTTTTCCTTCCAGCAACTGGGCTAACAAATTGTTATTTTTTAAAGGTGACATAATTGATGCCTCCAATGGTTTCAATTTTCTCAACCTTTCCGTATCCGTACTTTTGGGCTATTTGGCCTGTCCATGTATTCAAAGCAGCATTTTCTTTTGACATTCCATTGGCAATATTCTCGAGATATCGAGCAGTGTTAACGCTGTCAGTGCCCGCCTCCCAAGCCCCACGAATTTGATTGACCTTGATGCCTTCTTTGCCGAGGCGTTGCATTGCGCTGGCGAACATATCAGTGCCTGATGCATCGTAGTAGGGATGATTCTGTGCAGCACGAATTTCAAATCCCAGCACTCCCGCTTTATCTACATTCACGATCAATCCTGCTACGCCATCAGGATCGCCATACTTGAGCTGGACTCCCCCATCATTGAACGACTTCATCATAAAGTCATTTGTAACATCAACTTTCGGGATGGGTGGATCAACTCTCCCAAGTTCTTTTGCACCACCCGCAAAATAATCCGGAGGCAAATCACAAGGCCCGGTGTTGTGTACCCAAGTCTTGAGTTCGCCAACGTAGAACGTATGCCCCACATCGACCGTCAGATTGTATGTTTTGCCCTCGGGCAGGTACAGCTCAAGCGATTCGACTTCGGAAGAGGTGTTTTCGGTGTCGCCATCAGCCAGTGACTGCAGCAGATCACCCGGTTCCAGATCTTTGACAGGAATGAAATCACGTTTGGCGGGTACATAGAAGGGGTGGCTCGGCGTAACCAGCAGGGTTTCGCCTTCCGCTGCGCCAGCGCCACGAACACTTTTGAGCTTGAGGCGGTAGATCGGCTGATCCGAACGCTGATGCGTTGCCAGAATGGCAGCAGCGAACGGCTTGCCCCCTTTCTCAGGCTTGCTCCAGACAACATCTCCCACCTTGAGCGACTCAATAACGCGGTCGCCTTGCGGTGTAGAAACTTTCGTACCCGCAGCAAAGCAGCAAGGCCCCTTCGTTACTGGGGTTCCCGTTGTGCCTTTTGCACCACCATTCAATCCACCGTCCAGTACTAGCCCTAGTCCGACACCCGTAGCCGTTGCCACAGCTGCGTTCGCCCTGACAACGTCAATTCCGTTGCCTTGCATGGTGTGCAAGACATCCAGATACCCCTTGAGCCGAAATTCCTCCGGCCAATTCATGACCGAGTCAAAAGCTGCCTCCAGATCGGTAGCAGCGCAACTAGGGCAATTGACGGCCCCCATCACCCACAACGCTGATTTCGAACTGGAACTGACAAGTCCCTCCATGACGGCCGCGAAGCCTTCAGCGCTACCGACTCCCTTGGCATTGAGGATTTCGGCTTGATACTTTGGATCATGCCGATACTTGTATGGATCGACCAAAGCAATGTGGTCGAGCAGAGCTTTGACTGAATCTCTGTCTTTAAGCAGCTCCTTCAAGCCCAGCCTTTCGTCGTTGTAGTCAGCTAGAGTGACCCGGAATAACCCCGTATTCTGCGACTGCGAAACTTCTGTTCGAAGGAAACTCGCCGCTGCATTGGTCTTACCGTCGCTTTCACTGAAGGCTGCGTTCCAGCCCTTGTCCACCATTGCTGCGGCCGTGCGTAGCAACTCAGTCCGAGCTTGATCTTCACTAATCCCTCTTTCAGAGGCATACCGATTTACGCGTTCATCATCGGAAGCAAATTTGATCTCATCCGGGTGCAACTGGCGGTTGAAGGAAGTAGCGTTCTTGGCGATGTCGATACCTGTTTGCAGGTCCCCGCCTACCAAACCCGCCGCCGTCAAACCCACCAACTGCGATGCCGTGAGCTGAAACTTCGGATTGTTTTTGACAATTGCGGCCAAACTGTTGCTCAACGCCTCGTTGGCGCCTGCCGCCGCTGCACCCGTAGCGAACCCCTTGCCCGCTGCCTCACTCAGAAGTCCGCCGACGAGGGCATGCAGAATTGTTTTCTGGAGACTGCCATCAGGCCATTTTTGTTTCTTCGCATAATCGCCAACTGCGTTGAAGGCCACGGCCTGCAAAACGGCTTGCGCCTGAGCAGTCATTGACGAACCAAGATTGTCTCCGAAACTCCCGCCATTTACCGCCGTACTGATACCCGCCTGGAATAATCCTTGTGCACCGGAATAAGCACTGAATTTACCGATATCTTCAAGGCTGCTCAGATCAAAACCGTGAGTAGCCTTGTTGACGTTTTCGCCGGTCACGCCAAACGCATCATCCAGATAACCGCTGGTAAACCCGGCAGTAGCAGCCCCGACTGCATAGTTTTTCAAGTTGTCTTTGGATGTGATGTCTTTAAATACGGCACCAACATTCCCACGGTTGTTGATCGTACTCACAGCGGCAGAACCGGCCATCGAAGTGAGAACGCTGGAAACCATCACGTTGCCCCAACCAGCTGCTGCGGTCCCCACCGCTGTGCCTGCCTGGACCATAGCGGTGCTACCAGCCGCTGCCATTGCCGATCCACTTCCGACGCCAGCTCCCGCAACGCTACCAACAGCAGCGCTCGCCGCGCCTGCCGTGAGCACCGTTACCACAATGATGATTGCCAGCATCGCACCTTGGCCCAGGCTCGAGCTGCTGTACTTGAAAGACTCGTGAGTCTCCTTGACCAAGTTCCAGTCGACGTCGCCACGCTTCTCGGCCTCTTTAAGCCAAGCCAGCTGAGGATCGGCCTTGACCATCGCATCGATACTTTCGCTGACTGTTTTTTTGTTGATGTCTTTGACGTCGATATGCAATCCATCAACAGCTTTGATCACCAGATTCCCTTGTGCGACCAGTTCGCTCTGGCGCAGGGTTTCGTCGGTGTGCCCCTTACCGTTCATGGAGTTCCAGGCCATGCTGGTGCTGCTTTTTTGATGGCTTTCCTGATCGAGGTCCTTAACCCCCTCAAAGGTGATTGAACCGCCGCTTTGAAGAACCAGATCTTTACCGCTGTTCAGTTTTGCAACCTGATAGCGCTGATCACCGCCACTTGCCAATACCAGATCGCCGCCGGTGTTGATCTCACTACCGACATGAGTAACTTTGGTGACTTCGTCACGTCGGGTCTCTTTCTTGCCGAAGCTCCCCTTATTCTTTTTGTCGTATAACGAATAGTCGCTGTCTTGTGCCGCGAGCACGTCGAGATTATTTCCGGCAACTAAATAGGCCTCATCGCCAGCAGTGATACGGCTAGAAATCAATGCGAGGTCGTTAGCTGCACGGATCGCTACATTGCCGCCGGCAGTTATGGTGCTGGCAACTTGTTTAACGTGATCTTCTTGCGTGGTGAGCTTTTTGGTCTTCGAGTAAGAATGACTTTCGTCGGCACCTGAGGTCACTGTCACATCGCCTTCAGCCAGAATGACAGCGTTGCGCTTGGCATCAATCGCACTGGCTATCGCAGTGAAGTCACGCCCAGCGCTCACTGCTACATCGCGTCCGCCACTTACGCTTGAGCCGACTTGAGTAACCGAACTTCGCTCTCGCCCGCCGGTTTCGATGCTTATCTGTTGTGCCGATACGATATTGACGTCACGACCTGCCTCGATTCTGGTGTCCCGACCACTGGCCATGACACTGCCGCTGTTGGTTACATCTCGCGCCGCACTGATGGTCAGATCATTGGCAGCTTCAATGCGGGCGGCACTGTCCAGATAACCACGATACTGGGCGTAACCATTCTGACTGAACTCTGCACCCGTTACTGAACGCTCGTTGATCACGTCCCCGGTGAGCGCCACCATACTGACGTCGCGCCCGGCGATTATGCCGCCAGATTTGTTGACGATATTATTACCGGCCATTAATTCGAGACGGTTGCCTGCCTCAATCAGACCGCTGTTGGTCATATCGAGAGCAGCTGTAGCAGACAAGTTGTTCGAAGCCCGAAGCGTACCGGCGTTGTCCAGATCGCCACCGGCAATCAACGTCACATCGTTGCCCTGAATCAACGCCCCGTTCGGCGCCAATCGGTTATTCGCCTGAGCCAGATACAGAACCGGCACCAGCACTTTCTCGCCATTCACTTCGTGCTCTTCGAGCCAGACGATGTCGTGGGTCAGTGCCGCCACTTGTTGCGCGGTCAGGGTGACGCCCACCGACAGGTTGAGCTGATCCTTGCTGGCGATGGCGTTGTTCATCAGGTACTTGAACATCGCTTCATCGGAGGTCTGGCCGTCGATGAAACGCTGTCCCGTACGCTCGACGACCGCTTGCTGGATCATCCGCTGTTCGAAGAAACCGTCGCCCAGGCGCTTGGCGCTGTTGTCCGGGTCGTAACCGAGTTTTTGCAGCAAGTAATCCGAGCTTTCGAATTTCTTCAGGTCGGTGAGTACCGGATTGGTTTCGATCAGGTATTTGTGCGGATTGGAGCGCACGCTGGTATCGGGCAGGCCTTTGACCGGAGGTGCGTAGATCAACGCATTGCCACGATTAGGCAGTAGCACACCGACGGGACCGTCAGCGGCGGTTGCACCCACGCTGAACTGAGCGGTTCGGTCATTGAGATTCAGCGAGGCGGCATCGCTCAGCGCCAGATCGCGCTTTTTGATCGAGACCGGGTCGCTATTGTCGAACTGGATCTGGGTAGACGGCGGCGCAGGCGTGCCGACCGTGTGACGTGTCGACTCGCCGGACAGCGTACCGATGGTCCAGGACGGCGCGGGCACCAAAGATTGTTCGCTGCCACCTTTGCCGCTCAGGCGGAACAGGCCGTTATCACCGACCGGCAGGCTGAAACCGGGCAATGTCAGCGGGTTGACCTGTTGTTGTGCCAAGTCCGGTGGCAGTTGGCTGTTAAGGCTGATGACGGTGGTTTTACCGGTGCCGCCAGCGCCGGTATTGGCGTTGCGCGAGGTGCCGACGGCGCCTGAACTGTAGGCCTTTTCAACACCGTTGCTGATTTTGTTGCTGGCGCTGATGGTGACATTGCCGGCGGCCTGAATGATCGCCGAGGCGAATCCTGAAGGATCGGAGGTGACGATCTTTTCATTGAACACGGCATTTTTTATGAAGTCTGGAGCTTCCGTTCTGACTCCCGAGGAATAGAGAGAATCTCCGAACTTGACGGCCTGACTCTGTTTATTCAAAGAAATGATGGTCGAGCCGAACGTCTGGAACCAGTTGTCAGCCTCACCCTTGGCACCATATCTGACGACCTTGGAAACTACCCGTGAGTCGTCTTCATTGGCGTTCCAGAAATGCAGATCCTTGTTGTAGTCCGCATCGTTGTACATGTTGTACGCAACGACTTCGTTCCACTGGGCAACGGAGAGTCCTCCATTGACGTATTTGCGGGAAACGTAATCGCCAGTGGCAGTACCCGAGTTCTCGAAGTTGGCCACGTTGATGTTGATGTTTCCAGAAGCAGCGATCGACGAGTTCGAATTCAGGAACGATCCACCCACAGCATCAAAGTTTTTTCCGGCAGTAATGGACGCGGCTTTGGAGCTTTCCCCCTCCGAAATGCTTACCTTGAACTTTTGTTCCCAGACCAGGTGAGACGGTAATTTGCCTCCTTGCAGATCTGTCCAGTTAAGCGGGATCTGATCACACGAATAGCAACGCACCCCAATATCCGACGAGTACAGCTCGGAAATCGTCTTGAACTGATCCCTACGGTTAACAATCGAGTCGGCCTTGATCGAGAAGTCGCCGGTGCTCTCCATCGTCCCGGAAAGGTTCTCCACCGTCGCCGCGCGATTACCGGCATCGTCCCGCGCAATATCGATTGCGCCGAGGGTGTAAACGTCGGAATTCTTATTGCTGAAGCTGCCCACGCGAAGCTTCATGTCGCCACCGCTGAACAGGAACCCGCCCTGATCGTTGAGCAGTGATGAGGCCGTCAGCTTCATACCCGACGCGCCTGCGAGCGTGCCGTAGTTGTTAACGGTGCCGGCATTGAGGACAAGATTATTGGCAGCGGTCAGGCGGCCATAGTTGTTGACGATCGCCAGGCCACCGCGTGCGCCTACGGTCGTATTGCCTCCGGCCGCAATACTCGTAGCGCTGGTCAGGTTGAGGGTGGAGGCGTCGAGTCGCAGATCGCCCAGACTGCTCGTGCGACCGTTGCCGCCGTAATTGCCGCTCAGCTGAATATCGACGCTGCCATCACTGGCAATCAAGCCTTCATTCGTCCAGTTACCGCCACGTCCCACCAGTTGATTGGAAGCGAGCAACTGCCCGCTCGCAGTCTGCACAAAATTGCCGACATTCACCGTCAACCGCCCGGCCTGAATCACGCTACTGTTGGTCCAGCTGTCAGCGTTCAGCGTCAGGCCGCCACGGGTAACCAGCGAGCCGCCGGCGTTCATCACGTTGGCGGTGGAGATGCCGAACTCACCCAGCCCGACATGCGTCACCGAACCGCCGGCGTTGAGGAAGCTCGGTGCGGCAAGGGTGAAGTCGGTGTTGGCGGTTTCCACCAGACCATTACGGTTATCGAACAGGCTGCCGATCTGGAAATCGGTTTTGCCGCTGGTGCCGAGCGCGCGCAGTTTGCCGCCCTGGTTGTCGAGATTGGCCGCGCGAATGGCCAAGGTGCTGGCGCTTTCGATCAGGCCGCTGCGGTTGCTGAAGTTGCCGTCGGCACTCAGGTCGATGGCGCTGCCGCTGATCTGCCCGTTATTGTTGTTCATCGAGCCGGCGATGGTTTTTACCACGCCGCGCGCATAGATCCCACCGCCGCTGTTGTCGAGGGTATTGCCGCCGGCGTTGAGCAGGATGTTGCCGGTGTTGGCGGCGATTCGCCCGCCGTCGCTGTAGATGCCGCCCAGTGCTTGCAAGTCGAGACGACTGCCTTCGATCTTGCCGCCCTGGCTGTTGCGCAACACGCCGTTCAGTCGGGTTTGCAGCAGACCGTTGAGACTTGAAAGCACACCGCCACGGCTGTAGAGGCTGGCAGCGTTGAGGGTCAGGTCGCCGTTCTGGGCGATGATTTTGCCGCCCTGGTTGTCGATCGCGCCGCTGCCGGTGTTCACGGTCAGCGTGGTCATGCTTTGCACCCCGCCTTTGGCGTTGTTCAGTGCGGCGGCGGTGATGGACACGCCGGCATCGCGGCTGGAGAGCAGGCCGTCGGCGTCGTTGCGCAACGTGCCGCCGGCGGTGAGGTCCAGTTGGCCCTTGGCCGAGACGGTGCCGCGTTGACTGTTGTTCAGGTCGCCACTGGTGAGCACGCTTAGCAGGGTCTGGCTGATCAACTGGCCGCCCTGGTTGTCGACGCTGGCGGAGCGTTTGATCAGCAGCGCTCCCGTGCTGCCCAATGCGCCCTCGACGTTGGTCAGGGCACCGAGCAAATCGAGGGTGACGCTGTCGTCACCGACCAGCCTGCCTTTCTTGTTATTCAGCTCGCCACCGGTAAAGCTCAGGGCCTTTTTGGCCATGACGTTGCCGGAACTGTTATTCAGGCTGGCCGCACGGATATCGAGGGTGTCGCCACCTTTGATCAAGCCCCCGGCAGCGTTATTGATCGCGCCGCCGCTCATGGTCAGGGTTTGCTTACCTTCACTGCTGACCGTGCCGCCGCTGTTATCCAGACTGGCGGCGGTGATGCTCACTTCGCCGAGGCCGCCGATGCCACCCTTGCTGTGGTTGAGCAAGGCGCCGCTCAGGTCGATATTGACGTTACCGAGCTGGCTGGAGATGGCGCCCTCCAGGCTGTTGTCGACGGTGCCGCCGCTGACGCTCACACCTTTCCAGCCGGAGAGCAAACCGCCCTGATTGTTCAGATCGGCCGCTTTCACGGTCAGTTGACCGTTGCTGATCAGGTTGCCGCCACGGTTATCGAAGCGGTTGCCGGTGAGGCTGAAGCTGTTGACGCTGGAGATTTCGCCTTGCTGGTTATTCAGGTCTCGGAGGGTGGCGATGCTCAGCACGCCTTTGCTGTTGATCACGCCATTCTGGTTATTCAGGTCGCGCAAATGAGCGATGCTCAACCCACCTTTGCTGCTGATCACGCCGTCCTGGTTATTCAGGTCCTGCGCGGTGGCGCCCAGATCCATATTCAGGCCGGAAACGCCCACCAGCGTACCGCCCTGATTGTTCAGGCCGGTGCTGTTGAGGGTCAGTTGTTGTGCGGCGCGAATGCTGCCCTTGTTCTGGTTGTTCAGTAGGCCATTGACGCTGACCTCGATGTCGCTGTCACTGAGCAACACACCGCCATCGCTGTTATCCAGACTCGCCGCGCGAACCTGCAACGCCGCAGCGGCAATCGTGCCTTTGATCGAGGTCAGCGCCTTGTCGAGGGTCAGGGTGAGTTTCTGGTTGCTCAGCAGTTGCCCGCCGCTGTTGTCCAGCGACCTGGCGATCAGTTCAAAAGCCTGGTCGCTGGAAATCTCGCCGCCACGGTTGTTCACGTCGGTGAGGTTTTTCAGTAGTAACTGGTCCGGCGCGTTGATCACGCCGCCCTGATTGTTCAGCGCGCCGCCGTTCAGATCAACGCTGACGGTGCCGCCGCTGAACAGTTTGYCGCCCTGCTGATCGAGGCCTTGGATATTGGCGGTCAGCGTCTTGCCAGAGCCGAGGCTGCCAGCGGTATTGGTGACCTGGCCGGCATTGATCCTGACATGGTCGGCCGCGTAAATGCTCGCTTGGCTGTTGTTGAGTTCGCCAGTGCTGATGCTCAGGTTGGCCTTGCTGCTGAGCACTCCTTTTTGCTGGTTATCCAGCGCGCTGCTATTGAGGGTGAGGTCGCTGTCGGTCAGCAGTTTGCCGCCCTGATTGCTGACGGCGTCGCGAGTATCGACGGTGAGTGCCGTGGCGCTCGAGACGGTGCCGCCATTGTTGTTGAGGCTTTGCGCAGTAATCGCCAAAGCGCCTTCGTTGACGAGGCTACCCTGCGCATTATTCAGATCTGCAGAGAGGTTGATCGCGAGATCTTTCTGGCTGGTCAGGCGGCCACTGTTCTCCAGCGTTTTACCGGTCAGTGTCAGCCCGGCGTCGCCAGACAGCAGGCCTTTATTGCGGTTGATGACCTCATTGACGGTCAGCGCCAGATTGCCGCCGGCGAGCGTATAACCGCTGTCGCTGTTATCAAGCCAGGCGCCGATCAGGCTCACGTCGGCCTTGCTCGACAGCTCACCGCTGCGGTTGTCGACACGCTCAACGCTGAGTTTCAGCGCGTTGGTCGAACCGATCAGACCTTGCTGACGGTTATCCAGGCGGGTGGCGGTGATGATCAGGCCGTTGTCGGCGATGACCACACCGTCCTGGTTATCGAACATTGCGCTCACGCTGAAATCGGCATTGCCACGACCCCGGATTTCACCGTGGCTGTTGTCCAGACTGGTGCTACGGGCTTCGAGGTCGGCTGAGGCGATCAGGCCCTTGACGTTGCTCAGGGCACGGTCGATGACCAGGGTGAGCTTTTCGTTGCTGAGCAGTTTGCCGCCGTCGTTGTTCAGGCTTTGTGCGTTGACGTTCCAGGCCTTGGCGGCGGAGATTTCGCCGGCGCTGTTGTTGACGTCCTTGAGGTTTTTCAGCAGCAACTGGCCCGGCGTATGGATATTGCCGCGCTGGTTATTGAGCAGACCGTTGTTCATGTCCAGGGTCAGGTCGCCGTTGCTGAACAGCTCGCCGCCGTCCTGTTCCAGCGAGGTCACCGAGACCTCGAGTTTCTGCTGACTGCCGAGGCTGCCGCCGGAGTTGTCCAGGTGCGCGGCGGTCAATAATAGTGAGCCATCGGTGGCGATACTGCCGCCCTGTCGATTCTTCAACTCACCGGTAGTCAGGGTCGAATCAGCCTTGGCGCTGATGATGCCGTTGGCGCTGTTATCAAGGCTGCCACTGTTGAAGGTCAGGTCTTTCTGCGAAACGATCAGGCCGCCCTGACTCAGCACGGCACCGCTGGCGGTCAGTGCCATCGCTTCAAGGCTCGACAGCTTGCCCACACGGTTGTCGAGGCTGCCGGCGGTGAGGGTCATCTGCCCTTCACTGCTGATCAGGCCTTGCTGGTTGTCCATGGTCTCGTCAAAGGTCAGCCCGAGAGTGTTCTGGCTGACGATGCGCCCGCCGACGTTGCTCAGGTCAATGCCGCTGAGGGTGCTCGCGCCTTTGCTGAAAATCAGGCCGTTAGTGGCGTTGATGATCTGCGCGACTTTCAGCACCAGAGTGGTGTCGGACAGCACCTTGCCGCCGTCGCTGTTGTCCAGGCGCGAACCGTTGATGTGCAAATCCAGCTGGCTGGACAGTGTGCTGGCGCGGTTGTCGATCTGCTCGACGTTGACGGTCAAAGTCTTGAGCGAACCGACCAGACTGTCCTGATGGCTATTGAGGGTTTTGCCGGTCAGCAGCAGATTGCCTTCGGCGACCAGTTCACCGTGCTCTTGATTGAGGCGGTCGATGTTGGCGTCGATATCGCCTTTGGCAGAGATTCGTCCCCCATCGTTGATCACGTCTTTGGCTTTGAGGCTCAACAAACCGGTCGATGTCAGCAGGCCGCCATTGCTGTTGTTCAGCGTATTGCCGTCGAAGCTCAGCGCCATCTTGCTTTCGAGGCGACCCTTGTCGCGGTTGTCCAGGTTATCGATCAGCAGTTTGCCTGCCTGATCGGCGCGAATCGTCCCGCCGCGGTTGTCGGTGTTGGCGCTGCTGACGGTCAGGGTGTCGAGGCTGGAAATCTTGCCGGCGCGGTTATCCAGGCGCGTGGCCTGCACGTCCATGGCGCCGTTGGCCTGGATCAGGCCCTTGTTCTGGTTGTTCAGTTGCTCGCCGAGCCGCGTGGTCAGCGTGCCTTCGCTGGTCAACTGGCCTTGCTGGCTGTTGTCGAGCTGTTGGGCTTTTACCAGCAAGGTCTGTTTGGCGCCGATCTTGCCGGTGCGGTTGTTGATCACGCCGAGTGCGCTGATGTCGAGCAGGCGGCCGGCGCTCATCAGGCCGGCAACATTGTCCAGCGAGGTGACGGTCAGGACCGCGTCGGTCTGGCTGCTGAGTTCGCCGCTGCTGTTGATCAACTGGCCGATGTTGGCGGTGAGGCTGGCGTTGCTGGTGATCACGCCTTGGCTGTTGAGCACCTGCGCGGCATTGAGGTTCAGGGTGTTGATGCTCTGCACTTTGCCGGCGTTGCGGTTGTCCAGCGTACCGGTGGTGATCGCAGCGGTTTGCCCGCTGAGCGTGCCGCCCTGGTTGTTCAAGGTTTGCGCGGTATTAACGGTTAGGTTGCGGCTGGCGGTGAGGCTCTTGCCGGTGTTGTCGAGGTTCTGTGCGTTGAGGCTCAGATCGCCGTTGGCATTGCGGCTGCCGTCGGCGTTGACGCCCGCTTCGATGGCACCGGCGTTAGTCAATTGCCCGCCAGCGCTGAGGTTAATGCTGTCGCGGGCCGCGAGGGTCTGGCGGTTGGTCAGGTTGCCCTGGGTTTGCACGTTGAGTGCGGTGCCGGCGTAAACCGGGCCGCGTGCGTCGAGGCTGGCCGCCTTGACGTTGACCGCGCCGGTGGCCGAGGTGTCGGCCAGACTCAGTTGGCCATTGGCATCGAGCTGAATATCACCGCCACTGGCAATCAGTTTGCCATCGAGTTTCACCCCGACCCCGGCCTCGGTGCCGACCAGTTTGATCGCCCCGGCGTACATGCCGCCGAGGGCCGAGGAGTCGATGGCCAGTTGCGGTTTTGCGCTGCCGTCATCGGCGCGGGCGGTGGCATTCAGCGTTTGTGCGTTGACGTCGTTGCGACCGGCGATAATCGTCAGGTTCTGCGCCTGAATCTCCGCGTTGATCTTCGCGCTGCGGGTGATGATTTCGAAACGGTCGACATTGGTCGCGTTAAGACCTGCGCCTTCGATGGCCACCGAACCCTGATCAACCTGAAAGCGATCCAGACGACCATTGTCGAGCACCGGTTTGCCGGTGGTCAAGGTCACCCGTGGCGAGTTGATAAAGCCGCAACCGTTGCAGGTAATGCCGTAAGGGTTGGCAACAATGACCCGCGCCGACTGCCCCGCCACTTCGGTGTAGCCGCGCAACTGGCTCGGGTTGCCACTGATGACTTCGTTGAGAATCGCCTGTGCCGAACCGCTGTTTTTCAGATTCGGGTTGCCAACAATAATCCCACCCAGTTGCGTCTGTCCGGTCTGAGCTGACCCGTTGTTGAGGATGACACCCTGCGCACCGACGTTGTAGTCGTGGAACTGGTTGTGCGACAGGCCGCTGGCGTTGGGCGTGGCGATGTTGATGATCGGCACGCCATTGCCGGCGCGATCCAGCGAGGTATTGGGGTTAGCCACCACGATACCGTCGGCCTGCGCCCACATCGGTTGCCAGAACATGACGTTCGCCAAGAGAAACGCCAGCCCGCGCTTGGGCATCCCAAGGAATGACTCGCGGGTTTTCACGGCAGCGGCAGGCTGACGAGCGAGAAACGCGTACTGGCGAACGTCCATGTTGAAGATCTCTTTACAACGAGCAGTAAAAGTCGGATGACGGTGAGTGCGCGGTACTCCTGACAGTCACGAACCTTGCTGCAGATCGCAAAACGGCCCTTTCACCGGATAGTGGCGCACTAATATCACCTTTGCGGCGCGATATTAGATGGCCACTATTTTGGCGTCAATTTTTGATTTGCCCGAGAAATCACTTCCGATGAGTGGTATCAAGCAAACCATGACTCAGTAAGTCGTCGCTCACCCGCACAACAAGCCGTCCCGCCGCAATAATCTGTAAACTCTCCCCTCTTTCGCCGCCCTTCATTTCCTCGCGGCCATCACCTCTTTAAATGTTGCGGAGTCCACCTTGCGTCTGTTCCACACCTCCGACTGGCACCTTGGGCAAAACCTGCACGGCCAGGAGCGCGATTTCGAGCACGCCTGTTTTCTCGAATGGCTGCTGCGCCAATTGCAACTGGCGCAGCCGGATGTGCTGCTGATTGCCGGGGACATCTTTGACACGGTCAACCCGCCGGTCAAAGCCCAGGAACGCCTCTACGATTTCATCGTCAGCGCTCACGAGCAGCAACCGTTGCTGACCATTGTGATGATCGCCGGCAACCACGATTCCGGCTCGCGGATCGAACTGCCCGCGCCGCTGATGCGCCGTTTGCGCACGCATGCGTTGGGCCGGGTGTTGTGGCTGGATGACGGGCAACTGGATGCCGAACGCCTGCTGCTGCCGTTGCCGGATAAAACCGGCGAAGTCGCCGCGTGGTGCCTGGCGCTGCCGTTCCTGCGCCCAGCAGAGGTGACGGGCGCGCATCTGGGCGACAACTATTTGCGTGGCATCGGTCAGGTGCACGAATGGCTGATCGAGGCTGCCAACGCCAAGCGCCAACCCGGTCAGGCGCTGATCGCCATCAGCCATGCGCATATGGCCGGCGGTTCGGTGTCAGAAGACTCCGAGCGCAGCCTGATCATCGGTAACGCTGAAGCCCTGCCCGCCAGCCTGTTCGGGCCGAGCATCAGTTATGTCGCCCTCGGCCATTTGCACAAGCCGCAGAAGGTCAACGGTGAAGAGCGCATCCGCTATAGCGGTTCGCCGATTCCGTTGTCGTTCTCGGAGATCGGCTATCAGCACCAGATTCTCGACGTCACTCTCGACGGCGAAACCCTGGTCAGCGTCGAGCCGAAACTGATCCCGCGTTCGGTCAATCTGCAGCGCATCGGCCCGGCACCGCTGGCCGAAATCCTGCTGCAACTGGCGGACCTGCCGAACATCGACCTGCTCGCCGAAACCCAACGCCAGCCGTGGCTGGAAGTGCGCGTAACCCTCGACGAGCCACAGCCGGATCTGCGCCATCAAGTCGAAAGCGCCCTGCAAGGCAAAGCTGTGCGCCTGGTGCGCATCGCCGCCGAATATGCCGGCAACCGTGGCGCGGATGGCAGCGAGGACGGCACCGCGCTGATCGAACTCGACCAGCTCACTCCGCAGGAACTGTTCAGCCGCGCTTGGCTCGACAACTATGGCAGCGAGGTCGACGAGCAAACGCTGAAGGACTTCGCCGAACTGCTGCAAGACGTACAACTGGAGGGCGAGCAGCCATGAAGATTCTCGCCATTCGCCTGAAGAACCTCGCCTCGCTGGCCGGGCCGTTCGAGATTGATTTCACCGCTGAACCATTGGCCAGTGCCGGTTTGTTTGCGATTACCGGCCCGACCGGCGCGGGTAAAAGTACTTTGCTCGACGCCTTGTGCCTGGCGCTGTTCGGCGCCGTGCCGCGCCTGAACAACACCGGCCGTGACGCCAAGGTTCCGGATGCCGACGGTGAAATCGCCACCGGCGACCCGCGCACCTTGCTGCGTCGCGGTACCGGCGAAGGTTATGCCGAAGTGGATTTCGTCGGTGTCGATGGCCGTCGCTATCGGGCACGTTGGGAAGCTAATCGCGCCCGCGAGAAGGCCGGCGGCAAGTTGCAGGCCAGCCGGCAGAGCCTGCGCGACATCGATCAGGATCAACTGCTCGCCAGCCAGAAAGGTGAATACAAAACTCAGCTGGAAGCTGCGCTCGGCCTGAACTTCGAACAGTTCACCCGCGCCGTGCTGCTGGCGCAGAGCGAGTTCAGCGCGTTCCTCAAGGCCGACGACAACGACCGCAGCGAACTGTTGGAAAAACTCACCGACACCGCGCTGTACACCCGTCTCGGCCGCCGCGCCTTCGACAAGACTAAAGAAGCCCGCGAAGCGCATAAGCTGTTGCAGGATCAGGCGACCGGCGTGACCCCGTTGGCGCCCGAAGCGCGGGCCGAGTTGGATGAGCGCTTCAACGCCGCGCAACAGCAAATGAAGTTGCAGCAGGCGCAGCTCAAACAGCTTGAGCAACAGCACGGCTGGCTCAAGGATTTGCGTGTGTTGCAGGACGCGCAGCAAGCGGCCGCCGAGCAATTGCACAGCGCGCAACAGCATTCGGAAAGTCTGGCCGGCGAGCGGGTGAAACTGACGCGACTGGAGCAGCTCGGCCCGCAGCGACACCAGTTCGCGCGCAAAAGCGAACTCGATGCCCTGCTGACGCCACTGGCCGCGCAAATTGCCGCGCACACCCGGCAACATGCCGAACTGACCGAGCGCCAGACGCAACTGGAGCAGAATCTCGAAGCAGCGAAAGTCGCTCTGAGCGAAGCGCAACAACGGCAAAGTGAAAACGCGCCGCTATTGCGTCAGGCCTTCGAAGAGCAAAGCACCCTCGCCCGTCTGGCCAAGGATGTCGCGCAAAGTACCGAAGCCAGGCTCAATGCGCAGCAGGCTTGCACCGAGGGCCAGAATGCCATTCAAGCCTTGCTGGATAAACAGACCCAAGTCGCCGAACGCCTGCAACGCATCGCCGCTGAGCTGGAGCAAAGTACCCATCTGGCACCACTGAGTGATGCGTGGAATGCCTACCGCGATCGCCTGCAACAGTTGATGTTGATCGGCAATCGCTTGAACAAGGGCCAGACCGAACTGGCGAGCCTCGAAGAAAACGCCACGCGCAGCGCCGCAGAGCTGACCACGCAAAAGCAGCAACTGGAAGTGCTATTCAAGGAGGCCGGCGCCGAACCCGATGCCGTCGCTGAGCAGATCGGCATTCTCGGTACGCTGCTGCAGGACAACCGCAAGCAACTGCGCGCCTTCGAAGATTTATCACGCCTGTGGGCCACGCAACAGGATCTGGACAAGCGCAGCAGCGAGCTGCAACAGCGTCAGCTCAACGCCCAGCAGGAACGCGAACGGCTGACTCAGGACGGCGTGAAAACCAAGGCTGAACTGACCGTCGCCGAGCAAACCCTTAACGTCACTCGCGAACTACTTGAACGCCAGCGTCTGGCGCGCAGTGCCAGTGTCGAAGAATTGCGCGCGCAGTTGCAGGACGATCAGCCGTGCCCGGTCTGCGGCAGCAACGAGCACCCGTATCATCAGCCTGAAGCGCTGCTGCAAAGCCTTGGTCGTCATGATGAAAGCGAGCAGGCCAGCGCCCAGAAAGTCGTCGATCAGCTCAAGGAAAAACTCACTGAACTGCGCGCCGAAGTCGTTGGCGTCATTGCTCAGCAGAAAGAACTGCTGCAACAGCAGGAACAACTGGCCGCCCAGCAACAAGCGTTGGCGCCGAGCCTCGACGCGCATCCGCTGTCCACGCAGTTGTTCAATCAGGACGCCGACAAACGCGATGCCTGGCTCGCCCGGCAAAACGAGCAACTGAACCAGAGCATCACTCAGGACGAACAACGCCAGAACGCCCTGCTCACCTTGCAACAGGATGCCGCGCGGCTGACCCAGCAATTGCGTCAGGCCGAAACTGCGCACCAGCAAGCCGCGCAGCACCTGAGCAATCAGCAGCGTGAGCTGAGCAGCGACCGTCAGCGTCTCGACGAAGAACTCAGCGCGTTCGGCAGTTTGTTGCCGGCCGACACCCTGGAAGCCTTGCGCCAGGAACCGGCCGCGACGTTCATGCAGCTTGACCGGCAGATCGCCGAGCGCCTGGCGCAAGTCGAGCAGCAGAAAGAGGAACAGACCGAGCAGCAACAGCGCCAACAGACGCTGGAGAAAGAACAGGATCGCCAGCAGACCCGTGCACAGCAATTGCTCAGCGCCGAACAGCAATTCACGGCACTCACCGAGCAACAGCAAGCCTGCCAGCAAAAACTCGCCCAGTTGCTTGGCCAGCACAGCAGCGCCGAGCACTGGCAGCAGCAGCTTGAGCAAGCGGTCGAACAGGCGCGCAATGCCGAAACCGCTACCGCGCAGGAACTGCAGAATGTGCGCACGCAACTCGTGCAGATCGCCGCCGAACTCAAGGCGCAGCAAGAGCGTTTGCAGGCACTGGAAAACGAAGAGCAGGACCTGGCCGGCAAGATTGCCGACTGGCGCGCCCGCCACCCGGAGCTGGATGACGGTGGCCTCGAAGATCTGTTGCGAGTCGATGACGGGCAAGTCGCCGAACTGCGCCAGCGCTTGCAGCACAACGAAAAAGCCATCGAACAGGCCAAGGTATTGTTGCAGGAGCGTGATCGCTTGTTGCTCGATCATCAGGCGCAGCACAACGGCAATCTCGATGCCGAACAACTGGCCAGCGCCCTCGCCGACCTGCAGAACCAGTTCACCGTCAGCGAACAGCAATGCGCCGAACTGCGTGCCGAACAGGTCGAAGACCAGCGCCGGCAAAACGCCAATCAGGCGCTGGCGCAGCAGATCGCCTCGGCCTATGCCGAGTATCAGCGCTGGGCGCGATTGAGTGCCTTGATCGGTTCTGCGACCGGCGACACCTTCCGCAAGATCGCCCAGGCCTACAACCTCGATTTACTGGTGCATCACGCCAACGTGCAGTTACGCCAACTGGTCAAGCGCTATCGCCTGAAACGCGGCGGCAGCATGCTCGGCCTGCTGGTGATGGACACGGAAATGGGCGATGAACTGCGCTCGGTGCATTCGTTGTCTGGCGGCGAGACGTTCCTGGTGTCGCTGGCGCTGGCGCTGGGTCTGGCGTCGATGGCGTCGAGCACGCTGAAAATCGAATCGCTGTTTATCGACGAAGGCTTTGGCAGCCTCGACCCGGAGTCGCTGCAACTGGCCATGGATGCGCTCGATGGCTTGCAGGCGCAGGGCCGCAAAGTTGCGGTGATTTCCCACGTGCAGGAAATGCACGAGCGGATTCCGGTACAGATTCAGGTGCAGCGTCAGGGCAATGGTTTGAGCACGCTGGAGGTGAAATGAACACGCTGTACTCCTTCCGCCGCTGCCCGTACGCGATGCGCGCGCGAATGGCGCTGCGTTATTCGGGTGTGCCGGTGGACATCATCGAAGTCAGCCTCAAGGCCAAGCCGGCCGAGATGCTGGCGATCTCGCCCAAGGGCACTGTGCCGGTGCTGGATGCCGGTGGGCAGGTGATAGACGAGAGTCTGGAGATCATGCGCTGGGCGTTGGCGCAGAATGATCCGCAGGATTGGTTGCTTGATGGCGACTCGCGGATTGCTGAATTGATCGAAGCGAATGATCAAGGGTTCAAAGTGCATTTGAATCGCTACAAGTACGCCGAACGTTACCCGGAGCAACCGATGGAGATTTATCGGGCTGAGGGGGCGCTGTACTTGCAGAGGCTGGAGGAGCTGCTGACCGATCGCGATTACTTGCTGGCTGATCATCCGAGCCTGGCGGATATCGCCCTGCTGCCCTTCGTTCGGCAGTTCGCCCATGTTGATCGTGAGTGGTTTGCGCAGACGCCTTATGTTCGGTTGCAGGCCTGGTTGCAGCGCTTCCTTGAGTCCGAACTCTTCACTTCGATCATGAAGAAATAACCCTTACCTTCCTGCTTTGATCGTTCCCCACGCTCTGCGTGGGAATGCCTCAAGGGACGCTCTGCGTTCCAATCGGACGCGGAGCGTCCGGGGCTGCATTCCCACGCGGAGCGTGGGAACGATCAACTCCTACAGGGTCAAGCCAGCGCTTGGCACATGCCCAGTGCCATGCAATCTATCTCGAACGGCCCGAGAAAATCGGCCGAGACTTTTACCGGTGGATTGCCGGCCATCAGCCCCAGGGTATTCGCCCGTTCGATGTTGTGCGCGATGGTGTGATTGGCCTCTATGGCGCGGGCCAATGCACCTACCGAACCTTGGCCGATACCCAATAATGAAGCGCCGTTGGTGAAGAACGCTAAACCGGCGACAACCCAAAGTCTGTAGCCTTTCATGCTCCGCCAACTCCTGCGAGTTCAGCCCGGTCGACCATCACGCTTTGCGAGCGAACTTCGAACTGCACGCCGGGGTGGGCGACTTGAATCGGCGCTTCAAAACTGTGTTCCATCTGCGAGGCGATGCTGACGACCAACACCACGGCCAGGTAAAGACCGATGGCCAGATAGGCGCCGCGTTTGGCTGAATGAAGGATTGCGCTGGCCATGGTGTTCTCCCGTGGGCATGTTTCGATGCCCACAGAATCAATCAAAAAAGCCGTGGCAACCACTCAGGGTTTGCCATAGTAAACATCAGCTTCGTTGATTATTTAGCCAGTCTATTTACGTGTTGAAGAAAACCTATCAGGCCCATTTTTCGATTCGCCCACACACAAAAGCTGCCGAAGGCTGCGATCTGTTGAGTTTGCTGTACGGATCGTTCCCACGCTCTGCGTGGGAATGTAGCCCGTGACGCTCCGCGTCACTGGACGCAGAGCGTCCCTAGAGGCATGCCCACGCAGAGCGTGGGAACGATCAACAAATTCAACAGATCGCAGCCTTCGGCAGCTGTGGTCGAGGCGAAGATTTCAGTGTTGGGCTTTGTGATCCAGCGCAGCGTAGAAGTTGGCGCTCTGTTGCAGGTATTTCTGGGTGTAGCTCTGGGTGTGGGATTTTTTGCTGTTGATTTCAACGTTGGCACTGGCTGGCAGTACAACGGTAGCGGAGATGGCGGAAGCGGCAATCACGGAGAAGAGATTGAAGTTCATGGCGGTAACCCTCGTGTTCGGTTGGCATGTTTGCCCGGTTGGGCCGTGAAGCAAACTTAACGCTCGAGGGTTGATCGCTTGAAATGCTTTGTAGCATTACCCGATATCAGCGCGATTAATACAAAGAGGCAGGCCCCGTAAACCGGGGCCTGTGGCTTATTGTCGCACTAGAAACTTGAGGTCGCTCGGCGCGTCCATCGGCAGTTTCTGCACGGTTTTGCCGAGCAGACCGGTCTTGCCATCGCGCTCGACGACGACAATTTCGTTGCTCTTCTGGTTGGCAATCAGCAGGAACTTACCGCTCGGATCAAGGCTGAACTCGCGCGGGTGATCACCTTCCACCGAACGCTTTTGCAGTTCCTTGAGCTGGCCGCTCGCCGGATCGATCGCAAAGACCAGCAGTTGATTGGCGGTGCCACGGTTGCTGACGTAGAGGAACTCGCCATCCGCCGAGGCGTGCAGCGCCGCCGCAGCCTTGTCCGAAGTCGGCTGGCCGGCGGCCAGATCGACCAGTTGCGTCTGGGTCAGCACGCCGTCGTCGTAGTCGAACACAGCGACTTGCGCGCTCATTTCCATGGTCAGCCAGGCGTGTTTACCGTCAGCACTGAACAGCAGATGACGCGGGCCGCTGCCGGCAGGCAATGCCACGGATGCGGTTTTCGCTGGGGTCAACGGCAGCTCCGGGTTGGCCTTGGGATCGAATTGGTAGATGAAGACTTTGTCTGCGCCCAAGTCATTGGAGAACACGTAGCGTCCGTCCGGCGAAGAGACCGTCGAATGGACGTGATTGGAGGCCTGGCGCTCCGGGTTGACCCGGCTCGCCGGGTGCGCGCTCATCTGCACCACCGGTTTGAGTTTGCCGTCAGCACCCACCGGCAGTACCGCCAGCGTTCCACCCGGGTCTTCCACCACCGAGTAGTTGCTGACGAACAAGTGGCTGGCGTCACCGCTGAGGCTCGAATGAGTCGGCTCGTTGCCCAGGCTCTGCACCTGATTGATCAGGCTCAGGGCGTGAGTCTTCGGGTCGATCGAATAGCTGCTGACACGCCCGACCGAGTCTTTCTGGCCGGGGCCGTTTTCATTGACCACGAACAAGCGACGCTGGTCTTTGGACAGGGTCAGCCATGACGGATTTTCGCTTTTGACCACTTGCAGCGGTTTGGCGTCGATCTGGCCGGTGGCGCTGTCGAAGTTCATGCGATAGATGCCCTGACTGGTGCCGGCGGTGTAGGAGCCGACCAGCAACTGGAAGCTTTCGGCGTACGCCGTGGACAGGCCCATGGCACCGACGCTGCCGGCCATCAGCAGCGGCCAGAATTTACGCATTTTCATTAGTGTCATCCTCGTCGTCGCTGCTGCTGACTACATCGCCAAGGCAGACCAAGCGGTGTTCGCCAGTGGTTTTGGTGTCGCTGGCATAACCAATGACCAGCCAGCTCTGCAGGTCTTCGTCAAACGTTGCCGCTGCAACCTGCGCCGGGGTGAATTCCCAATGCTTGGCCAATCGGCCATCGATGCATTCGATGTGCAGGTTGTCGTCTTCGTCGAGGGCGAATTCGAAGGCGTGCAAGCCGTCGATTTCGACCATGCCGCAGTGTTCGAGGGCGTTGAGAAGGGTTTGGGCAGTCATGGCAAACAGTCTTTCTAGGGGGGAAAGGGCCAATGATAGCTCAATGTGATCCAGAGACCTTATGGGAACCCTTGTGGGAGCGAGCCTGCTCGCGAATGCGGTGTGTCAGGCCAAGAAAGGCTGACTGAAAGAATGCATTCGCGAGCAGGCTCACTCCCACAGGGGATATTGGCTGTCAGTTACAACGCGTCGCGTGAGGGCTTGCCGTCGACGAGGCGCTGGATGCGCAGCGGGTTGGCGTTCTTCAGCGGCTCGGGCAGCAAGCTGTCCGGGTAATTCTGGAAGCACACCGGACGCAGGAAACGGTCGATGGCCAGCG
This sequence comes from Pseudomonas sp. P4_D7, assembly GCF_056401755.1. Classification (NCBI taxonomy): domain Bacteria; kingdom Pseudomonadati; phylum Pseudomonadota; class Gammaproteobacteria; order Pseudomonadales; family Pseudomonadaceae; genus Pseudomonas; species Pseudomonas sp. P4_D7. Next base: position 49,431 of record NZ_JBFUIR010000033.1, on the reverse strand, counting down.
TACCGACCGAAGTACCACGAGCATCAGACGTCGCCGGATACGGCCCGCCATGCACCATCGAATCACACACCTCGACACCCGTCGGATAACCGTTAAGCAGGATCCGCCCGACCTTCTGTTCCAGCAACGGCGTCAGCTCAGGGAAACGTTCAAAGTCCGCCTGCTCGCCAATGATCGTCGCGGTCAGTTGCCCGTGCAGGCCATGCAGCGCAGCGCTGAGTTGCGCCTTGTCCGCCACTTCGACAATCACCGTGGTCGGGCCGAACACTTCTTCCTGCAGCACTTCATCGCCATCGATCAACAGGCTCGCATCGGCCTTGAACAATTGCGGCTGCGCCTGATTACCCTGCTGCGGATTGCCGGCCAGATGCTCGATGCCAGGATGCGCCAGCAGTTTCTGCAAGCCATTACCGTAGCTGCCGAGGGTGCCGGCGTTGAGCATGGTTTGCGCCGGTTGATCACCGATCAAACCCGCAACCTGCTGCACGAACGCGCTGAACTGCGGCGAACGGATGCCGATCACCAGACCGGGATTGGTACAGAACTGACCGCAGCCCTGCACCACCGAAGCGGTCAGGTCACGAGCAACGGTTTCCGAACGCTCGGCAAGTGCCTGCGGCAGGACGATCACCGGGTTGATGCTCGACATCTCGGCAAACACCGGGATCGGTTGCGGGCGTGCGGCGGCCATGTCACACAGTGCGCGTCCGCCTCTGAGCGAACCGGTGAAACCGACTGCCTGAATCGCCGGATGCTTGACCAGCCATTCACCGACGCCCCCGCCGTAGATCATGTTGAACACACCGGCAGGCATCGCGGTTTTTTCCGCTGCACGAATCACCGCGTCAGCGACCAGCTCAGCCGTGGCCATATGACCGCTGTGGGCCTTGAACACCACCGGGCAACCGGCGGCCAGCGCCGCTGCGGTGTCGCCGCCGGCCGTGGAAAACGCCAGTGGAAAGTTGCTTGCACCGAACACCGCGACAGGACCGAGGCCGATGCGGTATTGGCGCAGATCAGGACGTGGCAATGGCTGGCGATCCGGCAACGGCAGATCAATCCGCGCACCGTAGAAATCCCCCCGACGCAGAACCTTGGCGAACAGACGCATCTGCCCGCTGGTGCGTCCGCGCTCGCCCTGAATGCGTCCGGCGGGCAACGCCGTTTCGCGGCAGACCACGGCGACGAAATCATCACCGAGGGCATCGAGTTCATCGGCAATTGCGTCGAGAAACTGCGCGCGGCGTTCGGCGCTGAGGCTGCGATAGGCCGGGTACGCGGCAGCGGCAGCTTTGGCCGCTGCGTCGACTTCTTCTACCGTGGCCTGAATGAAATCGTGCGGCAACTGTTCGCCCGTCGTCGCATCGACGGAGTGCAGTTTGACGTCGCCAGCGGCGCTGCGCTGACCACCAATGTAGTTGTGACCGAGAATCTGAGTCATGGGATCTCCTTAAAGGGTGCCGATGCTGTCCGGTTCAAATGCCGCTGGAACCGGGACAATGCCGTTGGCCAGCGGGGCGCCGAATTCGGCCTGGCTGATTTCGAAGACGTCGCCCGGCTGGGTGCGGATGCCATCGGCGAACGACAGGGTCGCGGTGCCGAAGAAGTGAATGTGCACATCCCCCGGACGCAGGAACTGGCTGTACTTGAAATGGTGGTATTCGAGGTTGGCGAGGCTGTGGCACATGTTCGCCTCGCCGCTGAGAAACTCGTTCTGCCAGAGCACTTCGCCGTCACGCAGGATGCGACTGGTGCCGGCCAGATGTTGAGGCAGTTCACCGGTGCGAAGTTCCGGGCCGTAACTGCAACTGCGCAATTTCGAGTGCGCGAGGTACAGGTAATTCTTGCGCTCCATGATGTGATCGGAGAACTCGTTGCCCACCGCAAAGCCCAGGCGATAAGGCTTGCCGTCGTTGCCAATGAGGTAGAGGCCGGCCATCTCTGGTTCTTCGCCAGCGTCTTCAGCAAACGGCGGCACCGGGAACGGCTGGCCCGGGCGAACGACGATACTGCCGTCGCCCTTGTAGAACCATTCTGGTTGCACACCGGCCTGCCCCGCCGCCGGTTTGCCGCCCTCCACACCCCATTTGAAGATGCGCATGGTGTCGGTCATCGCCGCTTCGTCGCCAGCCTGCTGGTGCATTTTGTCCCGCGCCGAGGCGCTGCCCAGGTGAGTCAGGCCAGTACCGCTGACCAGCATGTGCGCCGGGTCCGGGTGATCGAGAGGCGGCAGAATGCGCAGTTGCGCGAGCAGTTCGGCGTAGTCGTGGCTGATGCCGAGGCCGAGGATCTGCACTTGCTGTTCCAGCGTGTTGCCGGCTTCGATGGCGGCGAGCGCCAGATCGCGCACGCTGCGCGCGTCTAGCACTTCGCGCACCAGATCGTTGTCGACCACGCCGACGCGGCGTTCGCGGTTGCTTAATTCGAATTGAACCAGATGCATGATTTTCTCCTGTGTTATTCGAAACACCGCCGCCCTTTGTAGGAGTGAGCCTGCTCGCGATAGCGGTGTGTCAGTCGACATTTTTTWWSCTGAYACACCGCTATCGCGAGCAGGCTCACTCCTACAGGGGCCGGTTTTGGTCAGTTAGGTGCGGGTGGCGCCACGGGCGCTGGCGGCGAATTGGTCGACTGGCAGGACGTGTTTGCGTTCCAGCACGCGGTAAACCACGCCCGTCAGGATCAAACCGAACACCATCACTCCAGAGAGGAAATACAATCCCGAAGCCAAATTGCCGGTGTACTCCTTCAACGCCCCAATCACGAACGGCCCGATGTACCCGCCCAGGTTCCCTACCGAGTTGATCAACGCGATTCCCGCCGCCGCACTCGCACCGGCAAAGAAGCGCCCAGGCAAGGTCCAGAACACCGCCGTGCAGGAAAACAGCGCAAACGCCACCAGACACAACGCCGCCAATTGCGCCACGGGCAGCGACAGCCACGCACTCAGGAACAAGCCAATCGCACCCAGCACATAAAGAACAGCCAGATGCCCGTAACGATCATTCAAACGATCGGAACTGCGCGGGATGATGAGCAAGCCGATGATCCCGAAGATATACGGCACCGACGACACAAAACCGGTGACCAGATCACTGCCGCCGAACTGTTTGATCAGCGTCGGTAACCATAGACCGAGGCCATAAATGCTCAACGTCACCGGCAGATAAAACAGCGCCAACAGCAACACACGTTTGTCTTTCAGCGCATGCAGCGGATTGCCGTGGCGGGTCTGGCCGTACTCCTGCAGATCCTTTTTCAACTCACCGGTCAGCCAGTCTTTCTCGGCTTGATCCATCCATTTCACTTGTTGCGGGCCGTCCGGCAACCAGCGCAGCACTGGCCAAGTCAGGAGGATCGCCGGGGTGCCGATGACGATGAACAGCCACTGCCAGCCATGCAGACCGAGGACGCCGTCCATGCCGAGTAAGCCGCCGGACACCGGGCCGGTGATCATCATCGCGATCGGCTGGGAGAGGATGAACAGGCCAAGGATCTTGCCGCGATGGCGCACCGGGAACCATTGGGTGATGTAGTAGAGAACGCCGGGGAAGAACCCCGCCTCGGCCGCGCCGAGCAGAAAGCGCATCACGTAGAAACTGTGCGGGCCCTGAACGAAGGCCATGCCGATGGTGATCGCGCCCCAGGTGATCATGATCCGCGCGAACCAGCGCCGTGCGCCGAAGCGTTCGAGCATCAGGTTGCTGGGGATTTCGAGAAGGAAGTAGCCAATGAAGAACAGCCCGGCGCCGAGGCCGTAGGCGGCGTCGCCGATACCGATGTCGGCGCCCATGTGCAGCTTGGCGAAGCCGACGGCGGAGCGATCCACATAGGCGATCAGGTACAGCAGGATCAGGAAGGGAATCAGTTTCAGCGTAATGCGCCGGATTAGCCGCAGTTCCTGGCTCATGAGATCGGTCTCCGATTGTTGTTTTTATAGAACCTCGGGGGACGCCTCTCACGGAAAACCGCCAGGGCCATCCCTCCGTCGAAAACGACTATATAGTATTACTAATTCACCAACAACACTTCCAAACCTAGGATTTTGCGCTTAGATTAGGCCGTAGCTGGAACACTATAGTCATACAATAAGAGAAACGATCATGTCTGATAAGAAACCCACCCTGCGCTCCGCCCAATGGTTTGGCACGGCCGACAAGAACGGCTTCATGTACCGCAGCTGGATGAAGAATCAGGGCATCGCCGACCACCAGTTCCACGGCAAGCCGATCATCGGCATCTGCAACACCTGGTCGGAACTGACCCCGTGCAACGCGCACTTCCGCCAGATCGCGGAGCACGTCAAACGCGGGGTGATCGAGGCCGGTGGTTTTCCAGTGGAATTCCCGGTGTTCTCCAACGGCGAATCGAACCTGCGCCCGACCGCCATGCTCACTCGCAACCTGGCGAGCATGGACGTTGAAGAGGCCATTCGCGGCAACCCGATCGACGGCGTGGTGCTGTTGACCGGTTGCGACAAAACCACCCCGGCACTGCTGATGGGCGCGGCCAGCTGCGATGTGCCGGCGATCGTCGTCACCGGCGGGCCGATGTTGAACGGCAAGCACAAAGGCAAGGACATCGGCTCGGGCACGGTGGTCTGGCAGCTCAGCGAGCAGGTCAAGGCCGGCACCATCACGATTGACGATTTCCTTGCGGCCGAGGGTGGCATGTCGCGTTCGGCAGGCACTTGCAACACCATGGGCACGGCGTCGACCATGGCCTGCATGGCGGAAGCACTGGGCACTTCCCTGCCGCACAACGCGGCGATCCCGGCGGTGGATGCGCGACGTTATGTGTTGGCGCACATGTCCGGTATGCGTGCAGTGGAGATGGTTCGCGAAGACTTGAAACTGTCGAAGATCCTCACCAAGGAAGCCTTCGAAAACGCTATTCGTGTGAACGCAGCTATCGGTGGTTCGACCAACGCGGTGATTCACTTGAAAGCTATCGCTGGACGCATCGGTGTTGAACTGGATCTGGACGACTGGACCCGTATCGGTCGTGGCATGCCGACCATCGTTGATCTGCAGCCGTCGGGGCGCTTCCTGATGGAAGAATTCTATTACGCCGGTGGTTTGCCGGCAGTGCTGCGGCGTCTCGGTGAAGCCAATCTGATCCCTAACCCGAATGCACTGACGGTCAATGGCAAGTCGATCGGCGAGAACACCAAAGATGCGCCGATCTATGGCGAGGACGAGGTGATCCGCACGCTCGACAATCCGATTCGCGCCGATGGCGGGATTTGTGTGTTGCGCGGTAACTTGGCGCCGCTGGGTGCTGTGCTCAAACCGTCCGCCGCGACGCCGGAATTGATGCAGCATCGCGGCCGCGCGGTGGTGTTCGAGAACTTCGACATGTACAAGGCGCGGATCAACGATCCGGAACTGGAGGTCGATAAGGATTCGATTCTGGTGATGAAGAACTGCGGGCCGAAGGGTTATCCGGGCATGGCCGAAGTCGGCAACATGGGCTTGCCGGCCAAGTTGTTGGCCCAGGGTGTGACCGACATGGTGCGCATATCTGATGCGCGGATGAGCGGCACGGCGTATGGCACCGTGGTTTTGCACGTGGCGCCGGAAGCGGCGGCCGGCGGGCCTTTGGCGACGGTGCAGGAAGGCGACTGGATCGAGCTGGATTGCGCCACCGGGCGGCTGCACCTGGACATTCCGGATGCCGAACTGGCGGCACGCATGGCCGATCTGCAGCCGCCGCAGCAGTTGTTGGTGGGCGGCTATCGTCAGTTGTACATCGACCACGTGCTGCAGGCGGATCAGGGCTGTGACTTCGACTTCCTGGTAGGTTGCCGAGGCGCTGAAGTGCCGCGTCATTCTCACTGATCACACAAATCCCTGTGGGAGCGAGCTTGCTCGCGAAGACGGCGGTACATTCAACAGTTATGTTGTTTGACCCACCGCTTTCGCGAGCAAGCTCGCTCCCACAGTTGTTCTTTACCCGCCTCAAGATTGCGCCGTGCCTGCTATGATGCGCGGCATCTCCATCGCTCAGGATCGCGCCACTCCCCATGGATTACCGCAAACCTTCCGACCGCAAAAGCATGCATTCGCGCATCGTCCAGGAACTGGGCATGCAGATCGTCTCCGGACGCTTCTTGCCCGACGACAAACTGCCCGCCGAAGCCCTGCTCTGCGAGGAGTACGCGGTCAGCCGGCCGGTGTTGCGTGAAGCCACGCGGGTGCTGGTGGCCAAGGGGCTGGTGTATTCCAAGCCTCGGGTTGGCACGGTGGTCAAGGCCCGGCGCGAATGGCACATGCTCGACCCGGACGTGCTGCACTGGCTGATGCAAAGCAGCCCGCAGAATGAGTTTTTCAATGTGCTGACCAGTGTGCGCAGCATTATCGAACCGGCGGCTGCCGCTCTCGCCGCTCAACATGCGACCGAGGCTGATATTGCCGCGATTGGTGAGGCGTACCAGCGCATGGAAGCGGCGCCGACACCGGAAGCGTTGTTGCAACCGGATCTGGATTTCCATAGCCGGATTGCCGATGCGACACACAACGACTTGTTGGCGAACCTGTGCAATATGTTGTCGGTGGCGATTGCCGAGGCGTTGAAGCATTCGAATCAGCGGCCGAATCTGCATGAGCTGGCGTTGCCGCGGCATAAGGCGATTTTGACGGCGATCGAGAATCGTGATGCGCTGGGGGCTCGGCATGCGACGTTGGTGCAGTTGGATGATGCGCGTAGTGCTTTGAGTGTTGTGCTTGGCGCTGAACTCTCCTAAGGCTGGAGACCGCTTACCCTCACCCTAGCCCTCCCGAAACGTCGGACCGCCCAGAGGTAGAGGGAACCGATTGGGGGATATTCGAGATTTACGCCGACTTGAACGATTTGCTGTGAATCCATAATCGACTCGGTATTTCAGGTCGATGTATCAAGCAGCACACCTCGGTCAGTCCCCTCTCCCTCCGGGAGAGGGCTAGGGTGAGGGGCTCTTGATCTTAAAACACAAAAAAAGCCGCAACCCTAAGGTTGCGGCTTTGTCGTTTCAGCCCTTCAGATCAATGCGCAAACAGCGAATTGCCCTTCTGCCCCGCCAGTTTCTCAGGCTTGATCAGGAACTTCGCCAGTGCCGGCAACAGCCACAGCGCACCGAACATGTTCCACAGCAGCATGAAGGTCAGCATCAGGCCCATGTCGGCCTGGAACTTGATCGCCGAGAAGATCCAGGTGCACACACCGATCGCCAGGCACAGACCGGTGAACAGCACGGCTTTACCGGTGGATTTCAGCGTCTGGTAATAGGCTTCCTGCAACGGCAGCCCCGCGCGCAGGAAACTCTCCAGACGGCTGTAGATGTAGATGCCGTAGTCGACACCAATCCCCACACCCAGCGCCACCACCGGCAAGGTCGCGACTTTCACGCCGATGCCCATGAACGCCATCAGCGCGTTGCCGAGTACCGAGGTCAGCACCAGCGGCAGGACGATGCACAGCGTCGCCGCCCACGAACGGAAGGTGATCATGCACATCACTGCCACGCAGATGTACACCAGAATCAGGATGGTCAGCTCAGCCTGCTTGATGACTTCGTTGGTGGCCGCTTCGATCCCGGCATTACCGGCGGCGAGGATGAATTCCAGACCGTCCTTGTTGTTGTCCTTGGAGAATTCCTGCACCGCGTGCACTGCACGATCGAGGGTTTCGGCCTTGTGATCGTTGAGGAACACCAGCACCGGCGCCAGCGAGCAACTGTTGTTGTACAGACCGTCGGCGCGGGCAATCGAGTTGTTCAGCACGTCCGGGTTGCGTGACAGGGTTTCCCATTTCAGGTTGCCCTCGTTCATGCCCTTGATCATCTGCTTGGACACGGTCACCAGCGAGATCGCCGACTGCACGCCCTCGGTGTTCTGCATCTTCCACATCAGTTCGTCGATCGGCGCCATGGCTTCGAAGCGTGAGCAGCCTTCGGCCTTGGTCTTGACCATTACCACCAGCACATCGGAACTGGTTGAATAGTTGTTGATGATGAAGTTGTTGTCCTTGTTGTAGCGCGAGTCCGGACGCAGTTCCGGCGCGCCTTGGTCGAGGTCGCCGATTTTCAGGTTCTGGCTGTACCAGAGGCCGCCGCCGAAGGCGATCAGCGCCAGCACCACAGAGACGCGTGCGACTTTCGGATTGGCGAAGTTCGACAGCAGGCGCCAGAACGGATGTTCGCGGTTGGCGTCCTTCTTGCTCCTGGCAATCGCGCGTTTACTGATGCCGACATAGGAGATGGCGACCGGCAGCAGAATCAGGTTGGTGAACACGATCACTGCGACGCCGATCGACGCACCAATGGCCAGTTCACGGATCACGCCGATGTCGATGATCAGCAGCGTGATGAAGCCCACCGCATCCGCGAGAATCGCGATCATCCCCGGCAGGAACAGTTGCCGGAAAGTGCGCCGCGCTGCGGTCAACGCGTTGTCGGCCTCGCTGGATTGCAGGGCGATGCCGTTGATCTTCTGCACGCCGTGGGAAATACCGATGGCGAAAATCAGGAACGGCACCAGCATCGAATACGGATCGAGCCCGAAACCGAAGAAGTGCATCAAGCCGAGCTGCCAGACCACCGCCACCAGCGTCGTACTCAACACCGCGATGGTGCTGCGTACGCAGTTGGTGAACCACAACAGCAGAATCAGGGTGATGACAAACGCGATGCCGAAGAACAGCACGACCATCACCAGACCGTCGATCAGGTCGCCGACCTTCTTGGCGAAACCGACGATGTGGATCTTGACGTTGGGGTTCTGCGCTTCGAACTTGTTGCGGATCTTGTCTTCGAGTTCATGGGAGAACTTGCGGTAGTCCAGCGCGAGCAACTTGCCCTGGTCTTCCGGGTCCGGGTAGGACTCCAGCAGCGGGATGTCGACAATGCTCGACTTGAAGTCGTTGGCCACCAGCCGCCCGACCTGGCCGGACTTGAGCACGTTGTTGCGCAGCAGATCGAGGCTGTCTTGCGAGCCGTTGTAGCTCTGCGGGATCACTTCACCGCCGGCGAAACCCTCTTCGGTCACTTCAGTCCAGCGTACGCTCGGGCTCCACAGCGACTTCAGGCCAGAACGGTCGACGCCGGAAATGTAGAACACCTCGTCGTTGATCTGGCGCAGAGTCTCCATGTACTCCTTGGAGAAGATGTCGCCGTCCTTGGCTTCCACCGAAATGCGCACGGTGTTGCCCAGGTTCGCCAGATCGTTGCGGTGCTCCATCATCTTCTCGATGAACGGATGCTTGAGCGGGATCATTTTTTCGAAACTGGTCGACGGCCGGATCAACGTGGCCTGCCAGAACAGGAAAATACTCACCACCAGGCAGATAAGGATCACTGCCGGACGGTTGTTGAAGATCAGGCGCTCAAGAAACGTCGCCTTGTCCTGCTGAGGAGTGATCAAGGAAGTCATAGCCCCGCCTTCTTATTATTGATCTCGGCACCGTTTGGCAGCGTGGTGTGAACGCCACCCTGCCCGCTCAGAATCAGATTGCCGTCGCCGGCAGCGGTGACCGACGACAGGGAAATACGATCCGGACGGTTGAACACGCTGAAGGTCTCGCCGTTGTCGCTGCTGCTGATCACCGAACCGCCGTTGCCAACGATCACGATCGAGCCATCTTCAAGCAGGGTCGCGCCGGACAGGCCGAATTCCAGCGATCCGCGCGCAGCTTTCAGCTCGACCTGCTGCCAGGTGCTGCCGAAATCCGTCGAGCGATAAAGGTTGCCGCGCAAGCCGTAGGCCAGCAGGGTCTGCGGTTGCGCCGTGCCGATCACGCCGAACAGCGAGCCTTCGTACGGGCCTTCGAGTTTTTCCCAGGTCTGGCCGTCGTCGGCGGAGCGGAACATGCTGCCCGACTCGCCGACGATGAACAGCCCAGCGTCCTTCACCGCCGCGATGGCGTTGAGGTGGAATTGATCTTCGTTGTCGAGGCGGTCGCTGACGTCTTCCCAGTTTTTGCCGCCGTCGGTGGTTTCCAGCAGTGCACCGTACGCTCCCACGGCGAGGCCGCTGTTGACGTCCTTGAACCAGACGTCGAGCAGCGGCGATTCGCGTTTGAGGTCTTCGAATTGCTTGGTCCAGGTCAGACCGCCGTCTGCGCTGGCGAGGATTTGCGCGTCATGGCCGACCGCCCAGCCGTGCTTGTCGTCGACAAAGTACACAGCGGTCAGCAGTTGCCGGCTCGGCACCTTGGCCTGGGTCCAGGTCTTGCCCTGGTCATCGGAATAGAGAATGTGCCCGCGATCGCCGACCGCGACCAGGCGTGCGCCAGCGTGGACGACATCGAGAATCAGGCTTTTCGCGGCTTTGGCGGATTCGGTGGCATAGACCACATCGGCTGGCGCCTCGGCAGCAATCACAGGTGCCGATAACGTGGCCAAGCCCAGCATGGAGAGTGCTGTGGCCAGCAACGCGGTGTTGCGTAACGCCGGCGGGCGGCAACGACTCATAGACCTTCCCCTATTTATTATTGTTAGGCCATTGGCCTTCAAGGGCGCCGCAAGTGTGCTCCGCTGATGGCTGGTCAGAAGCATAGTCCTGAAACCCGCAATCCAGAGCCACTTCGGAAGCTGGCTCATCCTATCGGGCTTTCGAAACGTCTGACAATCGGCGCCACGTTATCTTTTGTTAACCGAAAGCGACCTTCTGTTACGAAGAAATTCCCCTGTGGGAGCGAGCTTGCTCGCGAAAGCGGTGGATCAGCCAATAAAGAGGGTGAACGTTACGCCGCCTTCGCGAGCAAGCTCGCTCCCACAGAGGTTGGTGGTGGTTGTGGGATTTGAATACATGACCATTCGCCGGGGTGATGCGGCAAAAGTTACCGGAGGGACTTGCACGATCGGTATTATGGTATACCATCAGACGCACAGACACTCTTAATCCCCCAACGGAGCAGCTCATGAGTTTCGAAATTCGCAAGATCGTCAGCTATGTCGAAGAAACCTTCATTGAAGGCGGCAAGGCCACTGACAAGCCAGTGACCATGGTCGGCCTCGCCGTGGTGATGAAAAACCCATGGGTGGGCAACGGTTTCGTTGAAGACCTCAAGCCGCAGATCCGCGCCAATTGCTCCGACCTTGGTGCGCTGATGGTCGAGCGTCTGGTCGGCATCATCGGCGGTGCGGAAAAAATCGAGGCCTACGGCAAAGCGGCTGTGGTCGGCGCTGACGGCGAGATCGAGCACGCCTCCGCCGTGATCCACACCCTGCGCTTTGGCAATCACTACCGCGAAGCGGTCAACGCCAAGAGCTACCTGAGCTTTACCAACAAGCGCGGCGGCCCGGGCACTTCGATCCAGATCCCGATGATGCACAAGGACGACGAAGGTCAGCGTTCGCACTACATCACTCTGGAAATGCAGATCGAAGACGCACCGCGTGCCGACGAAATCGTTGTCGTGCTGGGTTGCGCTGACGGTGGCCGTCTGCACCCGCGCATTGGCAATCGCTACATCGATCTGGAAGAGCTGGCCGCCGAAAAAGCCCAGTAATCACAATAAAAGGCATTGCAGGAGCGCTCCATGATTCGGCTCACCGCTGAACTCACCCCGGCTGGCACCAGTTACCTGGCGACCGGCCAAGGCCAGCCCGTGGTATTGATCCACGGCGTGGGCCTGAACAAAGAAATGTGGGGCGGGCAGATCGTCGGTCTGTCCAGCCAGTACCAAGTGATCGCCTACGACATGCTTGGTCATGGCGCCAGCCCGCGACCAGCCAGCGGCACCAACCTGCTCGGTTACGCCGATCAGTTGCTGGAGCTGCTCGATCACCTGAATCTGCCGCAGGCAGCGGTGATCGGTTTCTCCATGGGCGGTCTGGTCGCGCGGGCCTTTGCCCTGCATTACCCGCAGCGCCTGCAAAGCCTGGTGGTGTTGAACAGTGTGTTCAACCGCAGCGAAGAACAGCGTGCCGGCGTCATCGCCCGTACCGCGCAAGCCGCCGAACATGGCCCGGACGCCAATGCCGAAGCGGCGTTGTCGCGCTGGTTCAGCCGCGAGTATCAGGCGGCCAACCCGGCGCAGATCGCCGCATTGCGCCAGACCCTCGCCAATAATGATCCTCAGGGTTACCTGACCACCTACGAATTGTTCGCCACCCAAGACATGTACCGCGCCGACGACCTGGGCAGCATTCAGGCGCCGACGCTGATCGCCACCGGTGAACTCGATCCGGGTTCGACCCCGGAAATGGCCGAGCAACTGGCCCGACGCATCCCCGGTGCGAAGGTTGCCGTGCTGGCCGAGCAACGGCATATGATGCCGGTAGAGTCGCCGCGCCTGGTCAACCAGACGCTGCTGGAATTTCTGCAATTCGCACACTCCCGACAAAACCATATAAAGGGGATCGTTGCATGACACTCGCACGCTTCCAGATGTGCATCGGCGGAGAATGGGTCGACGCCCTCTCCGGCAAGACCTTCGAAAGCCTCAACCCGGCCACGGCGCAAGCCTGGGCCGAACTGCCCGACGCTGATGAGGCGGATGTCGAACGCGCCGTGCAATCGGCACAGACTGCTTTCGACAGCCCGGCATGGCGTGGCCTGACTGCCACCGCACGCGGCAAATTGCTGCGCCGTCTCGGCGACTTGATCGCCGAAAATAAAGAACAACTGGCGCAGCTGGAAAGCCGCGACAACGGCAAGCTGATCCGCGAAACCCGTGGGCAAGTCAGCTATCTGCCGGAGTTTTTCCACTACACCGCCGGCCTCGCCGACAAGCTCGAAGGCGGCACGCTGCCGCTGGATAAGCCCGACCTGTTCGCCTACACCGTGCACGAAGCAATGGGCGTGGTCGCCGCGATCATTCCGTGGAACAGCCCGCTGTACCTGACCGCAATCAAACTCGCCCCGGCCCTCGCCGCTGGCAATACGATTGTGATCAAGCCTTCCGAGCACGCTTCGGCGACCATTCTTGAACTGGCACGTCTGGCGCTCGAAGCCGGGATTCCGCCGGGCGTGGTCAACGTCGTCACCGGTTACGGCCCAAGCACTGGCGCCGCCCTCACCCGCCATCCGCTGATCCGCAAGATTGCCTTCACCGGCGGCGCGGCGACAGCGCGCCATGTGGTGCGCAGCAGCGCCGAGAACTTCGCCAAGCTGTCGCTGGAACTGGGCGGCAAATCACCGAACATCATCTTCGCCGACGCCGATCTGGACAGCGCGATCAACGGCGCGATCGCCGGGATCTACGCGGCCTCCGGACAGAGCTGCGTGTCGGGTTCGCGACTGTTGGTGCAGGACGAGATCTACGACGAATTCGTCAGCCGACTGGTCGAACGCGCCCAGCGCATTCGCATCGGCAACCCGCAAGAAGACCACAGTGAGATGGGCCCGATGGCCACCGCGCAGCAATTGGCAGTGGTCGAAGGTCTGGTCGCCGACGCCATCGCTGAAGGCGCGCGTTTGCGCACTGGCGGCAAGCGCCCGGCGGATCTTGGCGAAGGCTGGTTCTACGAGCCGACGCTGTTCGAATGCGACCGCAATTCGATGAAGATCATGCAGGAAGAAGTCTTCGGCCCGGTGGCGTCGGTGATTCGCTTCAAAGATGAAGCCGAAGCACTGGCGATCGCCAACGACTCACAGTTCGGCCTGGCGGCTGGCATCTGGACCCGTGATCTGGGCCGTGCTCACCGCCTCGCTCGCGATGTGCGCTCCGGGATCATCTGGGTCAACACCTACCGTGCGGTGTCGGCAATGGCCCCGATCGGCGGTTTCAAGAACAGTGGCTATGGACGCGAAAGCGGCATCGATTCGGTGCTGGCCTACACCGAACTGAAAACGGTGTGGATCAACCTTTCTCAGGCACCAATGCCTGATCCGTTTGTGATGCGCTAGGAGTCCTGCGAAATGATCGAACCCGGCATTTACAAAGACGTCATGAGCTCGTTCCCGTCCGGCGTCACGGTGGTCACCACCCTTGACCCTGAGGGTGGGATCGTCGGCATCACCGCCAGCGCTTTTAGCGCGCTGTCGATTGACCCGGCGCTGGTGTTGTTCTGTCCCAACTATGCTTCCGACACTTACCCGGTGCTACGTGACAGCAAGAAATTTGCGATCCATTTGCTGTCGGCTGACCAGACGGCTGAGGCCTATGCTTTCGCCAGTAAAGGCAAGGACAAGGCCAAGGACATCGCGTGGCATTTGAGCGAACTCGGTAACCCGATTCTGGCCAAAGCGACGGCGATCATCGAGTGCGAGTTGTGGCGTGAATACGATGGTGGCGACCACGCGATCATTGTTGGCGCGGTGAAGAACCTGATCCTGCCCGAACAACCGGTGACGCCGCGCGATAGCGGTGGATCAGTCGACATCAATGTTGAATGTCAGTCCGCTATCGCGAGCAGGCTCACTCCTACAAGGGACCGTGGTCACAGGAGGAATGATGAGTAACGAAAAGTATGAGAAGGGCCTGAAGATCCGCACTCAGGTGCTCGGCGAAGCCTACGTGCAGCGTTCGATAGAGAACGCCGACGACTTCACCCGTCCGCTGCAGGAAATGGTTACCGAATACTGCTGGGGCCATGTCTGGGGGCGTGAGGGTTTGTCGCTCAAGGAGCGCAGCATGATCAACCTGGCGATGATCTCGGCGCTCAACCGTCCGCACGAACTCAAGCTGCATGTGCGTGGCGCCTTGCGTAACGGCCTGAGTCGTGAGCAAATACGCGAAATTCTGCTTCAGGTCGGCATTTATTGCGGCGTTCCGGCAGCCGTGGACAGTTTCCGGCTGGCCCGTGAAGCCTTTGCCGAAGCCGACGCCGAGGCCTCCAGTTAAACCCTCGGCTGTTTAGATGCCCGTCTGGCATGGACAGCCAACTTAAAGAGCGGACCCCATGAAACGCCAGCCACTCGACGACAGCTTCAAGGTCAATCGCAACCCCGTTACCCTGCGCGAAATCGTGCTGGATAAACTGCGTAGCGCGATCATGAATTTCCAGCTCATGCCAGGCGATCGTCTGGTCGAGCGCGATCTGTGCGATCGCCTCGGTGTAAGCCGTACGTCGGTGCGTGAAGCCTTGCGTCACCTCGAATCCGAAGGCCTGGTCGAGTTCGCCGATGCCAAAGGTCCGCGTGTCGCCATCATCACATTGGCCGACGCCGTCGATATCTACGAATTGCGTTGCGTGCTGGAAGGTTTGATCGTGCAGCTGTTCACCCTGCGCGCCAAGGCCAAGGACATCAAAGCCCTGGAAAAAGCCCTCGACGACAACCGCAAGGCGCTCAAGGACGGCGAACTGCAACAGGTGATCGACTCGGTGCAGGGTTTCTACGACGTGCTGCTCGAAGGTTCGGGCAACCATGTGGCGGCGACTCAACTGCGCCAGTTGCAGGCGCGTATCAGCTACCTGCGCGCGACCTCGGTGTCCCAGGAAAACCGTCGCGGCGCGAGTAACCACGAAATGGAAAAAATGGTCGAGGCGATCAAAAGCGGCGATCCGCTGGCGGCGCATCAGGCCTGCGTCGATCACGTTCGCGCCGCTGCTGCGGTGGCGCTCGACTACCTCAAGCGCAAACAGGAAGAGACCGGCGCCACGCCGAACATCACCCTGCCCATCGCGCTGAAAGAACCCCGTATAGGTCACTGATATGTTCAGCCCGAGCTATTGCCCGAAATGCGGTGGCCCTGACCTCGGTCAGCAGGTGCCGCCGGGCGATACGCACGAGCGCCTGATGTGCCGCGGCTGCGGCTACATCCACTACGTCAATCCGAAGATCATTGCTGGCTGCATCATCGAGCAGGACGGCAAATACCTCTTGTGCCAACGCGCGATCCCACCGCGCCCGGGCACCTGGACGCTGCCCGCCGGGTTCATGGAAAGCGGCGAGACCACCGAGCAAGCGGCCGTCCGCGAAGTCTGGGAAGAAAGCGGTGTGCGCGCGGAAATCGTCTCGCCGTACTCGATTTTCAGCGTGCCGAAGATCAGCGAGGTGTACATCATCTTCCGTGCGATCGCGCTGCAGATCACCGGGCAGTACGGGCCGGAGACTATGGATTACAAGTTCTTCGCGCCGGAAGAGATTCCGTGGGAACAGATCTATTACCCGGCGATCCGGCAGATTCTCGAGCGCTATATCGAAGAACGCCAGGCTGGGGTGTATGGGATCTACATGGGCAATGACGATAGCGGCAAGATTCACTTTATCCGCTGAAGATTGCCTATCCCCCTGTGGGAGCGAGCTTGCTCGCGAATGCGGTCAGACATTCAACATGTGTATCGACTGACACGACGCCTTCGCGAGCAAGCTCGCTCCCACAGTGTTTAGTGGTGTTGCTTAAATTGGGGCGATGCCTTCAACGATGACGATTTCCGCCCTCGCCCATTCTTCGCGGTAACTTTTCGCTTCCTGGTACGCCGCCGAGTGGTAGCACGCCACGGCTTTTTCGTAGCTCTCGAACTCGATCACCACGCTGCGTTGCGGCGTCTGGCGCCCTTCCATCGCCTCGCTGCGCCCGCCTCTGGCCAGAAACTTCGCGCCAAACGCAGCGAACGCTGCCGGCGCGCGCTGGGTGTATTGGCTGTAGTGATCGGCATCAGCTATATCCACATGAGCAATCCAGTACGCCTTCATAATGACCTCTTTGTTGATTGTGTATTATGGTATACCAATATATTTCCAACGAACCCTGAGAGTCCAGCATGGCCTTCAACAACATCGAAGAAATCATCGAAGATTATCGTCTCGGCAAAATGGTCTTGCTGGTCGATGACGAAGACCGCGAAAACGAAGGCGACCTGCTGCTGGCCGCCGACCGTTGCACGCCCGAGGCGATCAGCTTCATGGCCCGCGAAGCGCGCGGGCTGATTTGTCTGACCCTGACCGACGAACATTGCCAGCGTCTGGGTTTGGAGCAGATGGTGCCGGCCAATGGCAGCGTGTTCAGCACCGCGTTTACCGTATCGATTGAAGCAGCGGTTGGCGTGACCACCGGCATCTCCGCAGCAGATCGCGCTTGCACCGTGGCCGCCGCCGTCGCGCCGAATGCCCGCGCTGAAGATCTGGTGCAGCCCGGCCACATCTTCCCGCTGCGCGCCAAGGAAGGTGGCGTGCTGACCCGCGCCGGCCACACCGAGGCCGGTTGTGACCTGGCGCGTCTGGCCGGTTTTACGCCGGCCTCGGTGATCGTCGAGGTGATGAACGACGACGGCACCATGGCCCGTCGCCCGGATCTGGAAGTGTTTGCGCGCAAGCACGGGATCAAGATCGGCACCATCGCCGACCTGATCCACTATCGCCTGAGCACCGAGCACACCATTGAACGCATYGGCGAACGGGAACTGCCGACGGTGCATGGCACGTTCCGCTTGATCACCTTTGAGGATCGCATCGAGGGCGGCGTGCACATGGCGATGGTCATGGGCGATCTGCGCCGTGAAGAACCGACACTGGTGCGCGTGCATGTGATCGATCCGCTGCGGGATCTGGTTGGCGCGGAATATAGCGGGCCGACGAACTGGACGCTGTGGGCGGCGTTGCAACGGGTCGCGGCTGAGGGGCACGGGGTTGTGGTGGTGCTGGCCAATCACGAGTCTTCGCAGGCGCTGCTGGAGCGGGTGCCGCAGTTGACTCAGCCGCCGAGGCAGTTCAGTCGTTCGCAATCGCGGATTTATTCGGAGGTCGGGACTGGGGCGCAGATTCTGCAGAATCTGGGGGTTGGCAAGCTGCGTCACCTGGGCCCTCCTCTGAAATACGCCGGCCTGACAGGTTATGACCTGGAAGTGGTCGAGAGTATTCCGTTTACCGAGTGAAGCTGCCCTCACCCCAGCCCTCTCCCCGAGGGAGAGGGAGCCGACCGAGGTGTTTAGTCGCTATACGCCGACTTGAGATACCGAGTCGAACTGAGGTTTTGAACAGCCTCCAATCGGCCCCCTCTCCCGAAGGGAGAGGGCTGGGGTGAGGGGCTGGATCTGACATTCACAAAAAACATTCAAGCCGAACGCATCAAATAACCGCCCGGCCAGATAACCGGTAAGGCAAAGTGCTTGCACAAAGTTTGGAATACCATAATATGATATTCCATAGACCGGACATTCCAACGAACGTCCATCTACTGCTCCCGACAGGCGGGCAACAACGCAAGCCCGCTCAAAAACACAACAATGAGGGCGTAAAAATGGTGTTGAACAAAGCTGCAACCGCGATCTTTTTTGCGGGACTGCTCAGCGTTACCGGCCAGGCTGCAATGGCTGCCGAGAGCGTGAACTTCGTCAGCTGGGGCGGAAGCACCCAGGATGCGCAGAAACAGGCCTGGGCCGATCCGTTCAGCAAGGCCAGCGGCATCACCGTCGTGCAGGATGGCCCGACTGACTACGGCAAACTCAAAGCCATGGTCGAGAGCGGCAACGTGCAGTGGGACGTGGTCGATGTCGAAGCCGATTTCGCCCTGCGCGCCGCCGCTGAAGGCCTGCTCGAACCCCTCGATTTCAAAGTGATCCAGCGCGACAAGATCGACCCGCGTTTCGTCAGCGATCACGGCGTCGGCTCGTTCTTCTTCTCCTTCGTCCTCGGCTACAACGAGGGCAAACTCGGCGCCAACAAGCCACAGGACTGGAGCGCCCTGTTCGACACCAAAACCTACCCGGGCAAACGCGCGCTGTATAAATGGCCAAGCCCTGGCGTGCTCGAACTGGCGCTGCTGGCCGACGGCGTGGCGGCCGACAAGCTCTACCCGCTGGATCTGGATCGCGCCTTCAAAAAACTCGACACCATCAAGAAGGACATCGTCTGGTGGGGCGGCGGCGCGCAGTCGCAGCAACTGCTGGCGTCAGGTGAAGCGAGCATGGGCCAGTTCTGGAACGGTCGCATTCACGCCCTGCAAGAAGACGGCGCACCGGTCGGCGTGAGCTGGAAACAGAATCTGGTCATGGCCGACATTCTGGTGATTCCAAAAGGCTCGAAAAACAAGGACGCGGCGATGAAGTTCCTCGCCGCCGCCAGCGGCGCCAAAGGCCAGGCCGACTTCTCCAACCTGACCGCCTACGCCCCGGTCAACCTCGACAGTGTGGAGCGTCTGGATTCGACGCTGGCCCCCAACCTGCCGACTGCCTACGCTAAGGATCAGATCACTCTTGATTTCGCGTACTGGGCCAAAAACGGCCAGGCCATCGCGACACGGTGGAACGAATGGCTGGTCAAATGAAAATGGCGGCCACCGCGTCCCGTCCCTCCACTGCCACCGGGGGCGCCACCGGCGCTGCCGGTTCGGCCCACGGAACACAGGCGGTTGCGATGCAGCAAGCCCCGTCCCTCAGACAACGCTGGCGCGGCGCCGGCAACCTCGCTCCGGCGCTGTTGTTCATCGGCCTGTTCTTTCTCGCGCCGTTGATTGGCCTGCTGTTGCGCGGCGTGCTCGAACCGACCCCGGGCCTTGGCAACTATGAACAACTGTTCGCCAACTCGGCGTACGCCCGAGTGTTGCTCAACACCTTCTCGGTGGCCGGGCTGGTAACGCTGTTCAGCCTGTTGCTGGGCTTTCCGCTGGCTTGGGCGATCACCCTGGTACCGCGTGGCTGGGGTCGCTGGATTCTCAACATCGTGCTGCTGTCGATGTGGACCAGCCTGCTCGCCCGTACGTATTCGTGGCTGGTGCTGCTGCAAGCGTCGGGCGTGATCAACAAGGCTCTGATGGCGATGGGCATCATCGATCAGCCGCTGGAAATGGTCCACAACCTCACCGGCGTGGTGATCGGCATGAGCTACATCATGATCCCGTTCATCGTCCTGCCGTTGCAGGCAACCATGCAGGCCATCGACCCGATGATTCTGCAGGCCGGTTCGATTTGCGGAGCCAGCCCGTGGACCAACTTCTTCCGGGTGTTCCTGCCGCTGTGCCGGCCGGGTCTGGCCTCCGGTGGCTTGATGGTGTTCGTCATGTCGCTCGGTTACTACGTGACCCCGGCGCTGCTCGGCGGCGCGCAGAACATGATGCTGCCGGAGTTCATCATTCAGCAGGTGCAATCGTTCCTCAACTGGGGCCTGGCCAGTGCCGGCGCCGCGTTGCTGATCGCGATCACTTTGGTGCTGTTCTACTTCTACCTGAAGCTTCAGCCGGAATCCCCGGTTGGCGCCAGTAACGCGAGGTAAGCCGACATGCTCCTGACCCCCAATGCGATGAGCCGGCGCATGCGCTTCGGTTTGTATGCAACCACCGGGCTGATCGGTCTGTTCCTGCTGTTGCCGATCGTCTTCATCGTGCTGCTATCGTTCGGCTCCTCGCAGTGGCTGGTGTTTCCGCCACCGGGCTGGACGCTGAAATGGTACGGCCAGTTCTTCTCCAACCCCGATTGGATGAACGCCGCCGCGGCCAGCCTCAAGGTCGCCGTGCTGACCACGATCTGCGCCGTGGCCCTCGGTCTGCCGACTGCGTTTGCGCTGGTTCGCGGGCGTTTTCCCGGTCGGGAAATGCTCTACGGTCTGTTCACCCTGCCGATGATCGTGCCGCTGGTGATCATCGCCGTGGCGGTGTACGCGCTGTTCCTCAAGCTCGGTTACACCGGGACGATGTTCGCCTTCGTCGTCAGCCATGTGATCGTCGCGTTGCCGTTCACCATCATCTCGATCATCAACTCGCTGAAGCTGTTCGATCAGTCGATTGAAGACGCGGCGGTGATCTGCGGTGCTTCGCGCCTGCAAGCGGTGTTCAAGGTGACGTTCCCGGCGATCCGTCCGGGCATGGTCGCCGGCGCCCTCTTCGCCTTCCTCGTTTCGTGGGACGAAGTGGTGCTCAGCGTGATGATGGCAAGTCCCACACTGCAAACGCTTCCCGTGAAAATGTGGACCACCTTGCGCCAGGACCTGACGCCAGTGATCGCCGTCGCTTCGACGCTGCTGATCGGCTTGTCGGTTTTGGTCATGGTCATCGCCGCCGCGCTGCGCCGGCGCAACGAAATCAGCGCCTGAGCGCCCAGGAGTACGACATGAGTGCCGTGATCAAAGACGCTTCCCAGCAGAATGACAAACCCCTGGTCAGCCTGCGCAATCTGAACAAGCACTACGGCGACTTTGCCGCCGTCGACAACATCTCGCTGGACATCAAGGACGGTGAATTCCTGACCTTCCTCGGCTCCAGCGGCTCGGGCAAAAGCACCACGCTGTCGATGCTCGCCGGCTTTGAAACGCCGAGCAGTGGCGAGATCCTCGTCAACGGTCAGTCGCTGGTGAATGTGCCTCCGCACAAGCGTGACATCGGCATGGTGTTCCAGCGTTATTCGCTGTTCCCGCATTTGTCGGTGCGCGACAACATCGCGTTTCCGCTGGCGATCCGCAAACTCGCCGCCGCCGAACGTGACAAACGTGTCGACGCGATGTTGAAACTGGTCCAGCTCGAACAGTTCGCCCATCGCCGCCCTTCGCAACTGTCTGGCGGCCAGCAGCAACGTGTCGCCATTGCCCGGGCGCTGGTTTACGAACCACGCATCCTGCTGATGGATGAACCGCTGGGGGCGCTGGATAAAAAGCTGCGTGAAGATCTGCAGGATGAGTTGCGCCAACTGCATCGTCGCCTGGGCATCACCATTGTTTACGTGACCCACGACCAGGAAGAAGCCATGCGTTTGTCGCAGCGCATTGCGATTTTCAGTCACGGCAAGATTGTGGGTCTGGGCAGTGGTTATGACCTTTATCAGAACCCGCCGAATGCGTTTGTGGCGTCGTTCCTGGGTAATTCGAACTTCCTCAAGCTCAAGGCGCAGGGCAATGCGGCGGCTTCGTTTGAAGGACAGTCATTGTCGATTCGACTGACCGCTGGGCTGCATACGGATCAGGATGTATTGCTGATGGTGCGGCCGGAAAAAGCCTTGGCGTTGAGCGTGGCGCAAGCGATCAGCGAACCGCTGCCGTCGGGGTGGAATGAGGTTTCAGCGAAGGTGGTGGAGGTGTTGTTTCTGGGTGAGAGCCAGACTTGCAGTGTGGTTACGTCGGGCGGCACATCAATGACGGTGAAAGCGTTGTCGGCTGCTGGCATGCCGCTCAAGGCTGGCGATCCGGTGCAAGTGCGCTGGGCCACCGCAGACGCCTGCGTTTACACCGAATGGACCGACAGCGACCTGAACAAGGCTGCGGGTTCTCACTGATAGCGTGTTGTCTGTGAGATTTACCCCCTCACCCCAGCCCTCTCCCCCAAGGGGGGCGAGGGGGAAAGGGAGCAGATCGGGGGCTTTTCAGGACCTGAGTTCGACTCAGGACTTTCAAGTCGATGTATAACGCCAAAACAACCCGGTCAGTCCCCTCTCCCTCTGGGAGAGGGCTAGGGTGAGGGAAACAGTCGACGCGGTATCAGACAATAGCGCGGTAGCCTTCAATCTCATCTGGCCACGCGGTCAAGATCTCAAACCCCGTCTCCGTCACCGCCACCATATGCTCCCACTGCGCCGACAACGAGCCATCCTTGGTCAGCACCGTCCAGCCATCCGGCATGTTTTTCACATGACGCTTGCCGGCATTGAGCATCGGCTCCACGGTAAAAATCATCCCGGCCTTGAGCTTCATGCCCTGATTCGGAAAGCCGTAATGCAGGATCTGCGGCTCATCGTGATAGACCTTGCCGATCCCGTGCCCGCAGTACTCGCGCACCACGCTGAAGCCTTCTTTCTCCGCCAGGCTCTGGATCGCGTGGCCGATATCGCCCAGCGTGGCGCCCGGTTTCACCACGCGGATGCCCGCGCACATCGCCTCGTAGGTGGTCTTGATCAGGTGCTGCGCTTCAGGTGTCGCCTCACCGACCACGTACATGCGGCTGGTATCACCGAACCAGCCGTCCTTGATCACCGCGATGTCGAGGTTGACGATGTCGCCATCCTTCAGCGGCGTGCCCGATGGGATGCCGTGGCACACCACGTCGTTGACCGAGGCGCAGACGGTTTTCGGAAAGCCGTGATAACCGACGTTGGCCGGCACCGCTTTCTGCACGTTGACGATGTAGTCGTTGCACAGCCGATCCAGTTCATCGGTGGTCACGCCGGCCTTGACGTGCGGCACCAGCATTGCCAGCACTTCAGCGGCGAGTTTGCCGGCAGCGCGCGATTGCGCGATGTCGGCCGGGGTGTTGATCTTGATCTGGTTTCTCATGCGCTGACGGCTTCCTGAGTCAGTTGTTGCAGGTCGAGCCCGCCATTTTGTTCGGCGCGAATCAGCAAGCGGCAGATCGCACTGTGGTCGAGGTTGGGGTGCAGTTCGGCGAGCATGCCGATGCGCATCCAGTGCTCGGCTTGCGCGTTGATCGAGCGGCTGAGGGCGTTGCTGGAGATCCGCAGATTCTCGTGCATGTCCTCTGAAATCTTTACGATGCCCATATATGAATCCGATACGATATGTATATGGATCGTATATTAGCCAAGGCTTAAGCGAAATTGCAAATCAACCCAGCGCCGCATCGAAAAACGATGAGATAAGCCGACTGGAACGCCGCTCCGCCAAGCAGTACAAATAAGTCTCGGTAAAGAGTTCTTCGCCCTCGATTCTGATCGTGCGGATGTTCGGGTCGGCAATGAACTCCGCTTCTGACACCACCCCCAACCCCAGCCCGCGCACCACCGCCTCACGCAACGCCTCACGACTGCCAATTTCCATGGCGATCCTCGGTTTCACCTGCGCCGCATTCAGAGCCTGTTCCAGCACCAGTCGTGTGGTCGAACCGGGCTCGCGTTGCAGCAGCCGCTGCCCTTCCAGTTCCTCCAGCCGCACGCTGCCACGATTGGCCAGCGAATGTTCATGGTGCGCGAACAAGATGATCGCGTGCCGCGCATAACGCACCGAACACAACGCCGGATCATCCTGACGCCCGGCCAGCACGGCGATGTCGGTCACATAGTTTTCCAGATCCGACAGCACCTGTGCCGAGTTGCCGACGCGGATCGACACATCGATATTCGGATGTTGTTGCAAATAGCTGTCGACCATTTCGATCACATGAAACGGCCCCACCGCACCAACCTTGAGTTGACCACTGTCGAGCCGTCCGGAGTCGCGCAGCAGGTTGTGCGCTTCCAGTTCCAGCAAGGCAATCCGTTGCGCGATCGGCAGCAACTGCCGCCCGACATCGGAAAGCTCGATCCGCCGCCCGCGCCGATGGAACAGCTCAACATTGTGCTGGCGTTCCAAGGCTTGTACTTGCGTGGTCAGGGTCGGCTGGCTCAAGCCTGACGCCCGCGCCCCGGCACTGAAACTGCCGTGACGGGCGACGGCGAGAAAGGCCCGCAGTTTGGCGCTGGACATCCATAGACTCCATCAATAGTTAGCTGTCGTTTCGCATATTGAATTGATTGAATGACTGTCACGTGACAGACCTAGCCTGTGGCAACTCCCAACCACACCGTGGAATGCCATGAAAACAATCAAACAGTTTCTGCGTGTCGCCAGCCTCACCGTCATTGCCCTCGGCGCCAGCCAGGTCTGGGCCAAGGACAAACTGACCATTGGCTTGATCCCCTCGGAAGATTCCCAGGCGATGATCGAATCGAGCAAACAGGTGCTCGACGATCTGCAAGCCAAAATCGGCATGCCGGTGGTGCCGTTCGTGGCTACCGACTACAACGGCATCATCGAAGCGCTGCGTTCGGGCAAACTCGACGTCGCCTATCTCGGGCCGTTTTCCTACGTGCTGGCGACCTCGGTGGCGGATGTCGAGGCGTTTTCGGTGGCGGTGACCAAGAAGACCGGGCAGAGCGCGTACAAAAGCGTGATTCTGGCGCGCAAGGACAGCGGCATTCATTCGCTGGCCGACCTCAAGGGCCATACGTTCGCATTCGTCGACCCGAGCTCAGCGTCCGGGCATCTGTTTCCCAAAGCTGGCCTTGAGCAGGCCGGTTTTGCTCCGGACAGCCTGTTCAAACGGGTGATTTTCTCCGGCTCCCACGACGCCAGCATCCTCGCGGTCGAGAACAAGAAAGTCGACGCGGCGGCCGTGGCTGACCGCATCTTCGCCAGTGCCGTGGCCAAAGGTGTGGTGAAGCAGGATGACTTCGAAATTGTCTGGAGTTCCAAGCCGATTCCTGAGTCGCCGATGGTCTGGCGCAAGGCGCTCGATCCGCAACTGAAGAAGAAAATCGCCGACGCGCTGGCTTCAATCAAGGACGTGCCGTGGGGTGATCAGGGCGTACTCAATGGTTTCCAGCCGACCACCGACGCGTCGTATGACGTGGTGCGCGAAACCGCCAAGGTGCTCGATCTCGATTTGCGGAGCATGAAATGATCAGCATCCGCCAACTGACCAAACACTACGGCAGCAACCCGGTATTGCGCGGCATCGACCTTGAAGTCGCTGCGGGCGAATTCGTCGTGGTGCTCGGTCAGTCCGGCGCCGGTAAATCGACCTTGCTGCGTTGTATCAATCGCTTGGCGCAGGCCGACAGCGGCACGCTGAACGTGGCCGGCATCGACGCCCTCGCCTGCCCTGACACCAGCGTTCTGCGCCGTGAAGTGGCGATGATTTTTCAGCACCACAACGTCGTGCCTCGCCTGAGTGTGCTGAAGAACGTGCTGACCGGTCGCCTCGGTTCCGTCGGCACCCTCGCCTCGATTTTGCAGCTGTTCCGCCGTGACGATGTGGCGTTGGCGATGCAATGCCTGGAGCGCGTCGAACTGGCGCACAAGGCTGGCGAGCGCACCGATTCGTTGTCTGGCGGACAAAAACAGCGCGTCGGCATCGCCCGCGCGTTGGCGCAACGACCGCAGGTGATTCTGGCCGATGAACCGATTGCCAGCCTTGACCCGAAGACCGCGCGCCTGGTGTTGCAGTACTTGCGCGATGCCACCCGCGAACTGGGCATCACCGTGCTGTGCAATCTGCATCAGGTCGAATACGCCCGTGAGTTCGGCGACCGCGTGGTCGGCCTCGCGCACGGCAGTCTGGTGTTCGATGGCAAAGCGTCGAGCATGACCGACGCCGATCTGGCGCGAATCTATCCGGGGCAATCAACAGAGTCCTCCGCTGACGTCCCGACGACCACCCTGTCCTACCGCACTGTATCGAGGGCCTGAGCATGCAATCGCAAAACTATCAGTGGGTCGGCGATCGTCCCCGTGGCCCGCGCAGTTGGCTGACCACCGGCGCCGTCGTCCTGATCGTGCTGTGGACGCTGAACTGGAGCGCACAAGGCGCGCAGCTCAGCCTCGGTGAACTGGCCGCCGGGTTGCCGCAGATCGGCGACTTTCTCTCGCGCACCTTTCCGCCGGACCTGAGCATCCTGCCGCGTCTGATCGCGCCTGCGGTGGAAACCTTGCAGATCGCCATTTGGGGAACCCTGCTTGGCGTCTTACTGGCGGTTCCAATGTCGTTTCTCGCCGCGCGCAATTTAAGCCGCAACCGCTGGCTGTTTCACGCCACCCGCCAGGCGCTGAATTTCACCCGCAGCATCAACGAACTGATCCTCGCCCTGATCTTCGTCTCGGCGGTTGGACTCGGCCCGTTCCCCGGCGTATTGGCGCTGGCTCTGCATGGCCTGGGCATGCTCGGCAAATTCTTCGCCGAGAGCATCGAAGAGATCGACCAAGGCCCGATTGAAGCGCTGCAAGCGACCGGTGCGCGGCCGTTGCAGGTGATTGTGTTTGGTGTTTTGCCGCAGGTCATCACCGCGTGGATTGCGGTGATCCTGTACCGCTTCGAGGTCAACCTGCGCTCGGCCACGGTGCTGGGCATGGTCGGTGCCGGCGGTTTGGGGTTCGAGCTGGTGAGCAGTCTCAAGCTGTTCAAATATCAGGAAACCGCGACCTGCATCATCGTCATCACCTTCATGGTGATAGTCGCCGACGCCATCTCCAGCCGCCTGCGCGCGGCGATCCAGAGCGGTTCGGCGCACTAGCGTAAAGCTGCTATCGGCTCAGCCGATTCAAACCTGCGATTTATCGATTTGTGCCGTTGTCGGTCGCCCTCGACTATGTGACCACACGACAACAACAAGAAGGATTGACCATGACTGCCCGCTTCCAGAACCCCGTCGACACCCGTTTCGGCTGGGGCAGCCTGCAAGACCTTGCCGCCATCACCGAGCAGCAGCGCGTCGCCCTCGTAACCTTCCCTGAGGCCCGAGGGCTGGGCTTGGTGGACCGTTTGCAAAGCTTGCTCGGCGAACGCCTGATCTACGTTTTCGAAGACGTCCAGCCCAACCCCGACGTCGCCCATCTGCGCAGCACTTACGAGCACTTCTGGCAACACGCCGCTGATTGTGACGTGGTCCTCGCCGTGGGCGGCGGCAGCGCCATCGATACCGCCAAGGCGTTGATCGTCGGCACCGAATCCGGCCGTTTCGATGAACTGCTGAGCCTGCTGGCGACAGGCAAACCGTTCACCCCGGCCCGTTGCAAACAACTGATCGCCGCACCGACTACTGCCGGCACGGGCAGCGAAGTCACGCCGTGGGCGACGATCTGGGACAGCGCCAGCCAGAAGAAATACTCGCTTCATCTGGATTGCACCTGGCCACGGGTGGCGATCATCGACCCGCAACTGATGCTCACCGTGCCGGCCGGCGTCACCGTTTCCACCGGGCTCGACGCCCTGTCGCACGCGCTGGAGGCGATCTGGAACGTCAACGCCAACCCGGTCTCAGACACCTTTGCCATTTCCGCAATTGAAGACATTCTCGAATGCCTGCCGCGTTTGCACAAAGATCTGTCGAGCCAAGAGTTGCGCACGCGCATGGCACTGGCCGCACTCAAGGCCGGGCTGGCGTTTTCCAACACCAAAACCGCGCTGGCGCACTCGATTTCCTATGAGATGACCTTGCGCCACGGTTTGCCCCACGGCATCGCCTGCTCCTTCACCTTGCCGCTGGTTTTGGGTTTGGCCTGGGGCCACGACGCTACTCGCGACCGTACCTTGCAACGGGTATTCGGCGCGGACCTGAGCAAAGCCCAACAGCAACTGCGCGAGTTCCTGCACAGCCTCGGGGTGAAGACCGAGTTTGCCGATTACGGCGTCTCGGCCAAGGACGCCGAAGCCATCATCCAGCTCGCAATGCAAGGTGCGCGCGGCAAGAACTTCATCGGTTCACAAGCCGCCTGACGCCTGATAACACCCGAGTCACCCAAGCACCACCAGCGGCATGCAGCCGCGGTGATTTCCTGTCGCACCAAAAAAGAGTGCACCCCGCCGACGACACCCGGCGGGAACCGACAACAATAAGGAAAAGATCATGAATCGTGCCGAAACAATGCCTGGTCTCGCCGTCCGTTCTGCCTCGTTCCGGGTCGCCCAGTGGCGCATGCTGCTGGCAGCGATGTTCTGTTACCTGTTTTTCTACACCGGTCGGCAGACCTTCGGTTTTGCCATTCCGGGGATTCAGGCCGAGTTCGGCCTGAGCAAGGAAACCCTCGGCTGGGCCTCTGCAGCGATGCTCTGGGCCTACGCGATTGGGCAGGCGATCAACGGCAACCTCGCCGATAAATTCGGTGGCCGACGGATCATGACGCTGGGTGCGGTGCTGTCCTGCGGTGCCAACTGGGTGACCAGTTTTGCCGGTGGTTTCACCAGCCTGATTCTGCCGTGGGGCGTCAACGGTTACTTTCAGGCCTTGGGCTGGGCGCCGGGTGGTCGACTGATTGCCAATTGGTGGGCAGCAGGTGAGCGCGGCAAGGTCTATGGTTTTTACACCTTCGCCGCCGGCTGCGCGTCGATTCTGTCGTACGTCACCTCTATCGTCGTGCTCGAAGTGCTGCAACTGGAATGGCGCTGGATCTTCCGCTTGCCCGTGCTGCTGATGCTCGCCGGCGGGATCATTTTCTATCTGGTCGCCCGCGAACGCCCGCAGGATCTGGGCTTCGAACCGGTGGGTGATACCGGTGTGGCCAACGCTGACGACAAACATCAGGAAGCCGCGCAGGGCGAAGTCGAGTCCTCGGCACAACGCTATAAAGCCGTGCTGAAGAATCCCCGCCTGCTGATCGCTGCGCTGTCCCTGGGCTTTCAGAACGCGGCGCGCTACGGCTTGATCGTCTGGGTGCCGGTGCACTTTCTCGGCGCCAACTGGAAAAGCGGCGACAGCATGGTCGACCCGAAATGGATCACCGTCGCCCTCCCCGTCGGCATGGCGGTTGGCGCGTTGAGCAATGGCTGGGTGTCGGACAAGTTGTTCGGTTCCAAGCGGTATCTGGCGATCATGCTCTATATGGTGCTGGGCGCGGCGACCAGCCTGTGGATGTGGAGCCTGCCACCACACAGCGTCATCGGCCTGATCGCCCTGTTCCTGTGCGGCTTCTTCGTCTACGGCCCGGCCTCGAGTTTCTGGGCGCTGTGCCCGGATCTGGTCGGGGCACAGCGCCGGCACCGCGACCGGGATCATGAACTTCTCGTCCTACCTGTTCGCCGGCCTGGCTGAGCCGATGATCGGTCGTTTGCTTGACACCACAGCAAACACGTCTCTCATCTTCATAGTGGTCACCAGCGCCTGCCTGTGCAGCGCGGCAGTGGCATTGTTCATTCGACGCTGACGGGGCTTGCATGTACCAGTATCACAAGTGGTTGCGTTCGTTTCATGCGGTGGCCAAGACCGGCAGTTTTACCCTTGCGGCAGAGTTCCTCAGCGTCGGTCAGCCGACCGTCAGCGAACAGGTCAATGCGCTGGAAAACACCTTCTCGGTCGAGCTGTTCCATCGCCGTGGCCGCTACATCGAAATGAGCGCCGCCGGGCACAAGCTCTATGCGATCACTCAGGGCCTGTTCGGTCAGGAGGATGAAGCCGTGCAACTGTTGCAGAGCTTCAAGCAGCGCAAGACCGGAATGCTGCGCCTCGGCGCGGTGTCACCGCCGATTGCCATGAACCTGACCTATGAGCTGATGCAGCGCCATCCGGATATCGAACTGGAAACCTCGTTTTCTTCGGAAAAGGACACCCTGGCGCGGTTGTTCAACTTTGATATCGACGTGGCGATTCTGGCCTTGTCGGAATTCGATGAGCGCTTCCACACGCGGTTGTATCACCGCTATCCGATCATCGCCGTGGTGCGTGATGACCATCCGTGGGCCAGTCAGGCGCAGGTTCACATCAGTGAAATCAGTGGCGAAAAATGGGTGATGCGCGAATCCAGTGCACGCACCCGACAACTGGTGGAAGAAAGCTGCAAGCGCCTCAATATCGATCTCAACTGCGTCATGCAACTCAACAGCCGCGAAGCCATCGTCCACGCGATCGTCAAGGGCATCGGCATCGGGTTTGTCTCGGCGGTCGAGTACGCCGAAACCCCGGGCACCACGCCGATCACCTTTGTCGATCACCCGTTCTTTATCGAATACCACCTGTGCTGCCTCGGCATCCGCCGGAACCGGCCAGTGATTGCCGAACTGTTTGATGCGAATCCACCGCTGACCTGATCAGCACTGACCCTTGAACCGCCTACCTCATTGCCGAGGGACGGCCCACGCTTACCTGAAAACGGAGATTGACCATGCAGTACCAACAACCGACTCACCTGCAAGCCGCGATCCTCGACTGGGCCGGCACCGTTGTCGATTTCGGCTCGTTTGCGCCGACGCAGATTTTCGTCGAGGCCTTTGCCGAGTTTGGCGTCGCCGTGTCGCTGGAAGAAGCGCGCGGGCCAATGGGCATGGGCAAGTGGGATCACATTCGCACGCTGTGCAACCTGCCGCAGATTGCCGAGCGTTACCGCGCGGCGTTTGATCGCTTGCCGAGTGACGACGATGTAACGGCAATCTACGAACGTTTCATGCCGCTGCAGATCGAGAAAATCGCCCTGCATTCGGCGCTGATTCCGGGCGCGCTCGAAGCCATTGCAGCATTGCGCGACAAGGGTTTGAAAATCGGTTCGTGCTCGGGCTACCCGGCGGTGGTAATGGCCAAGGTTGTCGAACTGGCGCAGGAAAATGGCTATGTCGCCGATCATGTCGTTGCCACCGATGAAGTGCCGAATGGCCGGCCGTATCCGGCGCAGGCGTTGGCCAACGTGATTACCCTGGGCATCGATGACGTGGCCGCCTGCGTCAAGGTCGACGACACCTGGCCGGGAATTCTCGAAGGCCGCGCCGCCGGCATGTGGACGGTGGCGTTGACCTGTTCCGGCAACGCACTGGGCCTGACCTATGAGCAATACAAGGCGTTGCCGTCGGATCGACTGGYGGAAGAACGCGCGCGGATCGGCAAGATGTTCGCCCCTTCGCGCCCGCACTACCTGATCGACACCATCGCCGAACTGCCCGAAGTGATCGAAGACATCAATGCGCGCCTGGCCCGGGGCGAAACTCCTCAGTCCTGCTGATTGATCGTCCGCACCCCGCGCTGATCGTTCCCACGCTCTGCGTGGGAATGCAGCCCGTGACGCTCCGCGTCACTGGACGCGGAGCGTCCCTAGAGGCGTTCCCACGCGGAGCGTGGGAACGATCAACAGCCAAATCGCGGGCAAAAAAAAKCTGCCAAAACTGGCAGCAAAAACTTTAAGAACACGCGATGTATTGGCCTCAGCATAGACGCCGGATAATGACAGTGTCATGACAGTCGCAAATTCATTCAACCGCCCCGCCCCCGTCATCAGGATGTCATCAAGATCACGGCAGAATCCTCGCAAACCGTCTTGAGCCTCGCGACGGATGCTCTGCAAGGATTCCCATGAAAGACGACGCCTCGCTGTTTGCCGCCATCGACCTGGGTTCGAACGCCTTTCGCCTGATGATCGGCCAGTCGGTGCGCAGCCGCAAAGGCTTGCAGATTCAGGAAGTGAAAACCCTGCGCGAACCGGTGCGCCTCGCCGAAGGCTTTGATGGCGGCGCACTGGATGCCTTGGCACTGGATCGCGGCTGGCAGGCGTTGGCGCGGTTCGGCAAGAAGCTGCGTGGTTTCGAGGCCGGCCGTGTTCGTGCGGTGGCCACAAGCGCGGTGCGTGAAGCGGACAACGCGCAACTGTTTCTGGCCAGTGCCGAGCGGCATCTGGGCTTTCCCATCGACGTCATTTGCGGCCATGAAGAGGCGCGGCTGGTCTACGCCGGCGTAACTCACGCCTTGCCCAGCGCCGACGACCTGCGCCTGGTAGTCGACATCGGCGGCGGCTCCACCGAGCTGATCCTCGGCCAGGGCTCACAACCCTTGTTAACCGAAAGCATCGCCATCGGCAGCGGCACCTTGAGCACGCGATTCTTTCGCGGCGGCGATGTGTCCGCCAGCGCGCTACAGGAGGCCGAACGCTTCGCCATCCTGCAGTTTGAAAAAGTTGCCCGGCGCTACCGTGCTCAGGGCTGGCAGCAAACCATCGGCTCTTCCGGCACCGCGCGCATGCTCGCCAAAGTACTCAAGACCAATCGCCTCAACGACTTCGGCCAGGACGGCATCACCTACGGCGGCCTGCTGCGCCTGTCGCTGCTGTTGTTGAAGGTAAACAACGTGCAACAGCTCAAGCTCGCAGGCCTGCAACCACACCGCCAGAGCATTCTGCCCGGCGGTCTGGTGTTAATGCTGGCGGCATTCAAAGTGTTCGGTATCGCACAAATGCTGCCCTCCGAACCGGGCCTGCGTCTGGGCGTGTTGCACGGTTTGATGAGCCAGCACTAATCCTCGCCGCAACAGATTCGTCTCCCCTTCAGCGGCTTGATCGACTAACATGCCGCCGCTGGTTCCCGAACGGGACTAATAGGGAATCCGGGGTGCTTGCACAGCATTGACCGGAACTGCCCCCGCAACTGTAGGTGCCGAGCCTGCTCCACGACTGCCACTGGGTGAATCCCGGGAAGGCCGGAGCCAGGCGATGACGCATCAGTCAGGAGACCTGCCGGCACAGTGATTACTAACCGGCGGGGTGTCCGGGAAGGACATCGTGCCGTGCGCGTCTTCGTTGGCTGCCCGGCCTTGCGCTGTTTTCCTGACCGCGTTCGATGGTGTGTTTCCAGACCGTACTCTCCCGCTCCCCGTAYGGTTCCCCTGGAGACTGCCCTATGCTGCTGCCCCGCGTTGCCACCCTCATTACCGGCCTGAGCCTTGGCGCCCTGGCGCAGGCGGCCCCGACGGTCTATCCACTGACCGTCGAAAACTGCGGCAGCACCCTGACCTTCCAGCACGCACCGACGCGCACCGTGACCATCGGCCAGGCCGGCACGGAGATGCTCTACGCCATGGGACTGGGCGACAAAGTCGTCGGCACCTCACTGTGGTTCAACAATGTGCTGGCCAAATACAAGGCACAAAACGACCAGATCGAGCGCCTGGCTGACAACGAGCCGAGTTTCGAGTCGGTAATCGGCAAGCGTCCGGAACTGGTCGCCGTGGAACTGGAATGGATGGTCGGCCCGCAAGGCGCGGTGGGCACGCGCGAGCAGTTTCATGAACTGAAGATTCCAACGTACCTGCTGCCTTCCGATTGCGAAGCCAAGGACAACCTCGTCGGCGCCGATGGCACGCGACTGGCGCCGTTTCGCATCGAGACGATTTACAAAAGCGTGAGCCAACTGGCGCAGATCTTCGATGTTCAGGAGCGTGGCCAGCAGCTCAATGATCAACTCAAGGCCAGTCTCGCCAAATCGATTGCCACCGCCCAAGGCAAACAGCTCAAAGACGCCAGCGCGCTGGTGTGGTTCTCCAGCGCACAAATGGACATCGAGCCGTTCGTGGCCGGGCACAAAGGCGTTCCCGATTTCATGCTCAGCACCCTCGGCGTGCGCAACGTGGTGGCGTCCGATGAGGAGTGGCCAACCGTCGGTTGGGAAACCATCGCCAAGGCCAATCCGACCTTCCTGGTCATCGCGCGCATGGATCGTCGACGTTTCCCCGCCGACGACTATGAAAAGAAACTCGCCTTCCTGCGCAGTGATCCGGTGACGCGCAACATGGACGCGGTGAAACACAACCGCATCATCATTGTCGACGCCATGGCCCTGCAGGCGAGCCTGCGCATGTTCGAGGGCATTGAGCAATTGGCCACGGCTATCAACGGCTATGACCTGTCGCAATGAGTGCCAGCCTGATCCGCACGCTCCTGGCCCTGGCGACCCTGTTGATTGCAGTGGTCGCCGGCGTGGCCATCGGTGAAACCTCGATTGCACCGGACGTGGTGTTGCAAGTGCTGGCGAACAAATTGTGGGGCGCCGGGCATGTCCTCGACCCGATCGATGAAGGCATCGTCTGGAACTACCGCCTGACCCGGGCATTGGTCGCGGCGGCATGCGGTGCAGGGTTAGCGACCTGCGGAGTGATTTTGCAGTCGCTGCTGCGCAATCCGTTGGCCGATCCCTATCTGCTGGGCATTTCTGCCGGCGCCTCGACTGGGGCAGTGATGGTCGCGCTGCTTGGCGTAGGTGCCGGGATCATCTCGCTCTCGGTCGGTGCCTTCGCCGGCGCGGTCACGGCGTTCGTGCTGGTGATTGTGCTGGCGCGGGTCAGCGGCTCGGCCAGCGGTACCGGGCAGATCATTCTCGCGGGGATCGCCGGTTCGCAGCTGTTCAATGCGCTGACAGCGTTTCTGATCACCCGCTCGGCCAGCTCCGAGCAGGCGCGCGGGATCATGTTCTGGTTGCTGGGCAATCTTGGCGGCGTGCGCTGGCCATCGGTGTGGCTGGCGGTGCCAGTGGCCGTGTTGGGGTTGGTTGTGTGCCTGTGGCATCGGCGGGCGCTGGATGCGTTTACCTTTGGTGCGGATTCGGCGGCGTCGCTCGGCATTCCGGTGCGGCGTGTGCAGATTCTGCTGATCGGTTGTGCAGCGCTGGTGACGGCAGTGATGGTGTCGATTGTCGGCTCGATCGGTTTTGTCGGTCTGGTCATTCCTCATGCCGCGCGTCTGTTGCTGGGCACCGGTCATGCGCGGTTGCTGCCGGCCAGTGCGTTGGGTGGCGCGGTGTTTCTGATAGCCGCCGATGTGCTGTCGCGCACACTGATCAAGGGCCAGGTGATTCCGGTCGGGGTGATTACCGCGCTGGTCGGCGCGCCGGTGTTCGCCTTGATTCTGGTCGGCCGCAGGTCGGCACGATGAACAGTGTCTTGAGTTGTTCCGGCCTGAGCTTCAGGGTGCGCGGCGCCGAGTTGCTCAACGGTGTCAGCCTTGAGGTTCAGCGTGGCGAAACCCTGGGCATTGTCGGGCCGAATGGCGCGGGCAAATCCACTCTGTTGAAGTTGCTGGCCGGGCTGCGTGAACCGAGCGCTGGCCAGGTGCTGCTTGAAGGTCAACGCCTGGGCAAAATGGCCCGACGCAGCATTGCGCAAAAGCTTGCGGTGGTTGAGCAACAAGCTGATACCGACGATGGCATTCGCGTGTTCGACGCAGTGGCGTTGGGGCGTACGCCGTGGTTGTCGGCGCTGCAACCGTGGTCGCAGGCCGACGACGCGATTGTTCAGCAGGCGCTGACCGACGTTGACGCAATGCACCTGCGCACGCGTTTGTGGCGCAGCCTGTCCGGCGGTGAACGGCAGCGGGTGCACATCGCCCGGGCACTGGCGCAGCGGCCGCAGATTCTGTTGCTCGACGAGCCGGCCAATCACCTCGACATTCAGCATCAACTGACCATTCTCAACGTGGTGCGGGCGTTGCCGGTGACCACGCTGATCGCTCTGCATGATCTCAATCAGGCGCTGAAGTGTGATCGTCTGGCGGTGCTGGAACGCGGGCGGCTGGTGGCGTTGGGCGAACCGTTGGCGGTGCTGACGCCGCAGCGCTTACAGGAGACGTTCGGGGTCAGGGCGCATTACCTGACGGACCCGTTCGATGGGGCGCAGATTCTCAGATTTCACTCATGACGTTGTGCATGTGGGTTGTTTGCCAGACCGGGTCAGCGTCGACGTCGATAATCTTGAAGCCTTGGCGCTGCCAGAATTCGATGGCGCCCGGCAGAAATGGATGGGTGTGCAGGTAGATCACTTCTACTTCGCTGGCGACTGCCAGATCTTTGATTGATCGATATAGCGCACCGGCCAGACCTGAGCGGCGCTGCGATGGAAGGACAAACAGCCGTACGATTTCCACCACTTTAAGGTCCGGATAAGGCAAGTGCGGGAAGCGTCGGTCGTAAGGATGATAGCCGATCGAGGCCACGATCTGCCCTTCATGGCGAGCGATCAGAAAGCGCCCTGCCCCACGCAGATAAACCTCGGCAAAACGCGCCAGATCGTCAGGCATGCCGGTCGCGCTGAGCTTGGGGAAAAGCTCGGCGCGGGCCTTTAGAACAAAATCCAGCACCTCGGGAATGTCTGCGTCAGACACGGTTTGGATAACGGGTTGATGATTCATGCAGCGGCAAACACCTGGATTGCGGCTGGCCACAGTAGCAACAACAGGTCCCGCGAGGCCATCCAGAATTTCATGACTTGCCCAAAACCCT
The DNA here is from genome assembly GCF_056401755.1 of Pseudomonas sp. P4_D7. Taxonomy (NCBI): domain Bacteria; kingdom Pseudomonadati; phylum Pseudomonadota; class Gammaproteobacteria; order Pseudomonadales; family Pseudomonadaceae; genus Pseudomonas; species Pseudomonas sp. P4_D7. The sequence continues at coordinate 13,203 of NZ_JBFUIR010000033.1, read as the reverse complement.
GTGGGAGCGAGCTTGCTCGCGAAGGCGGCAGATCATCCAACATTGATGTTGACTGAATGGACGCTTTCGCGAGCAAGCTCGCTCCCACAGGTGTTGTATTTCATGCAAGCCGAGCGTTATGCCAGCTCTTTGCGCAGTTGCCGGGCGGCGGTAACCATGTGCACCAGCGCCGCTTCGGTTTCTGGCCAGCCACGGGTTTTCAAACCGCAATCCGGGTTGACCCACAGGCGTTCTGCCGGAATCCGCTTGGCAGCCTTGCGCAGCAAATTAGCCATTTCCGAGGCATCCGGGATGCGTGGCGAGTGGATGTCGTAGACGCCCGGGCCGATTTCGTTCGGGTAGGCGAAGGCTTCGAAGGCATCCAGCAACTCCATGTCGGAACGCGAGGTTTCGATAGTGATCACGTCGGCATCCATCGCTGCAATCGACTCAATCACATCGTTGAATTCGCTGTAGCACATGTGCGTGTGGATCTGCGTTTCGTCACGCACACCGGAGGCGCATAGGCGGAATACTTCCGTCGCCCAGTCCAGATAAGGCTGCCACTGCGCCTGACGCAACGGCAGACCTTCACGGAACGCCGCTTCGTCGATCTGCACGATCTTGATGCCGGCGGCTTCCAGATCGACCACTTCATCGCGGATCGCCAGCGCCAGTTGCCGGGCCTGCACTTCACGGCTGACATCCTCACGCGGGAACGACCACATCAGCATGGTCACCGGGCCGGTCAGCATGCCTTTCATGACCTTGTCGGTCAGACCTTGGGCGTAGCGAATCCACTCGACCGTCATGGCTTTCGGGCGGCTGAGGTCGCCGAAGATCACCGCCGGTTTCACGCAACGCGAACCGTAGCTCTGCACCCAGCCAAACCGGGTGAATACGTAGCCGTCGAGTTGCTCGGCGAAGTACTCGACCATGTCGTTGCGCTCGGCCTCACCGTGCACCAGCACATCGAGGCCCAGACGTTCCTGGATTTCCACCGCGTGGCGAATCTCGCTGTGCATGGCTTCGGTGTATTCGGCTTCGGTCAGCTTGCCCTGTTTGAACGACTGACGAGCGAGGCGGATCGACGCGGTTTGCGGGAACGAACCGATCGTCGTGGTCGGGAACAGTGGTAGATCAAGACCTGCGCGCTGTTTGGCGATGCGCTGGGCAAACAGCGACTGACGCTGGCTGTCCTTGGCCGTGATCGCCGCAACTCGCGCCTGAACCGCAGGTTTGTGAATGCGCGGGGAAGCTGCACGTGCAGCCTGCACCGAGCGACTTTCAGTCAATGCACGTAGCACTTTCGGCGCTTCCGGCTGATTGACGGCATGCGCCAGAACCGCCACTTCTTCGCACTTCTGTACAGCGAAGGCCAGCCAGCTTTTCAGCTCGGCATCGAGTTTGTCTTCACGGCCCAGATCCACCGGGCTGTGCAGCAGCGAACAGGACGGCGCGACCCACAGACGCTCACCCAGACGCTCATGAGCATGGCGCAATGTCGCCAAGGCGTTTTCCAGATCGCAGCGCCAGACATTCCGCCCGTTGACCACGCCCAGGGACAACACTTTGTAGGCCGGCAGACGATCGAGAATGGTCGGGTACTGTTCCGGCGCGCGGACCAGATCAATGTGCAGACCATCAACCGGCAGGTTCGCCGCCAGACCAAGATTTTCTTCCAGACCACCAAAGTAAGTCGCGAGCAGTTTCTTCAGTGGATCACGCTGAATCTGGTTGTAGGCACGCTCGAACGCGTTCTTCCATTCCTGCGGCAGATCAAGGACCAGAATCGGCTCGTCGATCTGTACCCATTCCACACCTTGAGCGGCGAGGCGCGCGAAGATCTGCCCGTACAGCGGCAGCAAACGATCGAGCAATTCCAGCTTGTCGAATTCCGCGCCCTTGGCCTTGCCCAGCCACAGATACGTCAGTGGGCCGATAATCACCGGTTTGACGTTGTGGCCCAGCGCACGGGCTTCTTCGACTTCTTCGAACAACTGCTCCCAGCCCAACTGGAACTGTTGATCCGCACTGAATTCCGGGACCAGGTAGTGATAGTTGGTGTCGAACCACTTGGTCATTTCCTGGGCGTGCGCACCGCCGCAGCAACTGTCGCTGACGCCACGGGCCATGCCAAACAGGGTTTGCAGATTGGCTTTGCCGTCGTGTGGACGGAAGCGCTCAGGGATTACGCCAAACATCAGCGAGTGCGTCAGCACTTGGTCGTACCAGGCGAAATCGCCGACCGGAAGCAATTCGATACCGGCGTTTTTTTGCAGGTCCCATTGGGCCTTGCGCAGTTCACGGCCAACATCACGCAGGCCGGCCTCGTTCAGTTCTCCTTTCCAGAACGCCTCTTGCGCTTTCTTCAGTTCGCGGTCGCGACCGATGCGCGGAAATCCAAGGGAATGGGCCAGTGCCATAACAAACAACTCCAATGTCCTGTTGATGGCGGCCATTGTCGGCATCGGTCACTGGTGAGACAAACTCATTTTAATCGCGATCAACACGAGTTTCCCTCATGATCAAAAGATTGCTGCTTGTCGCTTGTAAACACTCCGTAGCCGAGAGCGCGCGTGAAGGATGAACGGTTTTTTGCGCCAGGGAATTTCTCGCCAATTCAAGCTGTTCGTCGCCCTGAAGACGCCCTTTGAAAACTCAATGACGCCTCTGTGTAAACGTACTCGAACCCGCCCCGGCAGGTCTCTGATTTCGATCTATGGTTAGATCGAAATGGCAGCATTTGCGGCCGACTAAAGGTTGCGACAGCTGATGTCTGAGCCTATGTTGCACGCGAGTCTTTTCCCCGCGATTGGAACGCGATCAACACCATTAAGAGGTGAAGAAATGTCAAAGGAATCACGCCCTGCCGTACTTGGGCTGATAGGCAACACTCCGCTGGTTCAAGTCACTCGTTTCGATACTGGCCCGTGCACACTGTTTCTCAAGCTCGAATCGCAGAACCCCGGTGGTTCGATCAAGGACCGTATCGGTCTGGCCATGATCGACGCTGCCGAGCGTGATGGTCGTCTGCAACCCGGCGGCACCATCGTTGAGGCCACCGCCGGCAACACCGGCCTGGGCCTGGCACTGGTGGGCCGCGCCAAAGGTTATCGCGTGGTGCTGGTGGTGCCAGACAAAATGTCCACCGAGAAAGTCCTGCACTTGAAGGCCATGGGCGCCGAAGTGCACATCACCCGCTCCGACGTCGGCAAGGGCCATCCCGAGTATTACCAGGATGTCGCCGCCCGTTTGGCGAAAGACATTCCCGGCGCATTCTTCGCCGACCAGTTCAACAACCCGGCCAACCCGCTGGCCCACGAATGCAGCACCGCGCCGGAGATCTGGGCGCAGACCGAACATGACCTGGACGCGATCGTCGTCGGTGTCGGTTCGGCCGGTACGCTGACGGGCCTGAGCCGCTTCTTCAAACGCGTGCAGCCGGATCTGGAAATGGTCCTCGCCGATCCGGTCGGTTCGGTGATGGCGCAATACAGCCGCGACGGTTCTCTGCCCAAGCCCGGTTCATGGGCCGTGGAAGGCATCGGCGAGGACTTCATTCCGTCGATCACCGACCTCTCCAGCGTGCGCCACGCCTATTCGATCAGCGATGAAGAAAGCTTCGCTCACGCCCGCCAGTTGCTCAAGGCCGAAGGCATTCTCGGCGGCTCGTCGACCGGCACTCTGCTCGCTGCGGCGCTGCGTTACTGCCGCGAACAGACCGAGCCGAAACGTGTGGTCAGCTTCGTTTGCGACACCGGCACGCGTTACCTGTCGAAGGTTTACAACGACCAGTGGATGACCGATCAGGGCCTGTTGCAGCGCAAGGGCTACGGCGATTTGCGCGACTTGATCGCCCGGCGTTTCGAGGACGGCCGCGTGATCAGCGTAGGCCCGGATGACACCCTGCTCACCGCATTCCAGCGCATGCGCCTGGCGGATGTCTCGCAACTGCCGGTGCTGGTGGAAGGCAAGCAACTGGTCGGGGTGATCGACGAATCAGACATCCTGCTGGCGGTGCACGAAGACGCCGCCCGCTTCAGCCAATCGGTGTCCAGCGTGATGACCGACAAACTGCAGACCCTCGCCCCTGGCGCCAGCCTCGCTGAACTGGAAGCGGTGCTCAGCCGTGGCCTCGTCGCAATCATTGCCGATGCATCGGGCTTCCATGGCCTGATCACCCGCACCGACATGCTCAACCAATTACGGAGATCCCTCGCATGAGTCAGCACGACGATAAATCCCAAGGCTTCGCGACCCGGGTGATCCACGCCGGGCAGGAACCGGACCCGACCACCGGCGCGCTGATGCCGCCGATATACGCCAACTCCACCTATCTGCAAGACAGCCCCGGCGTGCACAAGGGTTTCGATTACGGCCGCTCGCACAACCCGACGCGTTTTGCCCTGGAGCGTTGCGTGGCGGACCTTGAAGGCGGCACCCAGGCGTTTGCGCTCGCCTCCGGGCTGGCGACGATTTCCACGGTGCTCGAACTGATCGATGCCGGTTCGCACGTGATCTCCGGCAATGACTTGTACGGCGGCACGTTCCGCCTGTTCGACAAGGTCCGTCAGCGCAGTGCCGGACACCGTTTCAGCTACGTCGATCTGACTGACCTGGCGGCGTTCGAAGCGGCGCTGCAGGACGACACACGCCTGGTGATTGTCGAGTCACCGACCAACCCGCTGCTGAGCCTGTCGGACCTCGCCGCTATCGCCCGTATCTGCCGCGCTCGCGGGATTATCAGCGTGGCCGACAACACCTTTGCCAGCCCGTATATCCAGCGGCCGCTGGAGCTGGGTTTCGACATCGTGCTGCACTCGACCACCAAGTACCTGAACGGTCACTCCGATGTAATCGGCGGCATCGCCGTGGTCGGCCAGAACCAAGAACTGGCCGAGAAGCTGGGCTTCTTGCAGAACGCGGTCGGTGCGATTGCCGGGCCGTTCGATGCATTTCTCACCCTGCGCGGGGTGAAGACTTTGGCCCTGCGCATGGAACGTCATTGCAGCAACGCACTGGATCTGGCGCAGTGGCTGGAGCAGCAACCGCAGGTCAAACGGGTCTACTACCCGGGGCTGCCGTCGCATCCACAGCATGAGTTGGCCAAGCGCCAGATGCGTGGTTTTGGCGGGATGATTTCGGTTGATCTGAACAGCGATCTGGACGGTGCGCGACGCTTCCTCGAGAACGTGAAAATCTTCGCCCTGGCGGAAAGTCTCGGCGGTGTTGAAAGCCTGATCGAGCATCCGGCGATCATGACTCACGCGACCATTCCGGCTGATACCCGGGCGAAACTGGGGATCGGCGATGGCCTGGTGCGTCTGTCGGTGGGCGTCGAAGACGTCGAAGACCTGCGTGCTGATCTGGCGCAGGCGCTGCAAGCGATCTGACCTGGCAAGAACGACAAAGCCCGCTTCGTGCGGGCTTTGGTGTTCGAGCAGGCGGCCAGTGCTGGTCTCTGGCTTACAAGGTTTATCGGGCTTCCCACAGTACCGGGTCAAATTGAAAAGGTACGGCCTCGGCTGCTTCACACGGCATAAGGGCTGGATCTCAGCGCGGAGATCTTTCTAACCGTGTACCTTTCGGAGCGCGCCCCACGCCCCCTTGCTATCCGATTGCGCATCAGTCTGCGTCTTCGCCTACATCTTTGAGCCTAGCAAAGGCTCCACGAACCTGTTCAGTGTTTTTAGACGGATTTCTTTTTTGCCCGTGGCTGCAAGGAAGCGAAACGACTATCCCCTTACCCTTCGTCCTTCCGGCCAATGGCCGGCAAATGCCCATCTATGCTGGAACAGTTGCCTTTGCGCAGCCGCTCTGTTCGCGCAATGGATAATATTTTTACGGCTGCGCTCTGCAACACGTTTTACTGAATGAATGCGCGGGGCCGGCGGCTTTCGTAAAACTTACAAGTTTTGCCACATTGCTGCTGAGATAGAGGCCATCGCTCAGTCATAAAAAAACCGAAAGCCTTGTCCAGGCTTTCGGCGTGTTGTCTTGCAGATGTTCACGCAGCGTTGTAGGCCGCTACATCAAGCTCAATCCATGGACACCCGCTTACCCATAAACTGCAGGCCATCTGACGTTCCAAGCACTCGCAAAGCCTGTTTGTAGCCATAGAACTCGCCTGGGTCATCACCTGCTGGGATCGTGTCGAGACCATTCACAACGGCCGTATGCTCGCCGAAGCACAAGAAACGCGGAGCGTAAGGCGTTGCTCCATCAGAGACATAAAGCACTGGGGATTTTTGGTCTCGATGCTGCCGCCAAGAGAAATATGACCGAACCGCTCCGGCAAGCACCTCACTCGCGGGATCGTTTCTAGAGAATAAAACCACATAAGGACGCCACAGACTTTCGTGTTCGCACGACACACCAACATCAAATTTTCGGCTGTTCAAGGTGTTGATCAGATCCAGTACGGTACGCTCATCATCTTTCTCGATTTTGGGAACCGAGTCGTATGGCCAGGACTTGTCGTCGGTAACCCACAGCGGCTGCGCATTGTAATACGCCAGGTGTTTGGCAGCTTCATTCACTGAATAGAACGGAATAGGTTCAAACCCGTTTCTGCTCCCCATTTGATTGCGCGATTTTGCGTTTTCGTGAGCACTGCGCGTTAGGGCGTCTGCCCACCCGCTGTGTTTAAGGTTCTCCTGGATGTTCTTTGGCAGTACATCGGTGATCGCTTCAACCCACCACCTTGCCTCAGTACTGATCGATACTGGTAGATTCCGGTCACGCAGATCTAATGAGCGGAAACCATCCAGAACATCCTCGGCACCAAGCCTTTTGATGGCACCGTAAATTATCGTGTCCTGAAGCGAAGCCGCTTCCGTCTCCACCAGGATTAAACCAGGTAGCTTCTTGAGGCTCATTTGCTCGAAAAAAAGAACCAGAGCGGCGTCTATCGAGTGTTCTTGCTCGCCGGTGAAAACAACGGGACCGTTCTCCGTGTACTCAATACCCAACCGGTAAATTGCATTGAGTACATCCTGGTGCCGATCGTTGCGTCCAAGAATAGTCCAGAACGGGGCTTGTTTATCCATACCCAAGCGCTGGGCTAGATTCTCGACGTCAGAAAGGGATTTGAATCCTCGCGAAACGGCCACAGCCTGTTGGCAGACCTTCAGCGGATACTCTGTTCCGAATACGTGCCCGGAGTGTTTTTGGAGGCGTTTTGCATCGCGTTTTAACGCCGTTACGTTACGAACAACGGTCGCGGTGAGGCTACGAATCAGGGTTATCGCCATAAATTCCTCTTGGTGCTTATAGGCACCTTACGGTCATAAATGCTGGCTCTTGGTGAAGATGTACTTCAGCCGGGTTGAGCCGTGAGTGCTGCAGTGCGTCCCTCTCAGGTTTCAATGCGCCGCACTAGCGCAGGCGTGACGGTAATTCAATTCTTCGGGTAAGCGCAACGTCGTGAGGTTGAAATAGCGTTTTCCGACGACCTGATTCAGGCGTTTCCAACTGTCTCTGCTCTGCTTGAGCGACGTATAATCATGATTGTGCAGGGCACTTTTAGCCCACCCTGCGCGCGAAGTGACTCAGCGTAGACTCGACAACACAAGTGTCGAAATATTCGCCTGCTGCGCTTCGCCCCTTAGTGTCAAACATTATATGGAATACGGCGCTCGCCTCTTAACTACACAGGGAAGGAAAATGAATCATTATAAAAATATAATTAAATCGATTACAGGTTTGCTTTTTTTATTTAATTCAGTCACTGCATTAGCAGTGCTTACGCCAAAGCAACAGGCAGCCAAGGAACGCGGCATTTCACTATACAACCAGGAACAAAATGCAGAGCCTGAAYTGCGCATTGCCGCTGAGGCTGGCGATGCAGAAGCACAATTTTATTTGGCGGAACAACTTCGCCAACTGGAACTTAATAAAACATCAGATTCGAAAGAGTCGCTAAAGTGGTTCGTGGCTTCTGCTAATCAAGGCAATTTGTTCTCCCTCTATCAGTTGTCTCACAACGTCAAGCTGTGTGTTATCGCTTCACTTTGTCCAAAAGGGGAAAAAAGCTGGAATGAATGGCATCAAGAGTTTAAAAAAACGTTAATGGAGAAGTTCGCCTCAAATGACTTACAACAACTAGGCGAACTAAATGACTGGGTGGCCAAGTCGGATGTTGTAGGAGAGTGGTTTCATCTACAGGATGAGCTTCGGTATGCAAAATACCACCGGGTGGAAGATACTCGTGAGTGGCTGGTAAATTCTGCTAATCAAGGAAATTTTAACTCCCTGCTTCGTCTGGCTCTAAGTGATGGAGATACATTATGTACCATCGTCGAGAATTGCCCGAAAGGAGATAAAACCCAGCGCGAATGGAAATTAGAATTTGAGAAAACCGCAAAGGAAAAAATTGCCTCCGGCGACATGGAAGCCGCCTATTTATTATACGTAGGCAATTCTGATCTTAATATGCTGATTAAGTCAGCAGAGGGAGGCTACCCATTCGCACAATATCAGCTTGCCAGGAGTTACTCAGCTGGCGAGGGCTTTTTTTGGTGGTTTGGGCAGCGCCGCAAAGAAGTCATCAAGTGGTATAAGCGAGCGGCTGAAAATGGCTATCCAAAAGCAATGGTTGAATATGCAGCCTCTATTTATGAAGATAACGGAGATCTATCAGTTTCCCGGTATTGGCTAGAGGAATCTGCGAAGGTGGGTGACAAAAACGGTATCGCTTTACTTGCTCGAGAGTATGCAAGCAATCCAAATTACTATGGCTTTCCATTTGATCTGGTGAAGGCTTATGGCCTTATCTTCTTTTTAGCGGGCCTGGATAATGACAAGTATGAAATAGAGGACAATCGGGAGACATTAGAAAATTATTCTGAAAAAATGACACCCGAACAAATCGAGCAAGGCAAAGCCTTTGCCGAAAAATGGAAGGTCGCTCACCCGCTTGAAGGCATTCAATCCCAGCGGCCAGCGGGATCGGAAACAGGTGGCAAGCTTCGTGCGTCAAGTCGCTGAGGCCATGGTTGTAATTGTCGCATGCGATCAGTGACGACTTACTGCAGATCCTGCCATCTGGCCAGTAACACAACAATCCTGTGGAAGCCGAACTTGCTCGTGAAGGCTTCGGCACGTTCAAACCATCGTGGCAGACACACCGCTTTCACGAGCAAGCTCTGCTCCAAGGATTCGGTCGCTTGGAAGTGAGGTGTCAGCTCACGGGTCGACTTGCGCCATCAGCTCGGGCACCGATTCCGGGCGTTTCGCATAACGCTGCGCCAGCACCGCACAGACCATCAACTGGATCTGATGGAACAACATCAACGGCAGAATCAACACGCCAATCGTGCTACCGGCAAACAATACCTGCGCCATTGGCACGCCGGTGGCCAGACTCTTTTTCGAGCCGCAGAACAGAATGGTGATGCGATCTTCCTGGCTGAAGCCGAACGCCTTGCCCAACAGCGTCGACGCCAACAGCACCAGCGCCAGCAGAATGCAGCAGACCACCACCAGCCCCAGCAGATCGACCACGGGAATCTGATGCCAGATACCTTCGTTGACCGCCTCGCTGAACGCGCCGTAAACCACCAACAGAATCGAACCCTGATCGACAAACTTCAGCCAGTTCTTGTTGCGTCCGACCCACGCACCAATCCAGCGACGGGCGATCTGCCCGGCAATGAATGGCAGGAGCAATTGCACGCTGATTTTCAGGATCGCATCCAGCGTCGAACCGCCATCACCGTGGACGTCGAGCAACAGCGTCACCAACAGCGGCGTGAGGAAAATCCCGAACAGGCTCGACGCCGCCGCGCTGCAAATCGCCGCCGGAATATTCCCCCGCGCCAGCGAGGTGAAGGCGATCGCCGACTGCACCGTGGCCGGCAATGCGCACAGGTAAAGCATGCCCATGTACAGCTTGTCGCCGATCAGCGGTGACAGCAGCGGTTTCAGCGCCAGGCCCAGTAGCGGGAAAAGGACAAACGTCAGGCCAAACACCAGCAAATGCAGGCGCCAGTGGCCGGCGCCAGCAATGATCGATTCGCGCGAGAGCTTGGCGCCATGCAGGAAAAACAGCAGGGCGATGGCGATGTTGGTCAACCAGCCAAAGCCGACGGCGACCTGGCCGCTCGCCGGCAGGAAACTGGCCAGCAGCACGACGCCAATCAGCGTCAGGGTAAAGTTGTCAGGCAAAAAACGTGGGCGAGTCATGGTCGGTTCATCCGGGGGTTGCCAGTGCGTGCCGACGACTCTAACGTGACTGCCAATTACCGACTAACGCCGAAGGGTCACAAGATGCCGCCTAAAGGACATGAGAAAAGCGTCCGTCGCAGCATTCCCGGGCTGCCCAGCCTGCCGCGTCCTCTCTACGGCCGCACCGAATCGCTGCCCAATCGCGCCCTGACCCGGCGGCATAGTCACCCGTGGGTGCAGCTGTCCTACGCGATTCAGGGCGTGCTGGAAATCCAGACCAGCGCCGGCCGCTTTGTCGCTCCGCCGGAGCGCGCCGTGTGGATCCCGGCGGGTGTGCCGCATCGGGTGTTCAGCTCGCCGCACACGGAAATGCGCAGTCTCTACATCGATTGCAGCGTCGCCGGATGGGCGCTTGAGCGCTGCCATGTGCTCGGTGTCAGCGACCTGCTCCGGGAATTGATTCGCGCGTTCAGTGAGGTTCCGGTGGAATACGAGCAAAGCGGCCCGCACGGACGTCTGGCCCAGGTCATCCTTGATCAATTGGCCGAGGCGCCGCAGATCGATCTGATGCTGCCGTTGCCACAAGACGCCCGCTTGAAGCAGATCTACCAGAGCCTGGAGCAACACCCGGAACAGCAGACCACGCTGAGCCACTGGAGCGAGAAGTTCGGCGTCACCGAAAAGACCCTCACCCGCCTGTTTCAACGCGACACCGGCCTGACCTTCCGCGCCTGGCGCCAGCGTTTGCGCCTGCTCGGTGCACTGACACCGCTGGAAAAAGGCGAACGCGTCACCGACGTTGCGCTGGCCTGTGGTTACGACTCGACCTCGGCGTTTATCGCTGCGTTTCGCCAACAGTTTGGCGAAACGCCGGGGGAGTTTTTTCGCTGATCAGCGATCCGCCAGTGCTTCCAGCAAGTCCGCTGACGGCACGAAATACAGGCTGCCAGTGACGGCGGTGCTGAAATCCAGCAACTTGTCGTAATTACCCGGTGGCTTGCCGACAAACATGTTTTCCAGCATCTGCTCCATCGGCTCCGGCGAGCGCGCGTAGCCGATGAAGAAGGTGCCGAACTCCCCTGCCCCCGGCCGGCCGAACGGCATGTTGTCACGGAGGATTTTCACTTCCTCGCCGGCTGCGTTGGTGATGGTGGTCAGTGCGCTGTGCGAGTTGCTCGGTTTGACCGCGTCATCCAGTTCGATATCGGAGAGCTTGGTGCGACCGATAACGCGCTCCTGTGCTTCAACACTCAGGCCGTTCCACGCGGTCATGTTGTGCTGGTATTTCTGCACCAGCACGTRGCTGCCGCCGCTGAACTCGGGGTCTTCGTCACCGACGATGGTGAAGTTGACCGCTTTGCGCCCGACCGGGTTTTCCGTGCCGTCGACAAAACCGATGATGCTGCGCATGTCGAAATAGCGAAATCCTTGAACCTCATCGACCACCGTCACCGCCTCGCCGAGAACCGCCATGATTTGCGTGGCCAGTTCAAAACACAGGTCCATTTGATCGGCGCGAATGTGCAGCAGCAGATCGCCCGGGGTTGCCGGAGCGTGCCGCCCTTCCTCGCCAAACTCGCGAAAATCGTGCAGCGACGCAGGGCGCGGATGGCCAAACAGGCGATCCCAGGCGTTCGAGGAAAAGCCGCAGATGCAGGTCAGATTGCCGGTCGGTACGCGCTTGCCAACCGAACGCACCAGCCCGGCAACATCGCCGCACCAGTCTTTGACGGTTTGCGCGGTTTCAGGCCCGGCATTCAGCGTCGCGACGATGAAAATCGCACTGCTGGTGATCGGACTGCACACCGCTTGAGGTTCGAGAATGTCGGTATTCATCGCTGAAAACATTGCTCCGTAAAAAATGCCCGAGCTGATAACGAGGGCAGATAGTTCGTTTTTATCGAACTGTTGCGTAGAAATAAACGATTTTTCTTTGCCGCAAACTCGTCGCTAGCATGGCCTCGTCTGACCCCAATCCAAGAATAGACAGGGAGCGTGACATGCCAGCCACCAACATCAATATCGGCGAACCGTGGATGTGGGCCGCCTTCATCGTCTTCGTGCTTGCCATGCTGGCATTGGACCTGTTTGTCTTCGGTGGGCGCAAGGCGCACCGGGTATCGGTTCGCGAAGCCTTGTCCTGGGTCATCGCCTGGTGCCTGCTGGCACTGAGTTTCGCGGCGCTGCTTTGGTGGTATTTGCACGGTGCGTTCGGCGCTGACATTGCCCGGCAGAAAACCCTCGAATTCCTTACCGGTTATCTGATCGAGCAATCGCTGTCGATCGACAACATGTTCGTCTTCGTGATGATCTTCAGCTACTTCGCCGTACCTCCGGAGTTACAGCGGCGGGTGCTGCTGTACGGCGTGCTCGGGGCGATCGTGATGCGCGCGGTGATGATTTTCGCCGGCGTGTGGCTGGTGTCGCAGTTCGAGTGGCTGCTGTACGCGTTCGGCGTGTTCCTGATCATCACCGGGATCAAGATGCTGGTGTTTGCCGACCACCAGCCAGACTTGGACAAGAATCCGTTGCTGCGCTGGGTGCGCGGGCATATGCGCATCACCAGCAGCTTTCATGGCGAACGGTTTTTCGTCTTGCAGAATGGCGTGCGCTGGGCCACGCCGATGTTTCTGGTGCTGGTGCTGATCGAGGCCAGTGACCTGATGTTCGCGGTCGACAGCATCCCGGCGATCTTCGCCGTGACGACTGATCCGTTCATTGTCTTCACCTCGAATATCTTCGCGATCATGGGCCTGCGCGCGCTGTATTTTCTGCTGGCAGATATGGCGGACCGCTTTCACTTGCTCAAGTATGGGTTGGCGATTGTGTTGGTGTTTATCGGCGGCAAGATGGTGTTGATGCCGTGGTTGCACATGCCGGTGGAATGGTCGCTGGCGGTGGTGGGTGGGGTGATCCTTGGCTCAGTCCTGCTCAGCTTGGTCATGACCAGAGATGCCGAGCGCCGCACGGAATGACACACCACAAAACCTTGTAGGAGTGAGCCTGCTCGCGATAGCGGTCTGCCAGTCAACACAGCGGTCTGCCAGTCAACAC
>NZ_JBFUIR010000032.1:0-57318 GCF_056401755.1 Pseudomonas sp. P4_D7 | reverse complement strand
GATCTACATTGACTGACCCACCGCTATCGCGAGCAGGCTCACTCCTACAGGTTTTGTGTTCGACTTCAGAAGAGCGCCCTGGAGATAACGGATATGTAATTTCCCCGCCACCGTCACGATAGGTTCGGATTGTTACCTTGATCCCGTCAGTTACTTAAACGAGGAATCAAAGATGAAAATCGTACAGATGGGTGCTCTTGTTGTGGCGTTGGCGATCTCTTCCGTGGCTCTGGCCGAAGGCGGCGGCGACCGCACATTCGAGCGGATGATGACCAGCAACGACCGCTCCATGGAACTCTTCGTCGCCAAGGAACAAGCCGCCGGCAACCCGGTGGTCGTCACTGACAAGAAAGACGACAAAACCCGCGATCTGTAAGCCTGCTGCATCTGAACAAGCCCGTTATCGCGCATCGATGCCGGGCTTTTTTTACGCCCGGACGGGAAGGAAATGGATATGAAAGTACTCAAGTTGATCGCATTCGCGGCTGTCATGGCGACGTCGGTAAATGTGCTGGCCGAAGGCGGTGGTGACCGCACTTTCGAACGCGCGCTCAGCGCCAACAGCAAAGCCATGGAACAGTACGCCGCCAACCAGGGCAAAGCGCCGCCGGTGGTGAAGGATTACGAATATGGGATGAAGCTGGACGTGGTCAAAGTGGTGAGCGTGGTCAAGCCACAGCCTGCGTGCAAAGTGGTGCCCACCGCGATGACCTACGAGGACTCCAAAGGTCAGATCAATACCATCAAGTACAACGTGATGGGCGTGTGTCGCAACGGCGGGAGCTGAATCCTTTACGGCGAAACGCGGTCCCGTGTAGGAGCTGCCGAAGGCTCCTACACGTTCTGTATTTCAATTCGTAATGTTTAAGTGTTGTGTGAGAAGTGCGGAACCTTCCCACAATGTTTTCAGGTTGTCCGTCGGACGTCCGCTCTCTAGCCTGTGTGGGTCGCTGCCAAATCAGTGATCGGGATTGGAACCCCGGAGAACGTGTCAGCGCCAAAGCGTCTTTCATGACGTATGCTTGCCCACCTTCATGGTGTGCAGTCTGTTATGGCGGCTGTGCGCGGGAGACTTTCGAGTCTGCCGGGTTTCTCCGTTCCCCGGGTTCCAACCTGCGTACAGCTGCCACCCCTTCGCGTGGAACCGAATGGATCAGCTTCAACGTTATGAAGGAGAAATATCATGAAAAAGCCAACCCCAAATCCCCCCGAAACAGACGCCATCCCCGACGCCAACTCAACATCGCCTTACGCCTCCGTCGACACCCGAAAACTCCACGAAGCCGCCGACCGCGCCCTCGATTTCTACCTCAAACCCTCAGCCGCCATCATGTCCGCGCCGTACATCCCCAACCAGATGTTCCTGGTCAATCCCAAAGCCGATACCGAATCATTACTGGCCAACGCCAGCGAATCCCTGGCCTCTGCCACGGTGATGCTCGGTGACTTCGCTGCGCTGCTGAACGGCACCCATCGCAAGACTCTGCTCGGCATCGCGCAGGTCGTCATGCTTGGTGAACTGGCGGTGAACAAGGCGCTGGATAACGTAGATCCTGCGGCGTAGCTATCAATGGCCGGGTTTTATCCGTTGTTTGTGTGTTGAACTCACAATCCTGCCCCCTCACCCCAGCCCTCTCCCCCGAGGGGGCGAGGGGTAAGGGAGCAGATCTTCAAGCCATTCAAAATCAGAGTACGCCCCGGTTTTTCAGGTCGGTGTATCTTCAGCAACCAGCTCGGTCCGTTCCCTTTCCCCCAGGGGGGCGAGGGGAGCAGATCTTCAAGCCATTCAAAATCAGAGTACGCCCCGGTTTTTCGGGTCGATGTATCTTCGACAACCAACTCGGTCAGTCCCCTCTACTCGAGGGGGAAGGGAGCAGGCTTTCAAGCCATTCAAAACCAGAGTACGCCCCGGTTTTTCAGGTCGATGTATCTGCAACAGCCAACTCGGTCAGTCCCCTCTACCTCTGGGAGAGGGCTAGGGTGAGGGCCGGGCCTAAACCTGGAAAACATAACCACGGCAAAACGCAAAGCAAAAAAAGCGCCCCGAAGGACGCCAAAAGATTCACCTCTTACCAAAGGAGCAAGGAGCTTCTAAAGGTGAATTTGTATCAGCCGCGCAATCAAAGAATCGCCAGCGGATACTCGACAATCACCCGCACTTCATCCAGATCCGACTCGAACGCCGTGGCGCGGGTTGTGGCCTGGCGCAAGCGCAGTGACAGATCTTTCATCGAACCGCTTTGCACCACGTATTTGACTTCGATATCGCGCTCCCAACGTTGCTGATCGGTCAGCGGATTGCCCTCGGCATCGCGGCGCATATACACGGCGTTAGCGTTTGAATAATCAGCGTCGGTGCCGCGTGCGTAACGGGTCATGAACGACAGACCCGGTACGCCGTAGGTGCTCATGTCGAGGTCATAACGCACCATCCACGAACGTTCTTTCGGCGAGTTGAAGTCGCTGTACTGGATCGAGTTGTCGAGGAAGATCGAGTCGGACTGGCGCAGGTAGTCGAAGTCGTCATTACCGTTGTTGCGCTGGTGGGAGAGGGCGACAGAGTGGGCACCAAGCTTGACGCCAACGCGGCCGCTCCAGATGTTGTTGTCGAATTCGCCGAGCAGTTGTTTGCCCTCGTCGACGGCCTTGTAATAGTTCAGGCCACCGAACAGCGACAGGTCATCCGAGAGCGGATAAGTCCAGGCGGTGCCGGCGTAGTACTGATTCCACGCATCCTTGAGACGGCTGGAATACAGACTGAAACTGAGATTCTTGTTCAGCACATAATCACCGCCACCATAAGCGATCCACGGCGAATTGACCGGACCTGCATAGAAGGTCGCGAAGTTCTCACGCATGTCGCTGGACGCCGGCTGGCTCATCGCATGCAACCGGCCACCCTGCACCGACAGACCTTCAATGCTGGTGTTGGTCGCCGTCACCCCGCGAAAGCTCTCCGGCAGCAAGCGCGAGTCACCGGCCGCGACCATCGGGTTGGCCGGGAACACATCCCCCACCCTGACCACCGTATCGAACGCCCGGATTTTCGCGGCGCCGCCGACCTTGGTGTATTCGTCCCGCGCCTCGCCGTCACTGTTGACCGGCAATACATCAAACGAACTGCGCCCACCGTTGCATCCGTCACCGGTATCGAGTTTCAGACCAATCATCGCAAATGCATCGACACCGATCCCGACGGTGCCTTGGGTAAAACCGGATTCGAACTTGCTGATCACCGCATGCGACCAGGCCTCGGAATAACCGTTGCCGGTGGGGCTGGACTGGCCGTTGCGATGATCACGATTGAAGTAGAAGTTACGGTTGAGCACCGTCAGGCTGCTGCCTTCGACAAAACCTTCAGGCTTGTCTTCAGCAAACACCGTGGACGGCCCGGCGCCGACCACCACCGCTAAAGCGGCCATCGATATTTTTGTAGGGTTAACCATCAAACACTCCTTGGGTTTGGCAGAACGGGAACGTGCTTCGGCGTGGGTTTTATTGTTCGACGGGGCAGGGCCCGCCGGCATGGTCGCCGGGTGACATCGTTGCAAACTGCGGATAACGTCGAGGTGATGGGGGAATTACAATTTCGTCATGTGGTTATATGGATTGAGTGAACGCCACACAAACCTGTGGGAGCGAGCTTGCTCTGGGCGGCGTTCCGACGAAAGCGGAGTGCCAGGCTCTGAAGAGGGTTGATGTGCCGACGCCTTCGTCGGAACGCCGCCCGGAGCAGGCTCGCTCCCACAGTAATCCGGATGATTCTGATAGATCACATGTGAGCGGATGTGGCTTTTATCTTTCGAAGGTATCCAGCAAGCCATGTGATACAGATGCATCAATTTCGGCGGGAAG
Organism: Pseudomonas sp. P4_D7; assembly: GCF_056401755.1. Lineage (NCBI taxonomy): Bacteria > Pseudomonadati > Pseudomonadota > Gammaproteobacteria > Pseudomonadales > Pseudomonadaceae > Pseudomonas > Pseudomonas sp. P4_D7. The sequence goes on along the minus strand of NZ_JBFUIR010000032.1, from coordinate 53,463 downwards.
TATGAGTTTGCCTTTCATGGCGCCGATCCGTGTTACCCGGGTCTTCTTCAAGGTGATTTTGCCTTGGCGTTCTTCGGCTAACGCATCAAGGCCATTCATCAATTCTGAATAAATATCCCGCTTCATGGTTCGTGGATCTCCACTTGATATGTGATCCCCGAATTTAACGAAAAATGTCTTCTACGGAATGTCAGCCATTGCTCAGGGGTTTGCAGGCAAATTCCTAAAAAGGGGAGGGCGTTGAGATCAAAAGACCTCAGTCTTCGGCATCTTCTAAAGGCTGTGATCTTTTGACGGTAACTCTACAAAACGAAACTGGCACTCGAAGGTGCCGTTTTGCGTAGCTAGTAGACTTTTGTGCTTCTACGTTACTTGCGATCCAGCGCTATTTCTTTACGGTTAATGACTTTCTCGTTCACGACGCGACGTACAACCGGAACAGAAGGTTTATGGGGAGGTGTCGGTCTGGTCGCGTCCTCAGGTTTTGATTGGCCATTTGTGTTGTTCATTTCTGATTTCCGCTGGAGTTTTATTTTCTCGTTCCTGAAGACGGACTCGATTTGGATCGATGTCTTTTACGTCGAACAAGATAAGCAAAAAGCCAAATTCTGGCTGTAGGAGGAACCCAACAGTAGGGCGCGAGATTTCGGGGATTTCAGTAGGAAGGGCATAGCATTGGTAAAAGATCCCACAAAAACAAAAACGGCACCCGAAGGTGCCGTTTTCATTTCTAGCCAGCCGAACTATCAGCCCGCCAGACCCGCCTGCTGAACCAGAGTCAGCAATGGCTGCGGGTACACACCCAGGAAGAACGCGACCAGGGCGATAGCCAGCAGCATCACGCCGCCTGCCTTCTGTTCCCAGTGCAGTTGGGCGTCGTGGCGACGCAGGTTTGGCTCGATCAGGTACAGGGTGACCATCACGCGCAGGTAGTAGAAGACGCCGATGGCGCTACCCAGCACCAGCGAACCGACCAGCCACCATTGGTGCGATTCAACACCGGTAGCGATGATGTAGAACTTGCCGATGAAGCCAGCAGTCAGCGGGATACCCGCCAGCGACAGCATCATTACGGTCAAGACTGCGGTCAGGTACGGACGGCGCCAAAACAGGCCGCGGTATTCGTACAGGGCGTCCGCGTCACGGCCGTTGTACGGCGAGGACATCAGGGTGATCACGCCGAAGGCGCCGAGGCTGGTGATCACGTAAGTCACCAGGTACACGCCGATGGCTTCCACCGCCAGACCCTTGCTCGCCACCAGGGCGATCAGCAGGTAGCCGAAGTGCGCGATGGACGAGTAACCGAGCAGACGCTTGAGGTTGCTCTGGGTCAGGGCCAGCAGGTTACCGAACAGGATCGAGGCGATGGCGATGACGGTCAGCACGTCGCTCAGGACGCCGCTGCTGGCAGCAGGGGAGATCTGGAACAGACGCACCATCACCGCAAACACCGCAACCTTCGACGCAGTGGCGAGGAACGCGGCCACCGGTGCCGGAGCACCTTCGTAAACGTCCGGCGTCCACAGGTGGAACGGCACCAGCGACAGCTTGAACGCCAGGCCGATCAGCATCATGCCCAGGCCCAGTTGTGCCAGCGAGCTAGGCAGGCCAGTCGCAGCCAGAGCCTGACCGATACCGACGAAGCTCAGCGAACCCGAGTCTGCGTACAGCAGCGCCATACCGAACAAGAGGAACGCGGAACCGGCGGCCGACAGCACCATGTATTTGATGCCGGCTTCCAGCGAACGCTTGTTGAAGAAGGCGTAGGCCACCAGACCGTAAACCGGTACCGACAACAGTTCCAGACCGATGAACAAACCGGCCAGGTGCTGCGCGCTGACCAGAACCAGACCACCGGCGGCGGCCATCAGGATCAGCAAGTACAGTTCTTCACGGTTGCCCGGGTAACCCGAGCCACCATCACCCAAGTAGGCGTGGGCGAGGGTCACACAGGCGAGGGTGGCGACCAGGATCAGCGCCATGTACAGGCAAGCGAAGGTGTCGATTTGCAGCAATGGGGTCACGGCCAGAGGCGCGACTTTCAGGGCTGGGAGGATCGACAGCAAGGCCAGGTTCAGACCGGCGACCGAGATCAGGAAGGTCTGCGAGTGGTTGCGGCGCCAGGCGATTGCCAGCATCACCACGATAATGGTGAGGCTGGTGATCAACAGTGGCGCAAGCGCAATAAAGTGTTGAATCGTGAATTCCATAGCGCTCTTACCGGGCCGAAGCGAGTTGAGTGAAGGCGGTGCCGAGCCACTGCTGCACGCCATGCATCGTGGCGGCAGAGGTGTCGAGGAACGGTTGCGGGTAGACGCCGAGGTAAACCAGCAGCACCGCAAGGCCCAGCACCATGATCAGTTCGCGAGCGTCCATACCGTGCAGGATCGAATCCGATTTCGACGGACCGAAGTAGGCACGGTGGATCATGATCAGCGAGTAGACCGAACCGAACACCAGACCGGAAGTGGCAATCGCGGTGATCCATGGAGCGCTGGCGAAAGTGCCGATCAGGATCAGGAATTCACCGACAAAGTTACCGGTACCCGGCAGGCCCAAGGAGGCGGCCGCAAAGAACAGGCTGATCGCCGGCAGGTAAGCGATACGCGACCACAGACCGCCCATCTCACGCATGTCACGAGTGTGCAGACGCTCGTACAACTGACCGCTGAGGATAAACAGTGCCGCCGCCGACACACCGTGCGCGAGCATCTGGATCACTGCACCTTGCAGGGCCAGTTGGCTGCCGGAGTAGATGCCAATCAACACGAAACCCATGTGGGAAACGGAAGAGAAGGCGATCAGACGCTTGATGTCGGTTTGCGCGAAAGCGAGGAACGCACCGTAGAAGATCCCGACCAGACCGAGGGTCATGGCGATCGGCGCAAACTCGGCCGAAGCATTCGGGAACAGCGGCAGGGCGAAACGCAGCAGACCGTAGGCAGCGGTTTTCAGCAAGATACCGGCGAGGTCGACGGAACCGGCAGTCGGCGCCTGGGCGTGGGCATCAGGCAACCACGAGTGGAACGGTACGACGGGCAGCTTGACCGCGAAAGCGATGAAGAAGCCGAGCATCAGGATGTACTCGGTGGTCATCGACATCTTGGTTTTCAACAGGTCGGCGTAGTTGAAAGTAATCACGCCGGTGTTGTTGAAGTTGACCAGCACCAGACCGAGGATCGCCACCAGCATGATCAGGCCGGACGCCTGAGTGAAGATGAAGAACTTGGTCGCTGCGTAGATCCGGGTTTTCTTGCCGTCCGAAGAACTGTGACCCCAGAGCGCGATGAGGAAGTACATCGGCACCAGCATCATTTCCCAGAAGAAGAAGAACATGAACAGGTCGAGGGCGAGGAACACGCCGACAACGCCGCCCAGGATCCACATCAGGTTCAGGTGGAAGAAGCCAACGTGACGTTGAATCTCTTTCCACGAGCAGAGTACCGAGAGGATACCCAGCAGACCGGTCAGCAGGATCATCAACAGCGACAGGCCGTCGAGGGCCAGGTGCACGTTGATGCCGAAGCGCTGGATCCAGACATGCTTGAACTCAAGCGCCCAGGTCGGATCGGCGCCAGGCGCCGGCGCAAATGAATAGTCACCGTGGGCCCACAGCCAGAGGCCGAGGGCGAGTTCCAGGGTCATGGTCAACAGCGCAATCCAGCGCGGGAGGGTAGCGCCGAAGCGCTCACCCATCCAGCACAGCAGGCCGCCGATGAAGGGGATCAGGATTAGCCAAGGCAGAATCATGACGGGCTCGTTTCCTTTCGCAAATTCGCAAGGTTCATATCAGACCGCTACCAGCACGATGGCGCCAATCACCAGCACGGCACCAGCAGCCATCGAAGCAGCGTACCAACGCAGTTGACCGGTCTCGGTGCGGCTCAGGGCAGTGTGACCACCCTTGGCCATACGCGGGATCAGACCGATGGTCTGGTCGAGCGGGTCTTTGCGCAGTACGTGGCTGATCGCCAGGTAAGGCTTGACGAACAGTTTGTCGTAGATCCAGTCGAAGCCCCAGGCAGCGAACCACCAGGCCGAAAGGAAACGGCCGATGCCGCTATTGGCGATGGCCGTGACGAAGCGACGCTTGCCGAGGAACAGCAGCGCTGCCAGCAGGATACCGGCCAGGGCAATGGCGCCCGAAGCGATTTCCAGACTGTGCTTGGCTTCGCCACCGGCATGGCCAACGCTTTCCGGCAGTACGCCGTGCAGCGGTGGCACGATCATGGCGCCGACGAAAGTCGACAGCACGATCAGCACCGACAGTGGCAGCCAGTGCGAGATGCCGTGACCGGCGTGGGCTTCGGTCTTGGCTTCACCGTGGAACGTGATGAAGATCAGGCGGAAGGTGTACAGCGACGTCATGAACGCGCCGACCAGACCTGCGTAAAGCAGACCGTGGTTGCCGCTGGCGAACGCTTCCCAAAGAATTTCGTCCTTGGAGTAGAAGCCTGCGGTAACCAGTGGCAGAGCGGCCAGCGCAGCACCACCGACGATGAAGCTGGCATAGGCCAGTGGCAGTTTTTTCCACAGACCGCCCATCTTGAAGATGTTCTGCTCGTGGTGGCAGGCAACGATCACCGCACCGGAAGCAAGGAACAGCAGGGCCTTGAAGAAGGCGTGGGTCATCAGGTGGAAAATCGCGCCATCCCATGCACCAACGCCCAGCGCCAGGAACATGTAGCCGATCTGGCTCATGGTCGAGTAGGCGAGGATACGTTTGATGTCGGTCTGTACCAGTGCGGCGAAGCCTGCGAGAACCAGGGTCACGCCACCAACGATGCCGACCAGATGCAGGATTTCCGGCGCCAGGGTGAACAGACCGTGGGTACGGGCGATCAGGTAGACACCGGCGGTCACCATGGTCGCGGCGTGGATCAGTGCCGAAACCGGAGTAGGGCCAGCCATCGCGTCCGCGAGCCAGGTTTGCAACGGCAGTTGTGCCGATTTACCGACTGCGCCACCCAGCAGCATCAGGGTTGCCAGGGTGATCCAGAAGTCGCCGACCTGGAATTTCTGCGGTGCCAGCACCAGCAGTTCCTGGATGTTCAGCGTGCCCACTTGCTGGAACAGGATGAACAGGCCGATGGCCATGAACACGTCGCCGATCCGGGTCACGATGAAGGCCTTGAGCGCGGCGTTACCGTTGTTGCGGTTGCTGTAGTAGAAACCGATCAACAGGTACGAGCACAGGCCTACGCCTTCCCAACCGAAGTACAGGAACAACAGGTTATCGCCGAGCACCAGGAACAGCATGCTGGCGATAAACAGGTTGGTGTACGAGAAGAAGCGCGAGTAACCCGCTTCACCGCGCATGTACCAGGATGCGAACAGGTGGATCAGGAAACCTACACCGACAACCACGCCGAGCATGGTGATCGACAGGCCGTCAACGTAGAGGGCGAAGTCAGGCTTGAAGCCTTCGACCGCCATCCACTTCCACAGTACCAGCGTGTAGTGACCGCCTTCGGGTGGTGCGACGTTGAATTGCCAGATGACGTAGGCGGCGACAATCGCCGACAAGCCAATGGAACCCACGCCGATCAGCGCCGAGAGGTTTTCCGACCAGCGTCCACGGGAGAACGACAGCAGCAGGAAACCGATCAGAGGGAATACGAAAGTCAGAAAGATAAGATTCATCCGCGCATCTCACTGGCAGCGTCGATATCGAGCGTGTGGAAGCGGCGATACAGTTGCAGCAGGATCGCCAGACCAATGCTGGCCTCGGCGGCTGCAAGGCTGATCACCAGGATGAACATGATCTGTCCATCCGGCTGGCCCCAACGGGCGCCTGCAACAATGAACGCCAGTGCAGAGGCGTTCATCATCACTTCCAGACTCATCAACACGAACAAAATGTTGCGGCGGACCATCAGGCCGACCAGACCAAGGCAGAACAGGATGCCGGCAACTGCCAGACCATGTTCGAGAGGGATAGCAGGCATGTCTTACTCCTTCGCCTCGTTACGGCCCAAATGGAACGCCGTGACGGCTGCGGCAAGCAGCAGCATCGAGGCGAGTTCGACCACCAGCAGGTACGGGCCGAACAGGCTGATGCCCACGGCTTTCGCGTCTACGGTGGTGTGGCCGATGGCCTGGCCGCTCTGGTGAGCGAACAGCACATACAGCAGTTCGGCCAGCAGCAAGGCGGCGAGAATCACCGGACCGGCCCAGATGCCGGGCTTGAGCCAGACGCGTTCTTGCTGAACCGAGGCCGGGCCGAGGTTGAGCATCATCACCACGAACACGAACAGCACCATGATGGCGCCGGCGTAGGCGATCACTTCCAGCACGCCGGCGAACGGTGCGCCGAGTGCGAAGAAGGTCATGGCCACGGCGATCAACGAGATGATCAGGTAGAGCAGGGCGTGCACAGGGTTGGTGTTGGTGACTACGCGAAGCGTGGACACAACAGCGATACCCGATGCGAAATAGAAAGCGAATTCCATCGTTCTTCCTTAAGGCAGCAAGCTCTTCACGTTGATCGGTTCGGCTTCGTTCTGCGCGGAGCCTTTCGGCTTGCCAGCGATTGCCATACCTGCAACACGATAGAAGTTGTAATCAGGGTTTTTGCCGGGGCCGGAGATCAACAGATCTTCTTTCTCGTACACCAGGTCCTGACGTTTGAACTCGGCCATCTCGAAATCCGGCGTCAGCTGGATCGCGGTGGTCGGACAGGCTTCCTCGCAGAGACCGCAGAAAATGCAGCGCGAGAAGTTGATACGGAAGAAGTCCGGGTACCAGCGACCGTCTTCGGTTTCCGCTTTCTGCAGCGAGATGCAACCCACCGGGCAAGCCACAGCGCAGAGGTTGCAGGCAACGCAACGCTCTTCGCCATCGGGGTCGCGGGTCAGGACGATGCGACCACGGTAGCGTGGTGGCAGGTAGACCGCTTCTTCCGGGTATTGCAGGGTGTCGCGTTTGCGAAAGCCATGGCCGAAGACCATGACCAGGCTGCGCAACTGGGTACCAGTACCCTTAACGATGTCGCCAATATATTTGAACATGGGTCAAATCCTCACTGAACCGCGACTGCAGGCGTGTTCCACAACACGACCGCAGCGGTCACCAGCAAATTGATCAGGGTCAGTGGCAGGCAGAATTTCCAGCTGAAATCCATCACCTGGTCATAACGCGGACGCGGAATGGAAGCGCGCAGCAGGATGAACAGCATGATGAAGAACGCGGTCTTCAGTGCGAACCAGACGAAGGCCAGTTGCGGCAAGATGCCGAACGGACCGTGCCAGCCACCGAAGAACAGGGTGACCAGCAGCGCCGAGATCAGGATGATGCCGATGTATTCACCGACGAAGAACATGCCCCATTTCATACCGGCGTATTCAATGTGGTACCCGTCGGCCAGTTCCTGTTCCGCTTCCGGCTGGTCGAACGGGTGACGGTGAGTCACGGCGACGCCAGCGATGAAGAAGGTACAGAAGCCGAAGAACTGCGGAATGATGAACCACAGGTTCTGCGCCTGGTACTCGACGATGTCGCGCATGTTGAACGAGCCGACCTGGACCACGATGCCCATCAGGGCCAGGCCCATGAACACTTCGTAGGACACGGTCTGCGCCGATGCACGCAAGCTGCCGAGCAGGGCGAACTTGTTGTTACTCGACCAGCCGGCGAACAACACCGCGTAGACCGACAGACCGGCCATGGCGAAGAAGAACAGCAGGCCGATGTTCAGATCCGCGACGCCCCAGGTCGGGGTGATCGGGATGATCGCGAAGGCGATCAGCAGGGCGGACATCGCCACCACCGGTGCCAGGGTGAAGATCACCTTGTCGGCAAACGGCGGGGTCCAGTCTTCCTTGAAGAACATCTTCAGCATGTCGGCGGCGATCTGGAACATACCGAACGGACCAACGCGGTTCGGACCGTAACGGTCCTGCCACCAGCCCAACAGGCGACGTTCGACAAAGCTGAGCAACGCGCCTGCGACCACCACGGCCAGCAGAATCACGATGGCTTTGACGACCGAGAGGATCACATCGATCACTTCAGGGGTGAACCAGGTCATTGCGCTGCCTCCTGCAGACCGTCGACGGATACGCCGGCGAATGCCGGTGGAATGCCGGCGATGCCCGCAGGCAATGCCACCAGACCGGCGCCCAGTTCTTCATTGATGCGCAGCGGCAGACGCAGGGTCTGGCCGGCCACGTTCAGGCTCAGCAGCGCACCGTCGTTGACGCCCAGACGATCCGCTTCGGACTTGGCCAGAGCAACGTATGGAGCCGGAATGCGCTCTTGCACCGGTGCGGCTTTCGAAGAGTTTTCTTCGCTGCCGAACAGGTGGAAGAACGGCACGGCTTGCCAGGTACCCGGCGCCGGGTTGAACGCACGTGGCGCTGCAGCGAACCAGTTCAGCGAATCACCGGTGCTTTCGATCAGGCGGGTGCCCGGGTCGCCAGCGCGAATGTGACCACCGACTTCGTCCTGGAACTTGTTCCACGCTTGTGGCGAGTTCCAGCCCGGCGACCAGGCAAACGGCACCTGCTGACGCGGTTCGGCAGAGCCCGAGTAACCTTCCATGGAGAAGGCAAACGCGGTGTCTTTGTCTTGCGGGGTGCGCGGTTCGTGAACGCTGATGTCGGCGCGCATCGCGGTGCGACCGGAGTAACGCAGCGGCTCACGCGCCAGTTTCAGACCCTTGATGCGGAACGCGGCGGACGGTGCAGCGTCGACGATACGCGCCAGTTGCTCGGTGCTTGAAGCAACGGCAGCGGTGACGTGGTCGAGTTGCGTCCAGTCGATCGGCTGGTTCAGCAGGGTCGCGCGCAGGGCGTGCAGCCAGCGCCAGCCTTCGTGAACCAGGATGCTCGCGTCCATGTATTGCGGGTCGAAAACCTGGAAGAAGCGCTGGGCGCGACCTTCCTGGCTGACCAAAGTACCGTCGCCTTCAGCGAAGCTTGCGGCTGGCAGAACCAGATGCGCGCGGTCGCTGGTAGCCGTTTTCTGATGGTCAGCAACGATCACCACTTGCGCAGCGTTCAGTGCAGCATCGACTTTGTCTTTGGCGGTGCGGGTGTATAGATCGTTTTCCAGCACAACGATCGCGTCAGCCTTGCCATCGATGACAGCTTGCAGCGCCGCGTCGACCGATTCGCCACCGAGCATGGCCAGACCAAGGCTGTTGGCTTCCGGGACGATCAGGCTGATCGAACCGTTCTTCTCGCGCAGCTTCAGCGCCTTGGCGATGTTCGCGGCGGCTTCGATCAAGGCTTTGGAGCCCAGCGAAGTACCGGCGATGATCAGCGGACGTTTGGCAGCGAGCAGGGCGTCGGCGATGCGCTTGGCCAGTTCCAGTGCTTCGGCGTCCAGACCTTCAACGGCAGGGGCGCTGGCGTCCAGAGCGTGAGCCACGGCGAAACCGATGCGCGCCAGATCGTCTGGAGCGGCGTGTACACATTCTTCAGCAATGTCGTCGAGCTTGGTTTCCGCCAGGCTGGCGATGAACAGCGGGTTCAGCGCGTGCTGACCGATGTTCTTCACCGCCGCGTCGAGCCAAGGCTGAACGCGCATGGCTTCGGCCATGTCTTCAGCTTTGCCTTTGACCGATTGACGCAGCGACAACGCCACACGGGCGGCGGTCTGGGTCAGGTCTTCACCGAGCACGAAAATCGCGTCGTGGTCTTCGATGTCACGCATGTTCGGCACAGGCAGCGGGCTGTCTTTCAGCACTTGCAGGACCAGACGGATGCGCTCCAGTTCGGACGCTTCGATACCCGAGTAGAAGTGCTCGGCGCCGACCAGTTCGCGCAACGCATAGTTGCTTTCAAGGCTGGCACGCGGCGAACCGATACCGACGATGTTGCGCCCGCGCAGCAGGTCAGCGGCTTTATCCAGTGCAGCATCCAGACCGAGCTTGGTGCCGTCGGCCAGCAGTGGCTGACGTGGACGGTCGGTGCGGTTGACGTAGCCATAACCGAAACGGCCACGGTCGCACAGGAAGTACTGGTTCACCGAACCGTTGAAACGGTTTTCGATGCGACGCAGTTCGCCGTAACGCTCGCCCGGGGAGATGTTGCAACCGCTCGAGCAGCCATGGCAGATGCTCGGTGCGAATTGCATGTCCCACTTGCGGTTGTAGCGCTCGGAGTGAGTCTTGTCGGTGAACACACCGGTCGGGCAGACCTCGGTGAGGTTGCCGGAGAACTCGCTTTCGAGGGTGCCGTCTTCAACGCGACCGAAGTACACGTTGTCATGGGCGCCGAATACACCGAGGTCGGTGCCGCCAGCGTAATCCTTGTAGAAACGCACGCAGCGGTAGCAAGCGATGCAGCGGTTCATTTCGTGGGAAATGAACGGGCCCAGTTGCTGGTTCTGGTGGGTGCGTTTGGTGAAGCGATAACGGCGCTCGTTGTGGCCGGTCATCACCGTCATGTCTTGCAGGTGGCAGTGACCGCCTTCTTCGCACACAGGGCAGTCGTGCGGGTGGTTGGTCATCAGCCATTCAACAACACTGGCGCGGAACGCCTTGGATTCTTCATCGTCGATGGAGATCCAGGTGTTGTCGGTGGCCGGGGTCATGCAGGACATGACGATGCGACCACGGGTGTCGTTCTCGTCGGTGTACTGCTTGACCGCGCACTGGCGGCAAGCCCCGACGCTACCAAGCGCGGGGTGCCAGCAGAAATAAGGGATGTCGAGGCCCAGCGACAGACATGCCTGTAACAGGTTGTCTGCCCCGTCGACTTCGAGCGCTTTGCCGTCTACGTGGATAGTGGCCATGGTTCAAAGGTCTTCGTTGGCCCGGTGTCAGCGGGCGTGGCTAATGGAATCTTGTTATTCGTCCGAATCCAGTCAGCCCCGAAAGGCGTCATCGGACGAAAGGCGAAGGGCACGGACCCTTCGCCTTTTTAAACGTTTACGCGCCGATTACGATCGGCCTTGCCAGAGGCGGGACGGCGGCGCTGACTGGCGCGATACCGGCTTCGAACTCTGGACGGAAGTATTTGATGGCACTGCCCAACGGTTCCACGGCACCCGGTGCGTGAGCACAGAAGGTCTTGCCCGGGCCGAGGAAGTTGACCAGACCCAGCAGGGTCTCGATGTCGCCTGGCTGACCGCGACCTTGTTCGATGGCCATCAAGAGCTTGACGCTCCATGGCAGACCATCGCGGCACGGGGTGCAGAAACCGCACGACTCGCGAGCGAAGAACTGCTCCATGTTGCGCAGCAAGGAGACCATGTTGACGCTGTCATCCACCGCCATGGCCAGGCCGGTACCCATACGGGTGCCCACTTTGGCGATGCCGCCGGCGTACATCTGTGCGTCGAGATGTTCTGGCAGGAGGAAACCGGTACCGGCGCCACCTGGCTGCCAGGCCTTGAGCTTGAAGCCGTCGCGCATGCCGCCGGCGTAGTCTTCGAACAACTCGCGACCGGTGACGCCGAATGGCAGCTCCCACAGCCCCGGGTTTTTCACTTTGCCGGAGAAGCCCATGAGCTTGGTGCCCATGTCTTCGCTGCCTTCGCGCGCCAACGATTTGTACCAGTCAACGCCGTCGGCAATGATCGCCGGCACGTTGCACAGGGTTTCGACGTTGTTCACGCAGGTCGGCTTGCCCCACACGCCGACTGCGGCAGGGAAGGGCGGCTTGGAGCGCGGGTTGGCGCGGCGGCCTTCGAGGGAGTTGATCAGTGCGGTTTCTTCACCGCAGATGTAACGCCCGGCGCCGGTGTGGACGAACAGCTCGAAATCGAAGCCGCTGCCGAGAATGTTTTTACCCAGCAGGCCCGCAGCCTTGGCTTCTTCCACGGCACGGTTGAGGTGCTTGGCGGCGGTGGTGTATTCGCCGCGCAGGAAGATGTAGCCACGGTAGGTTTTCAGTGCGCGGGCACTGATCAGCATGCCTTCGATCAGCAGATGGGGCAGTTGCTCCATCAGCATGCGGTCTTTCCAGGTGTTCGGCTCCATTTCATCCGCGTTGCACAGCAGGTAGCGGATGTTGATGGATTCGTCTTTGGGCATCAGGCCCCACTTCACGCCCGTGGGGAAGCCTGCACCGCCGCGACCTTTGAGGCCGGCGTCTTTCACGGTCTGGACAATGGCGTCCTGATCCATGTCGGCGAAGGCTTTGCGCGCCGCGGCGTAACCGTTCTTGGCCTGGTATTCGTCGAGCCACACGGCTTCGCCGTCGTCACGCAGACGCCAGGTCAGCGGGTGAGTCTCGGCCGAACGCTGAATGCGGTTGGCAGGACCGAAAGATGTCAGGGTCATACGTAGCCCTCGAGCAGTTTGGCGACGCCAGCAGGCTGCACATCACCAAAGGTGTCGTCGTCGATCATCAGCGCCGGTGCCTTGTCGCAGTTGCCGAGGCAGCAGACAGGCAGCAGGGTGAAACGACCGTCGGTGGTGGTCTGACCCAGGCCGATGCCCAGATTGTTCTGGATTTCGCTGACCACCGACTCGTGGCCACCGATGTAGCAGACCATGCTGTCGCAGACGCGAATGATGTGACGGCCAACCGGCTGACGGAAAATCTGGCTGTAGAACGTCGCCACACCTTCAACGTCGCTGGCCGGGATGCCGAGGATCTCGCCGATCGCGTACAAGGCGCCATCCGGCACCCAGCCGCGTTCTTTCTGAACGATCTTCAGGGCTTCGATCGACGCCGCGCGCGGGTCTTCGTAGTGATGCAGCTCGTGCTCGATGGCCGAGCGCTCGGTTTYACTGAGGGTGAAACGGTCTGTCTGGATAAGCGTGCTGTTCATGCTTAGCGGTCCACGTCGGCCATAACGAAATCGATACTACCCAGGTACGCAATCATGTCCGCGACCATGCTGCCTTTGATCACCGAAGGGATCTGTTGCAGATGCGGGAAGCTTGGAGTGCGGATCCGGGTACGGTAGCTCATAGTGCCGCCGTCGCTCGTCAGGTAATAACTGTTGATGCCCTTGGTCGCTTCGATCATCTGGAAGGATTCGTTGGCCGGCATCACCGGGCCCCACGAAACTTGCAGGAAGTGCGTGATCAGGGTTTCGATGTGCTGCAGCGTGCGCTCTTTCGGTGGCGGCGTGGTCAGCGGGTGATCCGCCTTGTACGGGCCTTCCGGCATGTTGCGCATGCACTGGTCGATGATCTTGATGCTCTGGCGCATCTCTTCGACGCGAACCATGCAGCGGTCGTAGGCATCGCCGTTGGCAGCCAGCGGTACTTCGAACTCGAAGTTCTCGTAGCCGGAGTACGGACGCGCTTTACGCAGGTCGAAATCGCAACCGGTCGAACGCAGGCCAGCACCGGTGACACCCCATTCCAGGGCTTCTTTGGTGTTGTACTGGGCGACGCCGATGGTACGACCCTTGAGGATGCTGTTCTGCAGGGCAGCCTTGGTGTATTCGTCGAGGCGTTTTGGCAGCCATTCAACGAAGTCTTTCACCAGTTTTTCCCAGCCGCGTGGCAGGTCGTGCGCGACGCCACCGATGCGGTACCAGGCCGGGTGCAGACGGAAACCGGTAATGGCTTCAATCACCGTGTACGCCTTCTGGCGGTCGGTGAAGGTGAAGAACACCGGAGTCATGGCGCCGACGTCCTGGATGTAAGTCCCGAGGAACAGCAGGTGGCTGGTGATCCGGAAGAACTCGGCCATCATGATGCGGATGACGTCGACCTTCTCAGGCACCTTGATGCCGGCCAGCTTCTCGACCGAGAGCACGTACGGCAGGTTGTTCATCACGCCGCCGAGGTAGTCGATACGGTCGGTGTACGGGATGAAACTGTGCCAGGACTGACGCTCGGCCATCTTCTCGGCACCACGGTGGTGGTAACCGATGTCCGGCACGCAGTCGACGATCTCTTCACCGTCCAGTTGCAGAATGATGCGGAACGCACCGTGCGCAGAAGGGTGGTTCGGGCCGAGGTTGAGGAACATGTAGTCCTCGTTCGGGCCGGAACGCTTCATGCCCCAGTCTTCCGGACGGAAGCGCGCGGCTTCTTCCTCAAGCTGTTGCTTGGCGAGGTTGAGGCTGTACGGATCGAATTCGGTGGCGCGCGCCGGGAAGTCCTTGCGCAGCGGGTGACCTTCCCAGGTCGGCGGCATCATGATGCGCGACAGGTGCGGGTGACCTTTGAAGTCGATGCCGAACATGTCCCAGACTTCACGCTCGTACCAGTTGGCGTTCGGCCAGATGCTGGTGACGGTCGGCAAGCTGAGGTCGCTCTCGGACAAGGCAACCTTGATCATCACGTCACTATTACGCTCGAGCGACATGAGGTGATAGAACACGGTGAACTCGGCGTCCGATGGCAGCCCTTGACGCTTGGTGCGCAGACGCTCGTCCACGCCGTGCAGGTCATAGAGCATGACGTACGGCTTGGGCAGATTGCGCAGGAAGGTCAGGACTTCGACGAGTCTGGCACGCGCCACCCACAGCACCGGCATACCGGTGCGGGTCGGCTGGGCGGTGAACGCCTCCGGGCCAAAACGGTTGTTCAATTCGACGACCACATCCTGGTCGTCTGCCTTATAAGGCGGGATGTACAGAGCGCTGCCTGTAGTCATGGTTATTTTTTCGCTTTCGGTCAACGTAAAGAATGAAGCCAGCTTCTCGTTTCTATTTCAGAACAGATCTGGATCAGACTTCGTCAGGGCTGCGCAGGTTGGTGACTGCGATTCGCTGTTCGCGGCGCTGTTCCTTCTGCGAAGGCATGTCGGCGCGATACACGCCTTGATCACCAACGACCCAGGAAAGCGGACGACGCTCCTGTCCAATCGATTCCTGCAACAGCATCAAGCCTTGCAGAAATGCTTCCGGACGGGGCGGGCAGCCAGGTACGTAGACGTCCACGGGCAGGAACTTGTCCACCCCTTGAACCACAGAGTAGATGTCGTACATGCCGCCGGAGTTGGCGCACGAACCCATGGAGATAACCCACTTTGGTTCGAGCATTTGCTCGTAGAGACGCTGAATGATCGGCGCCATCTTGATGAAGCAGGTGCCGGCGATAACCATGAAGTCGGCCTGACGCGGCGATGCCCGGATCACTTCGGCGCCAAAGCGCGCGATGTCGTGGGGCGCCGTGAAGGCGGTGGTCATTTCCACGTAGCAGCACGACAGGCCGAAGTTGTACGGCCACAGGGAGTTTTTACGCCCCCAGTTGACCGCGCCACTCAGCACGTCTTCCAGCTTGCCCATGAAAATGTTTTTGTGAACTTGATCTTCTAACGGATCGGAAACGGTTTCCCGTTCGCCAATCGGATATTGCTCGTTAGGAGCATCGGGGTCGATCCTGGTGAGATTGTATTGCATTGCCAAAGCCTCATTGTTTCAGCTTCGCCTGCCGCTTGCGACGAGCTTCCGGAGCCCAGTCAAGGGCGCCCACTCGGAACAGGTAGACAAGACCTGCCAACAGAATTGCTATGAAAACGAGAGCTTCGACGAATCCGGTCCAGCCGCTTTCGCGGACGGACACAGACCATGCAAAGAGAAAGAGGGCTTCGATATCGAAGATCACGAAGAGCATCGCGACCAGATAGAATTTGGCTGAGAGCCGCAAGCGGGCGCCACCGGTAGGTAGCATGCCCGACTCGAACGGTTCGTTTTTGCTGCGGCCCCAGGCTTTTGACCCGAGGAGGCTGGAGACGCCAAGCATGAAGGCACACAGGCCGACGACACCCAGAAGGAAAATGGCAAAGCCCCAGTTGTGGGCCATGAGTCCTGTCGCTTCGGGCATGCTGGTAATCCTTAACAGAGAGCAAAGGTCTCTGAGCTTGATAAAGAAATAGGCAGTGACGATATGTCGCAGCAATCAATCGCGCTGATTTTATGGCTAAACACCCTGCAAGTAAAATTCCTATAGCGAAATTATTTATTGGAATAAGGACATAGCGCATCTCCAATGCCCTGCAGCCCATGCGTTGCGGGCATTAGGCGGGTTTATGCAAATAATGTTTTGTAGGGAATGTAACGAACATAGTTGCCGCTAAATGATAATTGATATCGTTTGCGGGCGTTTTGTAACTGTTTAACGGGATGTCAGTTGGGAAGTTGTCTTACTTGCACGTTACTGCAATTAGCGACGGCGCCCGTTTTAGCGGATTTTTCTGACGGTTGTACCGCTCTGGATCAATGTTTTGATTCGCGGCTGACGCTTTTCCTGTGGGAGCGAGCTTGCTCGCGAATGCGGTTCATCATTCGACATGGATAGTGACTGACATGACGCCTTCGCGAGCAAGCTCGCTCCCACAGGGGGGTTGTGGCGTATGGGAGATTGTCTCGGGCAAAAAAAACGCCCCGAACCAGTCGGGGCGTCAGTTTTGCGGCTCTGCGGTTAGCTTTCTATACGATCCGCAAAGGCCGTTTGCTCAGCGAAGCAGAATCAGTGGAACTGTTCTTCTTCGGTCGAACCGGTCAGTGCGGTTACCGAGGACGAGCCACCCTGGATCACAGTGGTCATGTCGTCGAAGTAGCCGGTGCCCACTTCCTGCTGGTGAGCCACGAAGGTGTAACCCTTGGCGGCGTCAGCGAATTCCTGCTCCTGCAGCTTCACGTAGGCAGTCATGTCGTTGCGGGCGTAGTCGTGCGCCAGGTTGAACATGCTGTGCCACATGTTGTGAATGCCGGCCAGGGTGATGAACTGGTGCTTGTAACCCATGGCGGACAGTTCGCGCTGGAACTTGGCGATGGTCGCGTCGTCCAGGTTTTTCTTCCAGTTGAAGGAAGGCGAGCAGTTGTACGACAGCAGTTGGTCCGGGTATTCCTTTTTGATCGCTTCGGCGAAGCGACGGGCTTCGTCCAGATCCGGCTTGGCAGTTTCGCACCAGATCAGGTCGGCGTATGGCGCGTAAGCCAGGCCACGGGCGATGGCTTGATCCAGGCCAGCACGAACCTTGTAGAAACCTTCCTGAGTGCGCTCGCCAGTCACGAACGGCTGGTCGTACGGGTCGCAATCGGATGTCAGCAGGTCAGCAGCGTTCGCGTCGGTACGGGCCAGAATGATGGTCGGGGTACCGGCAACGTCAGCAGCCAGACGAGCAGCGGTCAGCTTCTGTACGGCTTCCTGAGTTGGAACCAGTACTTTACCGCCCATGTGACCGCATTTTTTCACGGAAGCCAGTTGGTCTTCGAAGTGAACGCCGGCGGCGCCTGCTTCGATCATGCTCTTCATCAGCTCGTAGGCGTTCAGCACGCCACCGAAACCGGCTTCGGCGTCAGCCACGATCGGCGCGAAGTAGTCGATGTAGCCATCGTCGCCCGGGTTCTTGCCGGCTTTCCATTGGATCTGGTCAGCACGACGGAACGAGTTGTTGATGCGCTTGACCACGGTTGGCACCGAGTCCACCGGGTACAGCGACTGGTCCGGGTACATGGATTCTGCGGAGTTGTTGTCCGCAGCAACCTGCCAGCCCGACAGGTAGATCGCCTGGATGCCGGCTTTAACCTGCTGAACAGCCTGGCCACCGGTCAGGGCGCCCATGCAGTTGACGAAATCTTTCTCAGGACGGAAGGAAGGCTTGGCACCCTGGGTGACCAGGTTCCACAGCTTCTCGGCGCCCATTTTTGCAAAGGTGTGCTCAGGTTGAACCGAGCCACGCAGACGGACGACGTCAGCAGCGGAGTAAGTGCGTGTCACGCCTTTCCAGCGCGGGTTTTCAGCCCAGTCTTTTTCGAGGGCTGCAATTTGCTGTTCGCGTGTCAGTGCCATGGAGATAAACCTCGTCGCGTCTTTATGAAAAGTTGTTCTGCGGTGGAAAATTCCTGCGCTCGCTGACCAGAAGCTTAGGTGGTCAAGTCGGATTCGGCGGGGTAGGCGACGGGATGAACGATAGGCTCGAGGGGAAGTGAGCAGGTAGTGGCGGACTGCGGGCGCATTCGGGCGTCGTGGGCCTTTATACGGTCTACAGTGTGAAGCCGGGTTACCTAATTACGCTTCCGTCCCTCGGGACAACTTCGTTCCAGTCGGCAACCTCGTCAAACACACCTTGTGGGCGGTACAGACACGAAGCGGTTCGCGGGGTAGGTGCGAACATCGCTTCGAAGGCCCTTGCCAGGGCCTCTGATTAGCGGGAGCGAGGCCATCATGCCTTCGCTTTTTTACCCCGTCAAACGTTTTGTAGTGCTTTTTTTCAAGCACTACATCTTTCGTCTAATACGACTAATCAGTCAGTTTTCGGTGCTTTAGTCCAGGGCGTCGACTTTGACCCGCAAGGTCATGTCATCCCGGCCTTGAGTCGAGTAGCTGCGGGTCAGGCCCTGTTTGTCGGCCTGAGTCTGGCGATTCACGCCAGCGAGGGTGATCCACTCACCAAGGCGCCCGCTGACCGTTGTGTCGGTGCTTTGCACGTTCACTACATCGGGACGTTCCTGGCTCATGCGGTCACGGTTGGTACTGATTGCCAGGTGAACGATGTCGCCGGTGACGCTGGCGGTGACATAGAAACCCTGGGTGACGTTGCGGTATTGGGTCTGGCTGCTGTAATCGCCATAGGAATTGGTCTGGCTGCTGGTGATCGGCACACTTTGACCGACTTGAATCAGCGCCGGCATGCCGTCGGTGGCCTGCACCTGCTGCACGCCGCCGTCGCGACTGGCGGTGCTGCGGCTGATGATGCGGGTCTGGTTCGGCTGGGCGCCGTTGACCGAATAACCTTCGTCGCCACGGCCATTGTTTTCATTGGTGTCGACGGTGATCAGCAGACGCTTGGGCGCCGTGTCCAGTTGGGTGATCAGCGCCTTGAGCTCCTGGATCTTGTCCGGCTCAGCCTTGATGATCAGTTGGTTGCCATAGGCGCTGACCTGACCGTCCTTGCCGAGGAAGTCTTGCGCCATCGGCAGCATGTCAGTACTGGTGCGGTAATTGAGGGGCACGATTTCTGTGGCTGCCATCACCGAAAAACTGCAACCGAGCAGCAGGGTGGTGAGCAGGGTGCGTAGGGACATGTCCGTTATCTCCGCTTTCGAAAGTCTTGATATTGCCAGTTTGTCGGCCTTGGGTGGGGCAAGTTGAATCGTAGACAGTAAAACGCCCCGGCATCGGTTGATGTCGGGGCGTGATCGTTCCCACGCTCTGCGTGGGAATGCAGCCAGTGACGCTCTGCGTCACATGCCGCAAGGGACGCGGAGCGTCCCGAGAGGCATTCCCACGCAGAGCGTGGGAACGATCAGGGCAGAGCTCAACCCGAATGCCGAACCATGTCGACATGCGGAATCCCGGCTTCGAGGAATTCCTCGCTGATCAGGCTGAAGCCGAGGCGCTCATAGAACGCCGTGGCCTGCACCTGAGCGCTGAGCATTTGCTGCTTCAGGCCGCGTTCTTCCGCTTCAGCAATCACCGCTTGCATCAGCGCATCACCCACCTTCATCCCGCGCCAGTCTTTCAGTACCGAAACGCGGCCAATGTGCCCGTCAGGCAGCAGGCGCGCAGTACCGATCGGAAAGTCGCCTTCAAACGCCAGAAAATGCACGGCGGTCGCGTCGTCCGCGTCCCATTCCAGCTCAGGTGGCACCGATTGCTCGGCGATGAACACCGTTTCACGAATGCGCCGGATCTCGGCGATGTCCTTCTGCCAGTCTGCGACACGTACGCGAATCTTATTCATCGGCGAACCCCAGGCTCCCTTGCTTGACCAGCTGGCACAGCAGGCCGCAAGCGTCTTCGTCGTTCAGCCACTCACCGAGGTTGTCGGTGTGCAGGGCGTCGGCGGCGCAGATCAGCTTCAGCAGTTCGCGCAGCTTGCCCGGCAGGTAACGGCTCTGGCCGCTGGCAAACAGCAGCAGGTCGTCATCGACTTCCGACCAGGCCAGGCGTGCGCTCGGATTGCGGATCAGAATGGCGCCATCCTGCAGGGCAGCGAGGAAATCTTCTTCTTCGATTTCTTCCGGGCCGGCCACCAGTTCCGGGTAGCGCGGCTCGGTCATGTACTGGCCGAACCAAGTCAGCAGCAGCCGCTCGTCGCTCATGTGTTCGGCAAGCAGGGCTTTCAGGCGATCCAGTGCATCGTGCTGAATCTGGTGTGGATCGGCTGCAGGCTGTGCGTCGGCGTCGGTGTAGCGCTCTTCATCAGTCAGGAACTGGCTGAGGAAGTCGGTGAAGTGAGTCAGCACTTCGGAAGCGCTTGGTGCGCGGAAGCCGACCGAGTAGGTCATGCAGTTATCGACCGCGACACCGCAGTGCGCCAAGCGCGGCGGCAGGTAGAGCATGTCGCCCGGTTCCAGGACCCATTCTTCGGTCTCGTGGAATTCAGCGAGGATGCGCAGGTCCGCGTGTTGCAGCAGCGGGCTCTCGGAATCGCACATCTGGCCGATTTTCCAGTTGCGCTTGCCGTGGCCTTGCAGCAGGAACACGTCGTAGTTGTCGAAGTGCGGGCCGACGCTGCCACCCGGGGCGGCGAAGCTGATCATCACGTCGTCGACGCGCCAGCTCGGCAGGAAACGGAAGTTTTCCAGCAATTCGCTGACTTCCGGGACGAATTGGTCGACGGCTTGAACCAGCAGGGTCCACTCTTTTTCCGGCAATTTGCTGAATTCGTCTTCAGCGAACGGGCCGCGACGCAGTTCCCATGGACGCTCGCCGTGCTCGATCACCAGGCGCGATTCGACTTCTTCTTCCAGGGCCAGGCCGGCCAGTTCGTCGGCGTCGATCGGGCTTTCGAAGTCAGGAATCGCCTGACGGATCAGCAGTGGCTTTTTCTGCCAGTAGTCGCGCAGGAATTCGCGTGCTGTGAGGCCGCCCAGAAGTTGAAGAGGAATATCGGAATTCATATGTAACCTATTGAAAAAAAGCACTTTTCAGACGGGAATAAAAACGCCCGGCGCGGCCGGGCGTCTCAAACGGATCAAGCGGTCGATCAGATGCGTTTGGYTTGCGCTACAGCGTTGCCGATGTAGTTGGCCGGAGTCAGTTGCTTGAGCTCGGCTTTCGCTTGCGCTGGCATGTCCAGGCCGTCGATGAAAGTCTGCAACGCTTCAGGGCTGATGCCCTTGCCGCGGGTCAGTTCTTTCAGCTTCTCGTACGGGTTTTCGATGTTGTAGCGGCGCATCACGGTCTGGATCGGCTCAGCCAATACTTCCCAGCAAGCGTCGAGGTCAGCGGCAATCTTCTGCTCGTTGAGCTCCAGTTTGCTGATGCCTTTGAGGCTGGCTTCGTAGGCGATCACGCTGTGGGCGAAGCCGACACCGAGGTTGCGCAGGACGGTGGAGTCGGTCAGGTCGCGCTGCCAGCGGGAGATCGGCAGTTTGCTCGCCAGGTGCTGGAACAGTGCGTTGGCGATGCCCAGGTTGCCTTCGGAGTTTTCGAAGTCGATCGGGTTGACCTTGTGCGGCATGGTCGACGAACCGATTTCGCCAGCGATAGTGCGCTGCTTGAAATAACCCAGGGAGATGTAGCCCCAGATGTCACGGTCGAAGTCGATCAGGATGGTGTTGAAGCGCGCGATCGCGTCGAACAGTTCGGCGATGTAGTCGTGCGGTTCGATCTGCGTGGTGTACGGGTTGAAGCCCAGGCCCAGTTCGTCTTCGATGAAGGCGCGGGCGTTGGCTTCCCAGTCGATCTGCGGGTAGGCCGACAGGTGGGCGTTGTAGTTGCCGACAGCGCCGTTGATCTTGCCCAGCAGCGGTACGGCAGCGACCTGAGCGATCTGACGCTCGAGACGGTAAACCACGTTCGCCAGCTCTTTACCCAGAGTGGTTGGCGAGGCTGGTTGACCGTGGGTGCGCGACAGCATTGGCACGTCAGCGAAACGGATGGCCAGTTCGCGGATCGCGTTGGCGGTCTGGCGCATCAGCGGCAGCATCACGTCGTCACGGCCTTCGCGCAGCATCAGGGCGTGGGACAGGTTGTTGATGTCTTCGCTGGTGCAGGCAAAGTGGATGAACTCGCTGACCTTGGCCAGCTCCGGCAGCTTGGCCGCCTGCTCTTTGAGCAGGTATTCGATCGCTTTGACGTCGTGGTTGGTGGTGCGCTCGATCTCTTTGACGCGCTCGGCGTGCTCCAGCGAGAAGTTTTCAGCCAGTTCATTGAGAACGGCGTTGGCCTCGGCGGAGAAGGCTGGCACTTCAGGGATGCCAGCGTGGACGGCCAGACGCTGGAGCCAGCGCACTTCAACCAGAACACGGGCACGGATCAGGCCGTACTCGCTGAAAATCGGGCGCAGGGCCTGGGTTTTGCCGGCGTAGCGGCCGTCAACAGGGGAAACCGCAGTGAGCGAAGAAAGCTGCATGGGGTGTTCTCGGACAGTCGGGCAACGAAATGGGGCGCGTATCATACATGAAAAAATCCGCCGGTCCGTTGCCAACTGACCGGCGTATTACGCGTTACAGACTACAAAGCTTCTATTGCAGGGCGATTTACTCGCTGCGCATCAACGGATACAGCTCTTTGAGCAGCTTGCGCCGGCTGATCACCAGCTGCCAGCGATGCCCGCCGAGCTGCCGCCACAGGCGCGCTGAACGAATGCCGGCAAGCAGCAGGGCGCGAATTTTCGAGGCGTTGCTTGGCTGCTGCAGATTGCGCATGTCGCCATGCACCTGAATGCGTTGGCGCAAGGTGCTCAGGGTGTCCTGATACAGCGCGCCGCAAGCCGCGACCACGTTTTCGTGGGCCGGGCCGAAATGCTCGACCTGCGACTGGATCTGCGGCAAGCGCTTGCCGATGATGTCGAGCATGTCGTTGCGCTTGGCCAGTTGACGTTCCAGGCCGAGCATCGACAGGGCATAACGCAGCGGCTCGCGTTGCAGCGTGCTCGGGTCGCGTTCAAGGGCGCCAATCAGTGCACGGTAACCTTCGCGCAAATTGATGTCGTCGCCGCCGTACACGTCCAGCGTGTCCTTCGGGTCGCGCACGAGCAGGCTGCCGAGCATGCAGCTCAGGCCGGCCTCGCTGGTCTGGCCGGTCTTGGCGATCCGGTCGACCAGCACGGCGGCGAGAAACACGCCGCCGAGCGCCGTCAGTTGCTCCTGAGTCGGGCTCATGCCTGGCCGCTCCACGGCTCGGCCACTTCGATCACGCCGCCACCGAGGCAGATTTCACCGTCGTAGAACACCACGGACTGACCCGGCGTCACCGCGCGTTGCGGTTCATCGAACACGGCACGGTAGCCGTTGGCGGTTTTTTCCAGGGTGCAGGCTTGATCGCTCTGGCGATAACGCACTTTCGCGGTCAGGCGCAGCGGCTGGCTCAGGTCGATCGGGTTGACCCAATAGATTTCCGAAGCAAGCAGGGCGCCGGAGAACAGCCATGGATGGTTGTTGCCTTGGCCGACGATCAGCTCGTTGCTGTCCAGGTCCTTGCGCAGCACGTACCACGGCTCGTCACCGGCATCTTTCAAACCGCCGATGCCCAGACCTTGGCGCTGACCGATGGTGTGGTACATCAAGCCGTGGTGACGGCCGATGACTTCACCTTCGGTGGTCTTGATCTCGCCCGGTTGCGCCGGCAGGTATTGCTTGAGGAAGTCGCTGAAGCGACGCTCGCCGATGAAGCAGATCCCGGTGGAGTCCTTCTTCTTGGCGGTGGCCAGCTCGTATTTCTCGGCAATTGCGCGCACTTCCGGCTTTTCCAGTTCGCCGACCGGGAACAGGGTCTTGGCGATCTGTTCACCGCCGACGGCGTGCAGGAAGTAGCTCTGATCCTTGTTCGGATCGAGGCCTTTGAGCAGTTCGGTACGACCATCAATGTCGCGGCGGCGCACGTAGTGGCCGGTGGCAATCAGGTCGGCGCCGAGCATCATGGCGTAGTCGAGGAACGCCTTGAACTTGATCTCGCGGTTACACAGGATGTCCGGGTTCGGCGTACGGCCGGCCTTGTATTCGGCCAGGAAGTGCTCGAACACGTTGTCCCAGTATTCAGCAGCGAAGTTGGCGGTGTGCAGCTTGATGCCGATCTTGTCGCAGACAGCCTGAGCATCCGCCAGGTCGTCCATGGCGGTGCAGTATTCCGTTCCGTCGTCTTCTTCCCAGTTCTTCATGAACAGGCCTTCCACCTCGTAACCCTGCTCGATCAGCAGGAGAGCGGAAACGGAAGAGTCCACGCCGCCGGACATGCCGACAATGACGCGCTTCTTGGATGTGTCAGAAGGGGCTGGATCACGCATAGGGATTCAATGAGTGTCTTGAAAAAGGACGCGATTCTAGCAGGCTCGCGGCCTCAAGGCTAAAGAGAAGGGCGGATCAGTTCGAGGCTGAAGTGATGGCCGGCCAGATAATCGTCGATGCAACGGATGATCAGCTCGCTGCGCCAGTTGTCGCGCTGGGCGATTAATTCGTCGCGGGTCAGCCACTTGGCGCCGACGATGCCGTCGTCGAGTTGGTAATCGGGGTGGTGTTGCACGGCTTTGGCGCTGAAGCACACGCGCTGGTAAGTCACGCCGTTGCTCGGTGCGGTGTACAAGTAAATGCCGATCACGCCGGTAGGTTCGACGTCCCAGCCKGTTTCTTCGAGGGTCTCGCGCACGGCGGCGTCGATCAGGGTTTCGTCCGGGTCGAGATGGCCGGCGGGCTGGTTGAGCACGTTACGCCCAGCCTTGTGTTCCTCGACCATCAGGAAGCGGCCGTTGTCCTCGACGATGGTGGCGACGGTAATGTGGGGGAGCCATTCCATAAAACCTTCCTCAATCTATTGGTTGAAACCCATTCCCATTGTGGGAGCGAGCTTGCTCGCGAATGCGGTTTATCATTCAACATTTTCGTTGACTGACTCGCCGCCTTCGCGCTCCCACAGGGGAATTGTGTGAGCTCTGGAAACACAAACCCCGGCACAGGGCCGGGGTTCGTTTACAGCGCTACAACCTTAAACCAGCGCAGCAATCGCCGCGTTGAGGGTTGCGCTTGGGCGCATGGCCTTGCTGATCAGCTCGGCATTGGCGTGGTAGTAACCGCCGATGTCGACTGGCTTGCCCTGAACGGCGTTGAGCTCGGCAACGATGGTTGCTTCGTTCTCGGTCAGAGTCTTGGCCAGAGTCGCGAACTGCGCTTGCAGTGCAGCGTCTTCAGTCTGGGCAGCCAGGGCCTGGGCCCAGTACATCGCCAGATAGAAGTGGCTGCCGCGGTTGTCGATGTTGCCGACTTTGCGCGATGGCGACTTGTTGTTGTCGAGGAACTGGCCGGTGGCCTGATCCAGGGTTTTCGACAGCACCAAGGCTTTCGGGTTGTTGTAGTTCACACCCAGGTGCTCAAGGGACGCTGCCAGTGCGAGGAACTCGCCCAGCGAATCCCAGCGCAGGAAGTTCTCTTCAACCAGTTGCTGCACGTGCTTCGGTGCCGAACCGCCGGCGCCGGTTTCGAACAGGCCACCGCCGTTCATCAGCGGCACGATCGACAGCATCTTGGCGCTGGTGCCCAGTTCCATGATCGGGAACAGGTCGGTCAGGTAGTCGCGCAGTACGTTGCCGGTCACCGAAATGGTGTCCTTGCCTTCGCGGGTGCGCTGCAAGGTGTACTTCATGGCGTCGACCGGCGCCATGATCTGGATGTCCAGACCGGTGGTGTCGTGATCCTTCAGGTAAGCCTGAACTTTCTCGATCACTACGCCATCGTGAGCGCGCATCGGATCCAGCCAGAAGATCGCTGGCGTGCTGCTCGCGCGAGCACGGTTGACGGCCAGTTTGACCCAGTCCTGGATCGGCGCGTCTTTGGTCTGGCACATGCGGAAGATGTCGCCGGCTTCAACAGCCTGTTCCATCAGCAGGTTGCCCTTGCTGTCGGTGACGCGAACCACGCCGTCAGCCTTGATCTGGAAGGTCTTGTCGTGCGAGCCGTACTCTTCGGCTTTCTTCGCCATCAGGCCAACGTTTGGCACGCTGCCCATGGTGGTCGGATCGAAAGCGCCATTGGCTTTGCAATCTTCGATCACGGCCTGGTAGATGGTCGCGTA
This sequence comes from Pseudomonas sp. P4_D7, assembly GCF_056401755.1. Classification (NCBI taxonomy): domain Bacteria; kingdom Pseudomonadati; phylum Pseudomonadota; class Gammaproteobacteria; order Pseudomonadales; family Pseudomonadaceae; genus Pseudomonas; species Pseudomonas sp. P4_D7. The sequence goes on along the minus strand of NZ_JBFUIR010000032.1, from coordinate 27,644 downwards.
GCAACGATCCGGGATCACAGCCTTGGTGTCGTGCAGCTGACCGTCAGTGCCCCACATTTTGCCGGAGTCACGGATCATTGCCGGCATCGAGGCGTCGACGATCACGTCGCTCGGCACGTGCAGGTTGGTGATGCCTTTGTCGGAGTTGACCATCGCCAGCGATGGACGAGCAGCGTAGACGGCGGCCATGTCGGCTTCGATCTGCGCTTGCTGCTCGGCCGGCAGGGCTTTGATGCGCGCGTACAGATCGCCGATGCCGTTGTTCAGGTTGAAGCCGATCTCGGCCAGCACGTCAGCGTGCTTGGTCAGGGCGTCTTTATAGAACTCGGCAACGATCTGGCCGAACATGATCGGGTCGGAGACCTTCATCATGGTCGCTTTCAGGTGAACCGACAGCAGCACGCCTTGCGCCTTGGCGCTTTCGATTTCAGCAGCGATGAACGCGCGCAGGGCGTTTTTGCTCATCACGGCGCAGTCGAGGATCTCGCCAGCCTGAACGGTGGTTTTTTCTTTCAGAACGGTAGCGGTACCGTCCTTGGCGATCAGCTCGATCTTCACGGCGTCAGCGGCGTCGATCAGGGCAGCTTTTTCGCTGCCGTAGAAATCGCCGGTGCTCATGTGAGCGACGTGGGACTTGGAGTCTTTGGCCCAGGCGCCCATTTTGTGCGGGTGCTTGCGCGCGTAGTTCTTCACCGACAGCGGTGCACGACGGTCGGAGTTGCCTTCACGCAGAACCGGGTTCACGGCACTGCCCTTGACCTTGTCGTAACGCGCCTTGGCATCTTTGTCGGCGTCGCTGGTCACGGTTTCCGGGTAGTCCGGCAGGTTGTAACCCTGAGCTTGCAGCTCTTTGATCGCGGCTTGCAGCTGTGGCACCGAAGCGCTGATGTTCGGCAGCTTGATGATGTTGGCTTCAGGCGTAACGGCCAGGTCGCCCAGTTCGGCGAGGTGGTCGGCTACGGCTTTGTCGCCCAGTTGCTCGGGGAAGCTGGCCAGAATACGTGCTGCAAGAGAGATATCGCGGGTTTCCACGGCGATATCGGCCGAGGCGGTGTAAGCCTCGATGATCGGCAGCAGGGAATAGGTGGCGAGGGCTGGAGCTTCGTCGGTGAAGGTATAGATGATCTTCGAGCGGGTGGGCATATTCGGATTAACTCTCTCTTCTTTGCTAAAGCGTGCGCAGAAACTCGAGGGGCGCCGGGTAAGCGCGTTCGTTCAAAGTCATCCATGAACCGAATGTCGAGATTCTTCGCGGTGATGTTGGGTGCATCAGTAGAGCGTCAAGCAGTCGGACTGCGGTAACAACCCGACCAATCAGGCGGAAAGTCTCGTGCTAGAGAGGCCAGCCGTCGTGACCCTGTGGTCAGCGGGCGGCATTATACATAGGTAGCTGGCAATCTGCCGATGGTTCATATGCAACGATTCTCGTCCATTGGTCTAAAGGTCGCAGGGCGGGGTCGGGCGTAGAGTCGTCGCGAATGCTTGAGTTTGGCGCTTTTCCCTTTGCTTTCAGGCTTGTACGAAACGAGATGTAGGCGCGCCACGAACAGAGGGTTTGCGTGTTGATTTAACTGGGTTACGCTCGGACCAAGCCAGATGTTCAATCCAAACAATGGAGTTCAGCATGGGTTACAAGAAGATTCAGGTTCCAGCCGTCGGCGACAAAATCACCGTCAATGCAGACCATTCTCTCAATGTTCCTGATAACCCGATCATCCCCTTCATCGAAGGTGACGGCATTGGTGTCGACATCAGCCCGGTGATGATCAAGGTTGTCGATGCTGCAGTTCAAAAGGCATACGGCGGTAAACGCAAGATTTCCTGGATGGAAGTCTACGCCGGGGAAAAAGCCACTCAGGTTTATGATCAGGACACCTGGCTGCCTCAGGAAACTCTCGATGCAGTCAAGGATTACGTGGTTTCCATCAAAGGCCCGCTGACCACCCCGGTCGGTGGCGGCATCCGCTCGCTGAACGTGGCCCTGCGTCAGCAACTCGACCTGTACGTCTGCCTGCGCCCGGTGCGCTGGTTCGAAGGCGTGCCAAGCCCGGTGAAAAAGCCCGGCGACGTCGACATGACCATTTTCCGCGAGAACTCCGAAGACATCTATGCCGGTATCGAGTGGAAGGCCGGTTCGCCGGAAGCCACCAAAGTCATCAAATTCCTTAAAGAAGAAATGGGCGTTACCAAGATCCGTTTCGACGAAAACTGCGGCATCGGCGTCAAGCCGGTTTCGCTGGAAGGCACCAAGCGTCTGGCGCGCAAGGCCCTGCAATATGTGGTCGATAACGACCGCGATTCGCTGACCATCGTGCACAAAGGCAACATCATGAAGTTCACCGAAGGTGCCTTCAAAGAGTGGGCCTACGAAGTGGCCGCTGAAGAATTCGGCGCGACTCTGCTCGACGGCGGTCCGTGGATGCAGTTCAAAAACCCGAAAACCGGCAAGAACGTTGTGGTCAAAGATGCCATCGCCGACGCCATGCTCCAGCAGATCCTGCTGCGCCCGGCCGAATACGATGTGATCGCGACCCTGAACCTGAACGGCGACTACCTCTCCGACGCCCTGGCGGCGGAAGTGGGCGGTATCGGCATCGCGCCGGGCGCCAACCTGTCCGACACCGTGGCGATGTTCGAGGCCACCCACGGTACTGCGCCGAAGTACGCCGGCAAGGATCAGGTCAACCCGGGTTCGCTGATTCTCTCTGCAGAGATGATGCTGCGCCACATGGGCTGGACCGAAGCGGCGGATCTGATCATCAAGGGCACCAACGGCGCTATTTCGGCCAAGACTGTGACCTATGACTTCGAGCGTCTGATGGACGGCGCCAAACTGGTTTCGTCTTCGGGCTTCGGCGATGCGCTGATTTCGCATATGTAAAACGCGGGCACATAAAAACCGCCTGACTCGATGAATTGAGTCAGGCGGTTTTTTTATGGCTGGACGTCTTGGGCGGAGTTGCTCAGCTCATGACTGCCGCTTGGCTGGTCGCGGCGGCAGCAGCTGCTGCTGCACCGACTGCGTCATCCACTGTTTTTTTGTCCTGAATCGCGACGGCGTGCAGGCCTTTGGGGCCTTGAAGGAGTTCGAAGTACACCTCTTGGCCTGCCTTCAGGGTTTTATAGCCTTCCATCTGGATAGCCGAGTAGTGGGCAAACAGGTCTTCTGTCTGGCCGTTCTCGATAATGAATCCAAAACCCTTGGCATTGTTGAACCATTTCACCTTGCCGACAGCCATGCTCAAATCCCTCTGCAACAGACTCCATCGCTGGAGTATCATCCAATTCATCCGCAATCTTATTCGTTAAAAGAATTGACTCCGCGGATCTTTTTTACCCACTGTGGGTTCTATTGGTTGTAACACCGTTTTCCCGATAGTCAAGGTGACCGGGCAGTCGGAGTTGAAAACGTGGACAGCCGCCCCCACCACTGTATTTGCACAACTGAMGAACCTTTCTTTCCATGCATGCAATCAGCCAGATTCGACTAACATTCAATCAGGATCGCCCGCTTCTCCAAAAGGATCTTCCAGAGGAGCACGACGACGATTCGGCAGGCGTTGCTGTTCAGGAAGCAAAGCCTGCGTTACAGGCGCCGCCGATGTACAAGGTGGTTTTGTTTAATGATGACTACACACCGATGGATTTCGTCGTCGAAGTGCTCGAGGTGTTTTTTAACCTGAATCGCGAGCTGGCGACCAAGGTCATGCTGGCCGTCCACACAGAAGGGCGGGCAGTATGTGGAGTGTTTACCCGCGACATCGCCGAGACAAAGGCCATGCAGGTCAACCAGTACGCCAGGGAAAGCCAGCATCCGCTACTCTGTGAAATCGAGAAGGACGGTTAATCGCCGACCACTTGGGTATGAGGTGAAGCTATGTTAAACCGCGAGCTCGAAGTCACCCTCAATCTAGCCTTCAAGGAGGCTCGTTCGAAACGTCATGAATTCATGACCGTCGAACACCTTTTGCTGGCCCTATTGGACAATGAGGCTGCCGCCACCGTTTTGCGTGCCTGCGGCGCAAACCTCGACAAACTCAAGCATGACCTGCAGGAGTTCATCGACTCCACCACGCCATTGATCCCCGTTCATGACGAAGATCGTGAAACCCAGCCAACCCTGGGCTTCCAGCGTGTACTGCAACGTGCTGTTTTCCACGTACAGAGCTCGGGCAAACGCGAAGTGACTGGCGCCAATGTGCTGGTCGCAATCTTCAGTGAGCAAGAGAGTCAGGCAGTGTTCCTGCTGAAGCAGCAGAGCGTTGCGCGCATCGATGTCGTCAATTACATCGCTCATGGCATTTCCAAAGTGCCGGGGCATGGCGATCACTCTGAAGGTGAACAAGATATGCAGGACGACGAGGGCGGTGAGTCTTCTTCTTCAGGCAATCCTCTGGATGCTTATGCCAGCAACCTCAACGAACTCGCGCGCCAGGGTCGTATCGATCCGCTGGTCGGCCGTGAGTCGGAAGTCGAGCGTGTCGCGCAGATTCTCGCGCGTCGGCGCAAAAACAATCCGCTGCTGGTAGGCGAGGCGGGCGTGGGTAAAACCGCGATTGCCGAAGGCCTGGCCAAGCGCATTGTTGATAATCAGGTGCCGGACCTGCTGGCCAACAGCGTTGTTTACTCGCTCGACCTTGGCGCTCTGCTCGCGGGCACCAAGTATCGTGGTGATTTCGAGAAGCGCTTCAAGGCGCTGCTCAACGAACTGAAAAAACGTCCGCAGGCAATCCTGTTCATCGACGAAATCCACACCATCATCGGTGCCGGCGCTGCTTCCGGTGGCGTGATGGATGCTTCGAACCTGCTCAAGCCGCTGCTGTCGTCTGGCGACATTCGCTGCATCGGCTCGACCACGTTCCAGGAATTTCGTGGCATCTTCGAGAAGGACCGTGCCCTGGCGCGTCGCTTCCAGAAGGTCGATGTCGTCGAGCCGTCGGTGGAAGACACCATCGGCATCCTGCGCGGCCTGAAAGGGCGTTTCGAGCAGCACCATAACATCGAATACAGCGATGAGTCGTTGCGCGCCGCTGCTGAGCTGGCTTCGCGCTACATCAATGACCGGCACATGCCGGACAAGGCCATCGACGTGATCGACGAGGCGGGCGCCTATCAGCGTCTGCAACCGGTCGAAAAACGTGTGAAGCGCATCGAAGTGCCACAGGTCGAAGACATTGTGGCGAAAATCGCACGGATTCCACCGAAGCACGTCACCAGTTCCGACAAGGAGCTGCTGCGTAACCTGGAGCGTGACCTGAAGCTGACGGTGTTTGGTCAGGACGCGGCGATCGATTCGCTGTCGACCGCGATCAAGCTGTCGCGTGCCGGGCTTAAATCGCCCGACAAGCCAGTCGGTTCGTTCCTGTTCGCAGGCCCGACCGGTGTTGGTAAAACCGAGGCTGCGCGGCAATTGGCCAAGGCCTTGGGGATCGAGCTGGTTCGCTTCGACATGTCCGAATACATGGAGCGTCACACCGTGTCGCGTCTGATCGGTGCGCCTCCTGGGTATGTCGGTTTCGATCAGGGCGGTCTGTTGACCGAGGCGATCACCAAGCAGCCGCATTGCGTATTGCTCCTTGATGAAATCGAGAAGGCGCATCCGGAAGTCTTCAACCTGCTGTTGCAAGTGATGGATCACGGTACGCTGACCGACAACAACGGGCGCAAGGCGGACTTCCGCAACGTAATTGTGATCATGACCACCAACGCTGGTGCCGAAACAGCGGCGCGTGCTTCGATCGGTTTCACCCATCAGGACCACTCGTCTGATGCGATGGAAGTGATCAAGAAGAGCTTTACGCCGGAGTTCCGTAACCGTCTGGACACCATTATCCAGTTTGGTCGCCTCAGTCATGAGGTCATCAAAAGTGTGGTGGACAAGTTCCTTACCGAGCTTCAGGCGCAGTTGGAAGACAAGCGTGTGTTGCTTGAGGTCACTGATGCTGCGCGTAGTTGGCTGGCGGCGGGTGGTTATGACTCGGCGATGGGTGCGCGTCCGATGGCTCGTCTGATCCAGGACAAGATCAAGCGTCCGTTGGCGGAGGAGATTCTGTTTGGCGAGCTGGCCGAGCATGGCGGTGTGGTGCACATCGACATCAAGGATGGTGAGTTGACGTTTGACTTCGAGACTACCGCTGAGATGGCCTGACGGTTTGATGTTGATTGGGAAGGCGCCTTCGGGCGCCTTTTTGTTATTTGTCGTTTGGGTTTTTTGGGTGAATATCCGTTGCTGCGGTGATGGCTTATTACGGTTTCGCCCTTACGGCGACTCACTTTTTTTCAAACGCCAAAAAAAGTAAGCAAAAAACGCTTGCTCCTACGTGCGGCCCGCTCGCTGGGGCTCGGGGTTCCTTCGCTGCGGGATCGATCCGGGCGCAGCGCCTACGGTTTGCTTCGCTGCACCTCCTCTCGCTGTGTTTGGCTGCGCCAAACGGTCGCTGCGCTCCCACGCCCGGATCAATCCCTCCACTCAGCCTTCCGACGTCGCCTTACAGATCAAAAGCTGCAGCCGAGCTAACGCTCATCCTGTTGAGTGGTGAGGAGCACAGCGTGGTCGGCTTTGGATTTGTGGTGGATTCGCCCCTCACCCCAGCCCTCTCCCGAGGGAGAGGGAGCCGATGGTGAGTCTCTCAAAATTCGCGTTCAACTCGATATCCCAAGTCGGAGTAGTTCTCCCAAACAACTCGGTCAGTCCCCTCTCCCTCCGGGAGAGGGCTAGGGTGAGGGGCTTTTGATCTGGCTTTGGCTTTTGATGTGGTTTTTGATCTTTTGCCCCATCGGCAGGCCGAGCGTAGGTGTTCATCCGGGGGTAGGCGCGCAGCGCCGTGCGGCGTAGCCGCATACATCGAGAGGAGGTGCAGCGAAGCAAACCGTAGGCGATGCCCCCGGATGGACACCGTAGCTCGGGAACCCCGAGCCCCAGCGAGCGGGCCGTACGCCAGGGGCAAAGCCTTTTGGTTCCTTTTTGGCGTTTGAAAAAGGGACTCGCTGTAAGAGCGAAACCGCCAGCGGCAGCACCCGGAGAAACGGATATACACCCAAAACCCAAAACCCAAATCCCAGACAAACAAAAACGCCCGGTATAAACCGGGCGTTCTGTATTGACTTGATTAACGAGCGCGGTAAGTGATGCGCCCTTTGCTCAAGTCATAGGGCGTCAGCTCGACGCGCACTTTGTCACCGGTAAGAATACGAATGTAGTTCTTGCGCATCTTGCCGGAAATATGCGCGGTTACGACGTGCCCATTTTCCAACTCCACACGAAACATGGTGTTGGGCAGGGTGTCGACGACAGTGCCTTCCATTTCGAAGCTGTCTTCTTTCGACATGCAGTAAAGCCCTCGGTATCCAATGAATGGCCCGGTGCAACTGCGCCAGGCAAAAGCGGCGTGCATTGTGCCCGAAAAATGGGGTTTACGCCAAGGGGTTTACGGCTTGGGTTTAGTTGAGGATCACCCAGCGCTGATTAATCAGCAATTCGATGGGGCGATATTGCGTCTTGTAGTTCATCTTTTTGCAGTTCTTGATCCAGTAACCGAGGTAGACCGCCTCAAGCCCGAGGCGCTGGCTCTCGGCGATTTGCCAGAGGATGGCAAATCGGCCAAGGCTGCGGCGTTCTTCGGCGGGTTCGTAGAAGGTGTACACGGCTGACAAACCGTTGGGCAGCAAATCGGTGACCGCCACGGCGAGCAACCGTCCGTCGAGTCGGAACTCGTAAAAGCGCGAGAACGGCAAGTCGCGGACCAGAAACGTCGCGAACTGATCACGGCTCGGCGGGTACATGTCGCCGTCTGCGTGGCGCTGTTCGATGTAACGCTGATACAGGTCAAAATATTCTTCGCTGAATTGCGGTTTGGCCGGGCGCACCTGCAAATCCGTATTGCGCTTGAGAATCCGCTTCTGCTGACGATTGGGCATGAACTGCGCCACGGGAATGCGCGCAGGCACGCACGCATTGCAGTTCTGGCAATGCGGACGGTACAGATGATCGCCGCTGCGACGAAAGCCCATTTCCGACAGGTCTGCGTAGACATGCACATCCATGGGCTGGCTCGGATCGAGAAACAGGGTCGTGGCCTGCTCCTCGGGCAGATAACTGCAAGAGTGAGGCTGAGTGGCATAGAACTTCAATCGCGCCAACTCGGTCATGATCAACCCTCGGGATAAGCTGGTGAATTAAGTGTAAGCCACGCGCGCAAAAGTCGCTCAGCAAACCCAGGTGGCACGATTGGGTTGGTCCAGATGGCGGGCCAGATAGTCGGCGAATTCCTGGCGGGGAATGGCTCTGGCGCCGAGGCTGTGCAGATGATCGGTCGGCATCTGGCAATCGATCAGCACGAATCCCGAGTCTTTCATATGCCGCACCAGGGTCGCAAAGCCGAATTTCGAGGCATTGTCGGCGCGGCTGAACATCGATTCACCAAAAAACAATTGGCCCATCGCCAGGCCGTACAGGCCACCGACCAGTTCGCCCTGATCCCAGACCTCCACCGAATGCGCGAAGCCGCGACGATGCAGTTCGACATAGGCGCCCTGCATCGCCTCGGTGATCCAGGTGCCATCGGCGTAATCCCGTGGTGCGGCACAGGCGCGGATCACGGCGTCGAAATCCTGATCGAAGGTCACTTGAAAGCGTTCCTGACGCAGCAGTTTGCCGAGACTGCGCGAGACATGCAGTTCGTCGGGAAATAAGACGGTGCGCGGATCCGGCGACCACCAGAGAATCGGCTGACCCTCGGAAAACCATGGAAAGCAGCCATGGCGATAAGCTTGAATCAGCCGGTCGGCCGACAAATCGCCACCCGCAGCCAGCAATCCGTTGGGGTCGCGCATGGCCTTTTCCAGTGGCGGAAAAGTCAGGGAATTACGTTGTAACCAAGTCAGCATGGCATCCAGGCTTACAGAAGGGGAGGGCGGTGGGGCGTCTGGCCCGCGATAAAGTGTGCCGTTAAATGACAGGAATGTCGTCCAGATACTTCTCGGCATCCAGTGCGGCCATACACCCGGCACCGGCTGACGTTACCGCCTGGCGGTAAACGTGGTCAGCCACGTCACCGGCGGCAAATACCCCGGGAATCTCGGTGGCGGTGGCGTCGCCGTCGCTGCCGCCCTTGACCCGCAAGTAGCCGTCGCGCATCGGCAACTGGCCTTGGAACAGGTCGGTGTTGGGCTTGTGACCAATGGCAATGAATACCCCGGCTAACGCCAGTTCGCGGGTTTCGCCGGTATGACTGTCCCGCAGTCGCGCGCCGGTGACGCCGCTGGCATCGCCGAGCACTTCGTCGAGGTTCTGGTTCCAGTGCAGGCGCACGTTGCCGTTCGCAGCTTTCTCGAACAGTTTGTCCTGAAGGATTTTCTCCGAACGCAGTTTGTCGCGACGATGGATCAGGTGCACCTCCCTGGCGATGTTCGACAGGTAAAGTGCCTCCTCAACCGCCGTATTGCCGCCGCCGACCACGGCGACCACCTGATTGCGATAGAAGAAGCCGTCACAGGTCGCACAGGCGGAAACGCCTTTGCCGGCGAAGGCTTCTTCCGAGGGCAAGCCCAGATACTGCGCCGAGGCGCCGGTGGCAATGATCAGTGCGTCGCAGGTGTAAGTGCCGCTGTCGCCGATAAGCTCGAACGGGCGCTGCTGCAACTTGGCGGTGTGGATGTGGTCGTAAACAATCTCTGTGGCAAAGCGTTCGGCGTGTTTCTGCATGCGCTCCATCAGCACCGGGCCGGTGAGGCCTTCGACGTCACCGGGCCAGTTGTCGACCTCGACGGTGGTGGTGAGCTGGCCACCGGCCTGCAGGCCGGTGATGACCACAGGTTTGAGGTTGGCACGGGCGGCATACACGGCAGCGCTGTAACCGGCCGGGCCGGAGCCGAGGATGATCAGGCGTGAATGCTTCGCTACGTTCATCAAATAGACCTCATAAGCCTTTGTCACAAAAGGTAATGCATGCTCAAATTGAGTCTCGGCTTCTGTGTGCTTGACTATGCTAAATCCTGGGGCTTGAAGCATGGCATCGCACGCACAAACCCGTACAATGCCGGGCTGTTACAGAATGTTCGCCGTGCGCTGTATTTATAAAAGCGGCAGCACAGTGTTAAAAGTAGTCTCAGTTGCGCTCGTTCACTTTTTTACCTGCCTGGATTGGGCAGTTTTTTATCGTCATTCAATAGATGGACGCGCCTCGGGCGCAGGAAAAGAAGCGTTTTGAAGAAATCCACCGAAGCACCAAAAACAGTCGTCCCGCTCTGGCGCCAACAGTTGCACTACCGGCTCAAGGAAGGTGCATTGATCGCCATCGGCGCCTTGTGCCTGTTCCTGATGATGGCTTTGCTGACCTACGGCAAGGACGATCCAGGCTGGAGCCACAACAGCAAGATCGATGACGTACAGAATTTCGGCGGCCCGGCGGGTTCCTACAGCGCCGACATTCTGTTCATGGTGCTGGGTTACTTCGCCTATATCTTCCCGTTGCTGCTGGCGATCAAGGCGTACCAGATTTTTCGCCAGCGCCACGAGCCATGGCAGTGGAGCGGCTGGCTGTTTTCCTGGCGTCTGATCGGTCTGGTGTTTCTGGTGTTGTCTGGCGCTGCGCTGGCGCATCTGCACTTTCACGCGGCCTCGGGCCTGCCCGCGGGGGCTGGTGGCGCGCTGGGCGAAAGCCTCGGCAATCTGGCGAAGAATGCGCTGAATATTCAGGGCAGCACGCTGCTGTTCATTGCGTTGTTTCTGTTTGGCCTGACAGTATTTACCGATCTGTCGTGGTTCAAGGTGATGGACATCACCGGCAAGATCACCCTTGATCTGTTCGAACTGTTTCAAGGCGCGCTCAATCGCTGGTGGTCGGCCCGTACCGAGCGCAAGCAACTGGTTGCGCAATTGCGTGAAGTCGACGATCGCGTGCATGACGTGGTCGCGCCGACGGTCACTGACAAGCGCGAACAAGCCAAAGTCAAAGAACGCCTGATCGAACGTGAGCAAGCCCTGAGCAAGCACATGTCCGACCGCGAGAAACAAGTGCCGCCGGTTATCGCCCCGGCCCCGGCCAAGGCGCCCGAGCCAAGCAAGCGCGTGCAGAAAGAGAAGCAGGTGCCGTTGTTCGTCGACAGCGCCGTGGAAGGCACCTTGCCGCCGATCTCGATTCTTGATCCGGCGGAAAAGAAACAACTCAATTACTCACCGGAATCCCTGGCGGCGGTCGGCCATTTGCTGGAGATCAAGCTCAAGGAGTTCGGTGTCGAGGTCACGGTGGATTCGATCCATCCTGGCCCGGTGATTACCCGTTACGAAATCCAGCCTGCCGCCGGCGTCAAAGTCAGCCGCATCGCCAACCTGGCGAAAGACCTTGCACGTTCCCTGGCCGTGACCAGTGTGCGGGTGGTCGAGGTGATTCCGGGCAAGACCACCGTCGGTATCGAGATTCCCAACGAAGACCGGCAGATCGTGCGCTTCTCCGAAGTGCTGTCGACGCCTGAATACGACAATTTCAAATCACCGGTCACCCTGGCGCTGGGTCACGACATCGGCGGTAAGCCGGTCATTACTGACCTGGCGAAGATGCCGCACCTGCTGGTGGCCGGTACGACCGGTTCCGGTAAGTCGGTGGGTGTGAACGCGATGATCCTGTCGATCCTGTTCAAGTCCGGCCCGGAAGACGCCAAGCTGATCATGATCGACCCGAAAATGTTGGAACTGTCGATCTACGAAGGCATTCCGCATCTGCTTTGCCCGGTCGTGACCGACATGAAGGACGCCGCCAACGCCTTGCGCTGGAGCGTTGCCGAGATGGAGCGTCGCTACAAGCTGATGGCGAAGATGGGCGTGCGCAACCTGTCCGGCTTCAACGCCAAGGTCAAGGAAGCGCAGGATGCCGGCGAGCCATTGAGCGATCCGCTGTACAAACGCGAAAGCATCCACGACGAAGCACCGTTGCTGCAGAAGCTGCCAACCATCGTTGTAGTGGTCGACGAATTCGCTGACATGATGATGATCGTCGGCAAGAAGGTTGAAGAACTGATCGCCCGTATCGCCCAGAAGGCCCGAGCTGCCGGTATTCACTTGATCCTCGCGACCCAGCGGCCATCGGTGGACGTGATCACCGGTCTGATCAAGGCCAACATTCCGACGCGTATGGCGTTCCAGGTATCGAGCAAGATCGACTCGCGCACCATCATCGATCAGGGTGGCGCCGAACAGCTGCTCGGTCACGGTGACATGCTCTACATGCCGCCGGGCACCAGCCTGCCGATTCGGGTTCACGGTGCATTCGTATCCGACGATGAGGTACACCGTGTGGTCGAAGCGTGGAAACTGCGCGGCGCACCGGAATACAACGATGACATCCTCAACGGTGTCGAAGAAGCTGGCAGCGGTTTTGAAGGCAGCAGCGGTGGCGGCGACGGCGATGATCCGGAAGCCGACGCGCTGTATGACGAAGCCGTACAGTTCGTTCTCGAAAGCCGTCGTGCCTCGATTTCCGCTGTACAGCGCAAGCTGAAGATCGGCTACAACCGCGCCGCTCGGATGATCGAAGCCATGGAAATGGCCGGCGTCGTCACCTCGATGAACACCAACGGTTCCCGCGAAGTCCTGGCCCCGGGCCCGGTACGCGACTGATTGCAAACGCAAGAGGCGGGACAATGATGTGCCGCCGCTCTCCCAACGAGTATTCAAGAGGACTCCCATGCGTCTTATCCGCATGCTGCTGCCAGTACTGGCGCTGACCACTCTCACGGCCCACGCCGATCAAAAGGACGTGGCGCGTCTGACCCAATTGCTGGAAACATCCAAGACCCTGAGCGCGAACTTCTCGCAGTTGACCCTCGACGGCAGCGGCACGCAGTTGCAGGAAACCACCGGCAACATGACCCTGCAGCGTCCGGGCCTGTTCTACTGGCACACCAATGCGCCAAACGAGCAGACCATGGTTTCCGACGGCAAGAAAGTCACCCTGTGGGACCCGGATCTGGAACAGGCGACCATCAAGAAGCTCGACGAGCGTCTGACCCAAACCCCGGCGCTGCTGCTGTCCGGTGATGTGTCGAAGATCAGCCAGAGTTTTGATATCAGCGCGAAAGAGGCGGGCGGCGTGATCGACTTCACCCTCAAGCCGAAAACCAAAGACACTCTGTTCGATAACCTGCGTCTGTCGTTCCGCAACGGTCTGCTCAACGATATGCAACTGATCGATAGCGTCGGCCAGCGCACCAACATCCTGTTTACCGGGGTCAAGGCCAACGAGCCGGTATCGGCATCGAAGTTCAAGTTCGACATCCCCGAGGGTGCCGACGTGATCCAGGAATAAACACGTAAACCCTGTGGGAGCGAGCCTGCTCGCGAAAGCGATATTTCATCCAGCATTAATACCGCTTTCGCGAGCAGGCTCGCTCCCACAAGGGCAAATGATCGACCTGATCAAATAGAGGTTTCAACGCTACGTGATGGATCTGTTTCGCAGTGCACCGATTGCCCAGCCACTGGCCGCGCGTTTGCGTGCGACCAATCTGGATGAGTACGTCGGTCAGGAGCACGTGCTCGCTCGCGGCAAGCCTCTGCGTGAGGCGCTGGAGCAGGGTGCCCTGCATTCGATGATCTTCTGGGGGCCGCCCGGAGTGGGTAAAACCACTTTGGCGCGGTTGCTCGCGGAAGTCTCCGATGCGCACTTCGAAACGGTCTCGGCAGTGCTCGCCGGGGTCAAAGAGATCCGTCAGGCCGTTGAAATCGCCAAGCAGCAGGCCGGCCAGTACGGCAAGCGCACCATTTTGTTCGTCGATGAAGTGCACCGCTTCAACAAATCCCAGCAGGATGCGTTTCTGCCTTACGTTGAAGACGGCACGCTGATCTTCATCGGCGCCACCACCGAAAACCCTTCGTTCGAACTCAACAACGCCTTGTTGTCGCGTGCTCGCGTCTACGTGCTGAAAAGCCTAGACGAAGCGGCGCTGCGCAAACTGGTGCACCGCGCGCTTACCGAAGAGCGCGGTCTGGGCAAGCGCAACCTGACGCTGAACGATGAAGGCTTCCAGATGCTGCTGTCCGCCGCCGATGGCGATGGCCGGCGTCTGCTCAACCTGCTGGAAAACGCCTCGGACCTGGCTGAAGACAACAGCGAAATCGGCACCGAGTTGCTGCAGAGCCTGCTCGGCGATACGCGTCGGCGTTTCGACAAGGGCGGCGAAGCGTTCTACGACCAGATATCGGCGCTGCACAAGTCCGTGCGCGGCTCCAACCCCGACGGTGCACTGTACTGGTTTGCGCGAATGATTGACGGCGGTTGTGATCCGCTGTACCTGGCCCGGCGCGTAGTGCGCATGGCCAGCGAAGACATCGGCAATGCCGACCCGCGCGCCCTCAGCCTGTGCCTGGCGGCGTGGGAAGTGCAGGAGCGTCTCGGCAGTCCGGAAGGCGAGTTGGCCGTGGCCCAAGCCATCACCTATCTGGCCTGTGCGCCAAAAAGCAACGCGGTGTACATGGGCTTCAAAACCGCTTTGCGCGCCGCCGCTGAAAACGGCTCGCTGGAAGTGCCACTGCACCTGCGCAACGCACCGACGAAACTGATGAAGCAATTGGGCTACGGTGACGAATACCGCTACGCCCACGACGAGCCGGACGCTTATGCCGCCGGCGAAGACTATTTCCCGGAAGAGCTTGATCCCATCCCGTTCTACCAACCGGTGCCGCGCGGTCTGGAATTGAAGATCGGCGAGAAGCTCAACCACCTCGCCCAACTCGATCGTTTAAGCCCTCGGCAGCGGAGAAAATAGTGCTTCCATTGATCATTGCGGTCTCCGCCGGCGGGGTTGCCGGCACCTTGTTGCGCTTCGCCACCGGTAATTGGGTCAACGCCAATTGGCCGCGGCACTTCTATACCGCGACGCTGGCCGTTAATATCGTGGGCTGTTTGCTGATTGGCGTGTTGTACGGCCTGTTTTTGATACGCCCGGAAGTACCGATCGAGGTACGCGCCGGGTTGATGGTCGGCTTCCTTGGGGGGCTGACGACATTTTCATCCTTTTCACTGGATACGGTGCGCCTGCTGGAAAGCGGGCAAGTGCCGCTGGCTCTGGGCTATGCGGCACTCAGCGTATTCGGCGGGCTGCTCGCGACGTGGGCCGGCCTGTCTTTGACCAAACTTTGATAACGAGAAACCGACATGCTCGATTCCAAACTGTTACGTAGCAACCTTCAGGACGTAGCGGACCGCCTGGCTTCCCGTGGCTTTGCCCTGGATACCGCGCGCATCGAAGCGCTGGAAGAACAGCGCAAGACCGTCCAGACCCGCACCGAAGCACTGCAGGCTGAGCGTAACGCGCGTTCCAAATCCATCGGTCAGGCCAAGCAGCGCGGCGAAGACATCGCGCCGTTGATGGCGGACGTCGAGCGCATGGCGGGCGAACTGAGTGCCGGTAAAGTCGAGCTGGACGCGATCCAGACCGAACTGGATTCGATCCTGCTCGGTATCCCCAACCTGCCGCACGAATCCGTGCCGGTCGGCAAAGACGAAGACGACAACGTTGAAGTGCGCCGCTGGGGCACGCCGACCGCGTTCGACTTCGAAGTGAAAGACCACGTTGCCCTGGGCGAGAAGTTCGGCTGGCTGGATTTCGAAACCGCCGCCAAGCTGTCCGGCGCGCGTTTCGCCCTGCTGCGTGGCCCGATCGCGCGTCTGCACCGTGCGCTCGCACAGTTCATGATCAACCTGCACGTCAACGAACACGGCTACGAAGAGGCTTACACGCCTTATCTGGTTCAGGCGCCGGCGCTGCAAGGCACCGGTCAACTGCCGAAGTTCGAAGAAGACCTGTTCAAGATCGCGCGCGAAGGCGAAGCCGATCTCTACCTGATCCCGACCGCTGAAGTGTCGCTGACCAACATCGTTGCGGGCGAAATCGTCGATTCGAAACTGCTGCCGATCAAGTTCGTCGCGCACACTCCGTGCTTCCGCAGTGAAGCCGGTGCATCGGGCCGTGACACCCGCGGCATGATCCGTCAGCACCAGTTCGACAAAGTCGAAATGGTCCAGATCGTTGAGCCATCGACTTCGATGGAAGCGCTGGAAGGCCTGACCGCCAACGCCGAAAAAGTCCTGCAACTGCTCGGTCTGCCTTACCGCACCCTGGCGCTGTGCACCGGCGACATGGGTTTCAGCGCGGTCAAGACCTACGATCTGGAAGTGTGGATCCCGAGCCAGGACAAGTACCGCGAAATCTCCTCGTGCTCGAACTGCGGCGACTTCCAGGCCCGTCGTATGCAAGCGCGTTTCCGCAACCCGGAAACCGGCAAGCCTGAGCTGGTGCACACCTTGAACGGTTCCGGTCTGGCCGTAGGCCGTACGCTGGTTGCCGTGCTGGAAAACTACCAGCAGGCCGACGGCTCGATCCGTGTGCCGGACGTACTCAAGCCGTACATGGGTGGCCTTGAGGTCATCGGCTAAATGAAATATCTGCCGCTGTTTCACAACCTGCGCGGCAGTCGTGTGTTGGTCGTCGGTGGGGGGGAAATTGCCTTGCGCAAATCCCGCCTGCTGGCCGATGCCGGTGCGCTGCTGCGGGTGGTCGCACCTGAAATCGAAACGCAACTGCGTGAACTGGTCGTCGCCTCTGGCGGTGAATGCCTGTTGCGCGGTTACGTCGAGGCGGATCTCGACGGTTGCGGGCTGATTATTGCCGCCACCGACGATGAGACGCTGAACGCCCAAGTCTCCACCGATGCGCACAAGCGCTGCGTGCCGGTCAACGTGGTCGACGCGCCTGCCTTGTGCAGCGTGATCTTCCCGGCGATCGTCGACCGTTCGCCGCTGATCATTGCCGTGTCCAGCGGCGGCGATGCGCCGGTGCTGGCGCGTTTGATCCGCGCCAAGATCGAAACCTGGATTCCATCGACCTACGGCCAATTGGCCGGGCTCGCCGCGCGTTTCCGCAATCAGGTGAAAAGCCTGTTTCCGGATGTGCAGCAGCGTCGTGGTTTCTGGGAAGACGTGTTTCAGGGGCCGATTGCCGACCGGCAACTGGCCGGGCAGGGCGCCGAAGCCGAGCGTCTGCTGCAAGCCAAGATCGATGGCGAAGCCATGGTCACGACCGGCGAGGTGTATCTGGTCGGCGCGGGCCCGGGCGATCCGGACCTGCTGACCTTCAAGGCGTTGCGTCTGATGCAGCAAGCCGATGTGGTGCTGTACGACCGCTTGGTGGCGCCAGCGATTCTTGAGCTGTGCCGTCGTGATGCCGAGCGGGTCTACGTCGGCAAACGTCGGTCTGATCACGCTGTGCCGCAGGATCAGATCAACCAGCAATTGGTCGACCTGGCCAAGGCCGGCAAGCGTGTGGTGCGGTTGAAGGGCGGTGATCCGTTTATCTTCGGCCGTGGCGGCGAAGAGATCGAAGAGCTGGCCGCTCACGGCATTCCGTTTCAGGTTGTGCCGGGTATCACGGCGGCAAGTGGCTGCGCGGCATATGCCGGGATTCCGCTGACGCATCGTGATCACGCGCAGTCGGTGCGCTTTGTTACCGGCCATCTGAAGGACGGCTCCACCGATCTGCCTTGGGCCGACCTTGTCGCGCCGGCGCAGACGCTGGTGTTCTACATGGGCCTGGTGGGGTTGCCGGTCATCTGCGAACAACTGATCAAACATGGTCGTTCAGCCGATACCCCGGCGGCATTGATTCAGCAGGGCACCACGGTCAATCAGCGCGTCTTCACCGGCACGCTGGCTGATCTGCCGCGACTGGTGGCGGAGCATGAAGTGCATGCGCCGACACTGGTCATCGTCGGTGAAGTGGTGCAACTGCGCGAGAAGCTGGCGTGGTTCGAAGGGGCTCAGGCGCAGGTCTGAAAAACCGAGTTGACCCATTCGCGAGCAAGCTCGCTCCCACAGGGGATTTGTGAACGACACATATCCAGTGTGGGAGCGAGCTTGCTCGCGAAGAGGCCTTCCAAAACCCTATAACTCTCAACCTTTTCGCCAAACCCCTTTGCCGCTCAACCGCGCCCGATCATGGACGACGTTGAAATCCTGCTCCGGCCCCTTCGGCACAACTCCCGTCGGGTTAATGGTCTTGTGACTGCCGTAGTAGTGGTTCTTGATGTGCTGGAAGTCCACCGTCTCGGCAATCCCCGGCATCTGATACATCTCCCGCAGCCAGTTTGACAGATTCGGGTAATCGGCAATCCGCCGCAGGTTGCACTTGAAGTGGCCGTGGTAGACCGCGTCAAAACGAATCATCGTGGTGAACAAACGGATGTCCGCTTCCGTCAAGTACTCACCCGACAAGTAGCGATTGGCACCCAGCACCCGCTCCAGATGATCCAGCTCGGCAAACACCTCATCGAACGCTTCTTCATAAGCCTGTTGTGACGTCGCAAAACCTGCGCGATACACGCCGTTGTTAACCGCTGGATAAATCCGCTCGTTCAGCGCATCGATCTCGCCGCGTAATGGCGCCGGATAGAAATCCAGATCACTGCCGGTCAAACCATCGAACGCGCTGTTGAACATGCGGATGATTTCCGCCGATTCATTACTGACGATGCGCTTGAGCTTTTTGTCCCACAGCACCGGCACGGTGACACGGCCGGTGTAATCGGCAGTGTCGGCGGTATAGCGCTGATGCATGAATTCAAACCCATCGAGTTTGTCGCCGGTTGAGCCGAGCGCCGTGTCGAAGGTCCAGCCATTTTCCAGCATCAACCAACTGACCACCGAGACGTCGATGAGACTTTCCAGGCCTTTGAGTTTGCGCAGGATCAGCGTGCGATGCGCCCACGGACAGGCGAGCGAAACATAGAGGTGATAGCGCCCGGCCTCTGCGGCAAAACCGCCTTCACCGCTGGGGCCGGGTTCGCCGTTGGCGGTTACCCAGTTGCGGCGCTTGGCCTGTTCGCGCTGGAAGGCGCCGTCCTTGCTGCTTTCGTACCACTTGTCCTGCCAGTGGCCATCGACGAGTAAACCCATGATCAAGACTCCGTAAACCAATAATCGTTGGAGTCGAGTCTATTCCGATGAGTTCGAACAAAAAGCGCAAAGATCAGGCGCGAATGATCGGTTAAATCGATTTGTTCCGCGCGGCCCAGTAGTGCTCGGCGGTTGCGAAGGCTTGCTCACGGCTTTGACCGAGACCGCGCAAGGCCAGTGCCATGGTCGCAATCAACGCCATTTGCGGGTAACTGTCGACCACCTCGCCACGCCATACGGCTTTCAGGTGTTCGACGTCCAGGGTCGCCGGTTTGACGTGGCGCTGCGCCGACAATCGCGGCCATTCCTCGTCCCAGCTCTCGCCGGCGGTGGTGCCGTAGAGGTGGCTGTCGGCATCCGGGTTGATCTCGATTTCGCCGCCGTCGCCCTTGACCACAATCGCCGTGTCGCCCAGCAGACCGCTGGCATCGCGGTGCACTGCCTGATAGCCGGGGTGGAAAATACTTTGCAGGCCGCAGCGTGCGCCCAACGGATTGAGGATCCGCGCCAGGGAATGGATCGGCGAACGCAGGCCGAGGGTGTTGCGCAAATCGATCATGTTCTGCAATTGCGGCGCCCAGTCCACCAGCGGCATGAATGCCAGTCCGCCGTTGTCCAGCGCTGTGCCGACCTGCTGCCAGGTGCGGCACAACGGGATGTTCAATTCAGCAAGCAGTTGCTCGCTGTACAGACGCCCGGCGGTGTGTGCGCCGCCGCCGTGCATGAAAATGCGCACGCCGTTCTGTGCCAGACACTTGGCCGCCAGCAGATACCACGGCAGATGACGCTTCTTGCCAGCGTAAGTCGGCCAGTCCAGATCGACGTTCAGCGCCGGCGCCTGCAGGCGCTCGCGCAGGGCTTCGGTGAAGCCGGCCATTTCCTCGGCGCTTTCTTCCTTGTGCCGCAGCAACATTAGAAAAGCGCCGAGCTGGGTGTCTTCAACCTTGTCGTCAAGCACCATGCCCATGGCTTCGCGGGCCTCTTCGCGGGTCAGGTCGCGAGCGCCACGTTTGCCTTTGCCAAGAATGCGCACGAATTGGGCGAACGGATGCTCGGCAGGGGTTTCGAGGGTCAGCGCTGGAAAGTCGGTCATAAGCAATTCGTCGGTTTGGGCAGGCCCGCCAGTTTCGCGGCGAGTTTGGCAGGGGTGCCTTTGAACAGTCTGTTGAGGTGCAGGCTGTTACCTTTGTCCGGGCCGAGTTTCAACGCGGTGTACTTGATCAGCGGCCGGGTGGCCGGGGACAGCTGGAATTCTTCGTAGAAGCTACGCAGCAGTTCGAGGACTTCCCAGTGTTCGGCGGTCAACTCGATCTCTTCGGCGGCAGCGAGGGCGCTGGCAACATCGGCAGACCAGTCGCTGAGGTCGACGAGAAAGCCGTCCTTGTCCAGTTCGATGGCGCGGGCGCCGACGGTCATGGAATTCATAGCCAGCTGTTGACCTTGTCGTGATGGATCGACAACTCGACGAAGGCCGGGTAATCAATGGCCTCAGCCCAGTCCGGGACTTCGATGGCGCGAGCCTGTGCATCTTCGGCCAGAACCAACAATTTGATCTGGCGGTTTTGCAGGGCGGTGAACGGCGCGGTGCCCGGTTGCAGAGCATAGACCGCGTCGCCGGACAGCAACACAGCATCAGCGCTGCCGATCAGGCGCAGGCAACTGGTCAGGCGATCATCGCCGAACGGGGAATGAGACAACACATGCAAAGTCGACATCAGAGGGTGATCACCTGGTCGTAACGGTCAATAAGGGCGGTGATTTGCTCGGCGGCCAGCGGCTGCGCTTCGTCCAGCGACAGAGTGCCGAGGCCACGAGTGCTGGCGCTGTCGGCGCAGTAAAACAGTTCTTCTACACCAAACATCGGTAGCGCTTGCAGGTTAGCGCTCAAGTCTTTCTGTTGCAGGGCCTTGGCGCTCTGCCCGGCGGCGAGTTGTAAGACGCCATCATCGAGAAACAGCAAGCCAATGGGCAGATCGAAGGCGCCACCGGCCAGCACGATGTCCAGCGCTTCGCGGGCCGCGGGGCCAGACCATGGCGATTGACGGCTGATGATCAACAGGGATTTAGCCATCTCACGCACCTCCGAAGCAGATCAAGCGGTCAGCGTCTTGTACCGCGTCATGCAACTGACCGAGGCCGGACAATTCCCACGGCGCGCTGACGGAGACGGCGTCACGCTGATAGCGCTTGGCTTCTTCAGCGTTCAGCACGCCACGGCGCAGGGCGGCGGCGATGCACACCACGCCGTCGAGCTTTTGCTCGGTGATGAAGGTGCGCCATTGTTTGGGCAGGTCCAGTTCGTCCTGCGGGGTGACCACCGCGTCCGAAGCGTTGTAAACGCCGTCCTGATAGAAAAACAGCCGGACAATTTCATGCCCACCGGCCAGCGCGGCTTGTGCAAACAGCAGGGCGCGGCGCGAGGAGGGCGCATGGGCGGCGGAAAACAGCGCAATGGCGAACTTCATGACGGACTCGATCAGCAAAACTGCGGCCATGATAAAGCTTTATCGCGACAGCCGCGAAACCTTGTAGGAGTGAGCCTGCTCGCGATAGCGGTCTGTCAGTTGGTGAAGATGAAGAATGTGCCGGCGTCTTCGCGAGCAGGCTCACTCCTACAAAGATTTTGTTGTCCTCGGTTAGCGCGGCATATAGCCCAGCTGCCAGCGCCGTGGGATTCTCAGCGAGACCAAGCCGATCACCGCCGCCAGCAAACCGCTGACAAACATCGCCTTCAGTCCCAAATGATGTTCCAGCACCGCCCCCAGAATCGCGCCGATAAACATCCCGCTCCACGGCACCAGTTGCACCCGCCAGCCGCTGCGCCGTTCGCCAAGCATCCAGCGCCCCAAACCACGGCCGAACCGCGACAATGCGCCAGTCACGTAAGTCAGTCCGACCGGCAAGCCGTTCACCTCTTCGACCGACGCGTTGAGCATGCCCATCGCAATGATCGCCGCCATCAGCGCCGGCAGTTGGGTGTCGAAGGGCCAGGCGGCCGCCGCACACAGCAGGGTGGCGATACACAGCAGCAACGGCAACGCCCGGCGGCCACCGAAACGGGCAACGATAACGCCCAAGGCGTTCCCGGCTATAAAAGTGGCGACGAGGACCAACAAACGCAGGGTCAGCCCGATATCACCATCGCTGATCGCCACGGCAAGTCGGGTGGTGTTGCCGCTCATGAACGAGACGAAGTCGCCGCTGGCCATAAAGCCGATGGCATCGGTCATGCCGGCCAGTACCGAGAGGCCGGCCACCAGCGCCAGACCAATCCGCCCGCGCCACTTCTGAGTGTGCAGATGCCCGGGGCTTGCGCGGTGAGTCGAGGCGGATGGCAGCATCGGTAGAAGTGTCCTTGGGCGGCGGTTATGGTTCTATGCCATACAGATCGCAATATTCCGGCCAACCCATATGAGCCATTTCTGCGACTTCACGATGCACCTCAAGGCGCTGCGCTTGGTATTCCTCAGGCGTTGCGGCCGTGAGTAGCAGTGTCAGCTCCCAGGCAAACAGACCTTGTTCTTCCGCCTCGGCCTCAAATGCTTCATGCAGTCGCTCTTCACGATACTGCGCCTGAGTTTCGCCTTTGGCCTGAGCCAGTAACGGGTTGAGGTGGTCGAGGTTTTCGCGCAGTTCGGGACGCGCGTCGAGAAATACTTTCAGGGCATGTTCATGTCGCTGGTCGGTAGGCGCCATGTGTTTTCCTTGTGAGGCTGATGACCTTAGGTTGCCGCAGCGGCCTGCGCCTGTCGCGCTATAAATGCAGTAAAGCAGAACGATTCCTGCTGCTGCGATGATACAGTCCGCTTTTTTCTGAATGAGCGAATGCAATGCGAATTCTGATGGTAGCGCTGGCCGCGACACTGCTGGCCGGTTGCGCAGGCTCGGTGATGGACGATGCTCGCACGAAAACCCCGTACAAGGTATTGACGTCGGACAAAGCCGAAAAAGACGTGGCGCGTTGTGTGCAGTTCGGCTGGCAGGACGAAGCGGTGTTTGGCGTGGATGCGGCGGCGTATCTGGAACCGCGTAAATCGGGCGGTACGACGGTGTATACCCGTTCGGCAGAGTCTTTTGTCGATGTGCTCACCGAAGCATCGGGGACGACGCTGAATTACTACGCGCAGAAGGATGATTTTGTCGCCAAGCGCCGGTTGGCGGCGTTGGCAACCTGTCTGTAGGGCCAATGGTCGCGGTGAGGTTCAAGCCGCCTTCGCAAGCTCGCTCCCACATCGATTCTTTGTCGATCACTCATCCAGTGTGGGAGCGAGCTTGCTCGCGAAGGCGGCGTCACATTCAACCGTTCAGGCGCTTCTGGAAAAAATGCCGCTTGTGCCCCGGCGGATAATCGACAATCTCACCAAACTGGCTGTACCCGAGTT
Organism: Pseudomonas sp. P4_D7; assembly: GCF_056401755.1. Taxonomy (NCBI): domain Bacteria; kingdom Pseudomonadati; phylum Pseudomonadota; class Gammaproteobacteria; order Pseudomonadales; family Pseudomonadaceae; genus Pseudomonas; species Pseudomonas sp. P4_D7. The sequence continues at coordinate 4,318 of NZ_JBFUIR010000032.1, read as the reverse complement.
TCTTGTAGAACTCCGGTGCCTGAAAGTCGAACGTGTCGAGCCATGCGCCGATGCAACCTTTCTCCCGCGCCAGCTCTTCGGCCATGCGCATCAGTTTCGAGCCAATACCCTGGCCCCGGGCTGCTTCAGGCACTGACAGCAAATCGATGAACAACCACTGGCAGACCAGCCGGCCATAGAGTCCACCCAGAATCTGATCGTGATCGTCACGCACCAGCAGGGTGAGCGGTTCGGATACCGCGATCCCGGCCTTGGCCACGTTATAGGCATGCAGGGGGGCGAGAATCGCTTGGCGTTCTTCTTCTGTGGAATGTTGTGACAACTCGATGCGCAAGTTCATGCCTGACTTCCTTGTAGTTTGAACCCGCAGCCTATCCTGCCCGGCGGTGATCTTCCAAGCCCCCCTCAACCCGGTGGAACTGCCGCTCACGCGCCGGGGTCTAGCTGTTACAGCGTCATTCCAGCACGCGGTTGATGAGGATCCCCCATGAATATTTTCGAAGCCCTTCGCGAAAGCCATGAGCGCCAGCGTAGCTACGCCAAAACCCTGATCGAAACCAGCGGCGACACCCCGGAGCGGGTCGAGGCGTACAAACAACTCAAAGCCGAACTCCAGGCCCACGAAACCGCCGAAGAACGCCATTTCTACATTCCGTTGATGGAGCTTGACGAGGGTGTCGATCTGAGCCGCCATGCCATCGCTGAACACCATGAAATGGACGAGATGATGGAAGAACTCGACGAGACCGAGATGTCCAGTCCGGCGTGGTTGGCAACCGCGAAGAAGCTGTCGGACAAGGTTCATCATCATTTGAAAGAAGAAGAACAGAAGTTCTTCCAGATGGCCGGCAAATTGCTCAACGAGAAACAGAAAGTACAACTCGCCGGGCAATACGAAAAGGAGTTCAAGGCACAGTTGCCGTGAGTACTGAATGGCAGTTTTTGCAGCATCGGCGTGTAATCTTTTGGCGTCATCTCGGGTGGGTATTATCGTAAAAGACTGGATATACATCCAGTATTTGCAGTGTTTTGCTGGCCTTCATCCGCTGACTGCGAGAAAATCGCCGATGGACAAAAAATTCGCCTCCGTTAGCTTGAAGGCCTCTCCTCGGAAAGGAGAGTTCTTAAATCAACGGAGTGAAAAACATGAATCAACCACAAGCACAAACCCAACTGCGACATGGTCGCGTCATCTCTCCTGCCAGCCGCGGTGCGGTGGCCATTGAGCAAGGACTGCTCGGTGCCTGGCAGGTCAATGAAATGGAAGGCGGGAAAAATTTCCCGGCGCTGGCAGCGGGGCCGTTTCCGGCGCCATACCAGAGCGACTCGGACAGTGTCACGCCACCGGCCGACGGCTACATCCTCAGTGGTGGCAAGAGTGACGCCCGCGACTGCGTGAACTTCACCCATGAAGAAATGAGCAAGAAACTCGGTCGTCCATTCACCTGGCCGCTGCTCAATGTCACCCCGGGACAAACCCTCGAAATCAAGTGGGAATACACCGCACCGCACACCACTCGCGGCTATCGCTGGCTGATCACCAAGGACGGCTGGGATCCGAAGCAGCGCATCACCCGTGCGCAACTGGAAAGCCAACCGTTCTTCGAGGACTTCTACACTCAGGTGCCGTATTACAGCTACCCGAATGAGCTGAAGGCCAAGGTCAATCACGCGGTGAAACTGCCGGCCAACAAAAAAGGCCATCACGTGATCGTGCTGATGTGGATCGTCGCCAACACCGGCAACGCTTTCTATCAGGCCTTCGACGTCGACTTCAAATAACGGCGCTGCGTCGCCAAACCCACACGTTCTGAAGGATTAGAACATGTCAAAAATCGATTTCTCTTTAGTGCAAAACGCCGCGAGCGATGCCGCCTCGCTGATGCCGAGCATTGCCGGCAAAAAGATCCTCATGGGCTTCTGGCACAACTGGCCGGCGGGACTGAGTGATGGTTACCGCCAGGGTCGCTTCGCCAGCCTGTCGCTGGAAGAGGTGCCCAAGGAATACAACGTCGTCGCGGTAGCCTTTATGAAGGGCAGCGGCATTCCGACCTTCAAGCCGTTCAACGTTTCCGATGCCGAGTTCCGCCGTCAGGTCGGTGTGCTCAACAGCCAAGGGCGGGCCGTGTTAATTTCCCTCGGCGGCGCCGATGCGCACATCGAGTTGCGCAGCGGTCAGGAACAACCGCTGGCCAATGAAATCATCCGTCTGGTGGAAACCTACGGCTTCGACGGCCTGGATATTGATCTTGAACAGAGCGCGATTGATTTCGCGGCCAACAGGACCGTCCTGCCGGCCGCACTGAAACTGGTCAAGGATCACTACGCAGGCCAAGGCAAGCACTTCATCATCAGCATGGCCCCGGAGTTTCCATACCTGACCAGCACCGGCAAATACCTGAGCTATCTGCAGGCGCTGGAAGGCTACTACGACTTCATCGCCCCGCAGTTCTACAACCAGGGTGGCGACGGGGTCTGGGTGCCGGAAGCCAACAACGGCGCGGGCGCGTGGATTGCGCAGAACAACGATGCGTTGAAAGAGGATTTCCTTTATTACCTGACTGAAAGCCTGGTGACCGGTACTCGCGGCTTCACCCGCATCGCGGCGGACAAGTTCGTCATTGGCCTGCCGGCCAACAACGATGCGGCTGCCACCGGTTATGTGATCGACAAAACCGTGGTCGGGAATGTCCTCAAGCGTCTGGCGATCAAAGGGCTGCCGATCAAAGGCTTGATGACCTGGTCGGTGAACTGGGACAACGGCAGCAGCAAGGATGGCGTGCCGTACAACTGGGAGTTCAGTCGGCGTTATGGGCCGTTGATTCACGGGGTGGGTTCCGTTGAGTCGGGGGTCGATGACAGGCTGTCGCACGTCGCTCGCTAGGCGAAAAAGACCCGAGTGAATTGCCGTTCATCAATGACCCGAGGAATGAGGGTCCGGCTCATTGATGGACGACGCGACGATGCCATGAATGATTCGGATGAGGCAGATAAAGAGTATGAGGGGTATGCGTATGAGCTGTGACGGTTTTTTGTAGTGAGTTGAGAGTATGTATTTGGTTTTTCAGGGCCTGATTCAACAGGCCCTTTTTTGGTCGTGTCTAATCGGTTTCTGTTGAGTCAGCCAATACATACAAGTTACTTATGCCTGACATTTTTTTGATTTTTTTTAGCTTCAGATATTCTGCGAGTTCTTTTTTAATGGTTTCTTCATCGCAATATTTTCTATGCTTAGAGGGTCTTTCACGAGCAAAGTTGTATAGGCGCCAAGTATCAAAGCCATTGATTTCACCGTTAGGGCCATAGTCAAAATCTACGCATCCTGTCGATAAATTGATGCGGCAGCCAATACCATGCAATTCATATTTAACGCCTCGAGTAACTCTCCCGCGTCGCTTTATTACCTTGGTGTACCAAAGCCTTCGAATGTCTCGAGTGCCAAATTTTCGCTCAAATATCAGGGTGCTGGACTCCACCATGGAAATGAAGTCATTTATCAGGATGTCCAAAGTTTCATTTTGGTCGCTCATCTTCTTCTCCGGTGCTCCAATCTGTCTAGGCCCACATTGTTTGCTGACTCTAATATATCTTCAATGCTTCTTAGCGCTCCGTTATACGCTTTGAGGTCGGTTATGAGTTTGATTGTCACATTAGTTGAAGTTTGCCGTGCAGCTGCTGCGCGATGGTGTCCGTCCAAAATATATAGATTGCCGTCATGTTCTATGACCTTGATGGGATCTGTTGGATCGTATCCGTTTTGCATTTTATTTTTATAATTCTCGACTGTCTTGGTTGAGGTTTTTCCCTCTATTGTATGTACTCGCTTCAAAGTTTTTGGATCTATATTGTGAGCAATTTCCGGTAGTTTCGGCTCATCCTCATCAACCTGAGCCCCGTCACTTCCACCCGGCACCTCACACCCAGGCTTCTTCGGCGGCGGGCAGTTGGAGTTCAACCCCAACGGATCCACCCACCCCGTCGGATTCGGCACGTACTGGTACTGATTCAACCCACCCGCCAACTTGATCGGATCCGGCGTCAGATACCGTCCCAACCTCGGGTCGTAATACCGGTGCCGGTTGTAATGCAGCCCGCTTTCGCCGTCGAAGTACTGCCCCTGAAAACGCAGCGGCTGGTTCAGGTAGTCCTCGCCGGCCAGGGTCAGTGCGGCGACTTTGCCGTAGGCGTCGTATTGCGCGGACCAGACGATGTCGCCGCTGTAGTCGGTGAGTTCCTGCGGGGTGCCGAGGTGGTCGAGCTGGTAGTAGAACGGGCAGGCTTTTTTCGGGCCTTTGCCGTCGAGCAGTGCCAGCGGGCG
>NZ_JBFUIR010000031.1:0-57663 GCF_056401755.1 Pseudomonas sp. P4_D7 | reverse complement strand
CTGACCGGACGCCTTCGCGAGCAGGCTCGCTCCCACAGAGATTCTGCAAACATCCAGCACTGTGGTYACACCGGCCATCGCTGGGCTAAGGTGTCTGAACCACCCTGGCCCATCGAGTCCCCATGCGCTTCCTCGCCCGCACCCACCCTCGCCTGTCCGCCGCCGCCCTCCTCGGCCTCGCCAGCGGTTTGCTGGCCCCCGCCGATTCCATCGTCAGCAAAATCCTCATCGGCTGGAACGCCGGTGTCTGGACTTACCTGATCCTGATGTTCTGGCTGACCGTGCGCGCCAAGGCGCCGGACGTCAAACGTATCGCTGAGGTCGAAGACGAAAATGCCGGGCTGGTGCTTTTCGTGGTGTGCATCGCTGCACTGGCCAGTCTGGCGACCATCACCTTCGAACTCGCGGGCAGCAAAGATCTGGAAACCACGCGCAAGCTCATGCACTACGGTTTTACCGCGCTGACGGTAATCGGTTCGTGGCTGCTGATCGGGGTGATTTTCTGCGTGCACTACGCGAGGTTGTATTACACCTGGGATGGCAAGGAGCCGGCGTTGCGTTTTGCTGAAGGGCTTACCACGCCCAACTATTGGGACTTCTTGTACTTCTCGTTCACCATCGGCGTGGCGGTGCAGACGGCGGATGTAGGTGTTGCAACGCGGGATATTCGCAAAATCGTTTTGGCGCAATCACTGATCGGGTTTGTGTTCAACACGGCTATTTTGGGATTTTCAATCAATATTGCGGCGGGACTGTTTGGCTGATTATTTTATTGTCCACAGAGACCGTCCTTCCAAGCGGGCGGCGCAGATCCGCTAACCTGATGATCGGGAGCCTGACCCGTTTAAATCACGTTCCCCATCAAAACTAACCTTCGCCAATAACCAAATTTCGGAAACCACACTTCTGGCCAACTGTAAACTGTCAAGTCTGACAGTTTACAGTTGGCCTCATTAGCGCTCTGATAGCTCATCCCGAAAGTTTCCTTTAATCACGGGATATCTCGTCATGACATGGAGACCGCAAAAATGATCAATAAAATTCTCAAACGTAGAAATGCAATCGGCACAGGTGAGTGTGTAGGGACAATCAACGCCGTAGAACAGTTTGAAGCAAGCCTGGTTGAACTCTCCGAGCAAACCTTCCCGCTGCCGCATGGTGAGGCCTACGTAATGTTTGCTCGTCAGCGTAAAATGGACTTTACGACCAAAGAAATCACCCTGTCCTTCTCCAAAAACCTGCCGAATGACAGCTACGAACTGACACCAACATCCCATGAGGTTCGCCTGACATTTGTCGACAACAGCGATCCAGCCAAGCCTGTAACTTATACTCAGCGTTCGGGGACAACCATCATCGCTTATGATCCTGATTCCGCTACTCTTTCCGGGAACTTGAACAACGTCGTGGTGGAGAATCGAGACGACGATGTGGAGAAAGAACTAACCTTGGAGGTTAGATTCGCAGCAAAGGGAGACATCATGAAATTGCGTGGATATCGGTTGATCGCCGCATAACCATAATACCGGCAAACAAAAAAAAGGAAGCTTTTGCTTCCTTTTTTATTGCCTCGTTCACCAGATATAGCGAATTCCGATGTTGGCACCCAAGGGCTGCTCAAAGTACCGGCCGTTGCTGTACTCGAAATCGGCATGCACGCTGAAACTCCTGGCTATCGCTACAGCGACGCCAGCACCCAGTTCCCCACGAGAGCCGGACAGGTCATTGTTGAACACATTGTTATTCACCTGGACTTCATTGTTCTTTGCAAACTCATGTGCCCAGGCAAGTCGAATATAAGGTTGTAAAATCCGCCCCTGATCCAGTTCGATATTTCGACCGGCAGTAACACCCACTTTACCGATGAATGAACGAGTTCGATCACCTTCTGCCTGCAGGTCATTACTCAAGGAATAGTCCTTGCCCTCAATGACCACTGCAGACCATTGCGTGTAGGGTTCCAGGAAGTTTCCGTCAGCAAGACTGATGTGTTTACCGATTTCCACCGAACCACCGACCCCGGAATTGTCGTAGTCACCCTTGGCCCGCGTTCCATCACTCAGCCCTACCTTGGCATCATTGTTGAAGCGGTTGGCCTTCAATACTCCATCAAAGTAATAACCGGTTTGCGCATCCAGCCAGGTCACATAACCACCCACATAGTAGCTGTCCACGCTCCCGGAGGTGCCTGCGTCAAGATCGAGGTCGGATTGACTCTGACCTGCCATCACCCCGACCAGCCACTGCCCGTCACCCACCGGCAGCGGCGCATCCGCCCCTAAAGTAAACCCGCTCTGACGTTGCTGATAGCCGACACCCGAGCCATCGGCGATGTTGTACTTGTTGGTGTAAGTACGCCCCCACGCGCCGGATTGACCACCGTTGAAGCGCAATTCGCCCATACGCGTGCGCAATGAAGTCAATTCGCCCAGCCATACCGTTGAGGCCGTGTTGAACAGGGCGAGTACGGAGCGAGCCCCAGGACTGATGGTCCGCGTAGTGGGATCGAGTATCCAGTCGTTGCCACTTTTCGCCAGACCATAGGAATACGTCCCCAGATCGACATCACGGCTCATGAAAAACCGAGCGTCGCCGCCTGCGGTTTGCACCACGCGGACAGGTTGTCCGCTAGCAGGGTCAAGCCCACTGCTGGCGATCAGCAGTTCATGTGTCCCTTGGGCGGTGCCCGTGACATTCAACACATCCGTTTCACCCGTGGTGAAGTTGGTGCCCATCACAAAACGGCCATTGCCAGACAAGGACGTTACGTTGAGTTGATAAAAGGCGTCGGTAGCCCCGAAGACCACCGAGCCACCGTTGTTCAGGCTCAACTGGTCGATACTGCTATTACCCGTCAGTACCCACTGGGAACTGTCATTGATCGTGGCACTGGCCACATTTTGCAATTGGCCTGTCAGCTTCGAGTTGTTTTGCAGAGTCAACGTTGTGGTGCTGCCCTGCTCCGTGACGATGTCACCATTGAGCGTACTGTCGTTGACCACCAGCGAGGCATCCGCCCCGCCTCGGACATCCAGTAAGGTGCCGTTGCCAGCGAGCAAGCGCGAGTTGGTCAACGTAATGGCCGCCGTGGAATCCGTGGTGTTAGCCAAGTCGACCAGAATGGCAGCGCCGGTTTTGCCTTGCACTGTAGTGTTCTCAAGATTCAACGTCGCCGGTTGAACCTGATTGAGATCGGCATCGATGACGACGCCTTCTCGACCACCAATGATAGAGCTGTTTCGGGCCGTGGCTTGACCGCTATTCAGCCGAAGTCCGTAGCTGCTGGCTCCGGTGCCGAGAAGGTCGGAATCGCTGAGGTTCAGGACGCTGAAGGCACTGACCAACGCTCCCCCGGTCACACCAGTGATCTTCGTGCCATTGGTAACAGAAACATTGGAGCCGTCCTGTGTATTGGCATCGCGAACCACTTGGAGTCCAACACGATTTCCGGTAATCGAACTGCTGTCGATCGTCGCTTGAGAGCTACTTAAAAAGACCGCCGCCAAGCCCCCGGTAGCCGAAACGGTCGCATTGCTCAGATTGACCGTTGACCCTTCGCGAGCCGAGATCTGCTGCGTTGTGCTACCAGGATTCACGATCAATGTTGAATTTTCAGAGTTGATGGCCAGCGTTTGCGCGCCGTTGACTGTCAGCGTGGCGTTCTGGGAAAGGTCCCAGCGTTCCGGCGTGCCGCCGTTTACCGTTTCCTCGCGGCCCACCACCGGAGCCGCGCTGGCGCAGGCACTCAAAATTGCCAACAACGATGGGCTCAAAACTATGTAACGCCGCGAACGGCCTGGACCCGACAATGACTTACCCCGCATAGTGAATACCTGCTGTCTGACTGGTGAAATGGCAGTCGTAGCCATTCCTGGAGGGGCGCAAGGCTATAGAGAAGACTCATAAATTTATGTAGGAGTTATCCTCAATTAGTTGGCGAAAATTCTTTCGGGCTAAAAGTTTTAATATCAGATGTAAGTAATCGGAGGAGGCGGTCACAAACTTTGCGATCGCCCCCCCAAAAATCATCCATCATGGATTTGGCACGGGAATAAATTCCTCACAAAAACGACCTTGACTGTCATCCAGATCCAGCGTGCTCTCAGCAGGCAGCGAGTCTGGTGTCGGATTATTACCAGCTCCCCCGCGGGAAATGGAATAAGTCAACCTGCCAAGCTGCATATGAGCCGGTTTGAAATCTTCCTCGTAATCACCAATATTGATTAGCGCACCATCGGTAGGAAATGTCCCCGAGATTGGGTAAGTCGCCGTTGCATCAGTATTGGGAATAGGTTTCGTCGGCTCCGCCCGCTCAAATGCCTGATACTTCAAAGTAATGGTTTCACCATCGACCGTATACGTATTGGGCAATACACGAACGAGCAAATTTCGTCTCGCGGTACCATCATTTGGGACAGTCTCCGTAGGGAAGTTCAAGGTGGAGCATCCAATCCTTCTTACCGACCCCGCCAGACCCAATATTACCGGCGCAGCCATTTCAATCGGGAATGGGTCGACCGGGATATCCCTCGGTCTCGACGGAGTTGGGTTGTTCGAGCCCGGAGTGTAGAGGGTATACCGTAGAACCTTGGGCCCACTTTCCTGCTGTTGAATAACAGACCAAGGAATGACATGAGTTATTTCCTTGCCCTCTTGACCTGTTGTTAACGGGATGGGGTCGCCAATCTGGATGTCGTCATAAAACAGATCGATCAGCCAACCTTCCTCTGTCGGGGGGGCAGCAAAAAGTTTGATAGTCGCAGTAATGGCGTTATCTCCGTAATCACCCTCCTCGATTGCGTTGTCAGTGCCCGCAGTTGTCTTCAGCGTTGGCGCCTCCAGACCAATGGTTATTGGATCCGGACCGATATATGAAATATCAACATCGATTTCAACGTTTGAGTCAGCCAACGGACGGATACCACGAAACATATTGAAACTGACATTGGTTTTAACGATGCCATCGGTATCGCCGTATACCTGCTTGACCAGATCATAGGGGGCGTAAAACGTCAGTTCGGTATTGGCACCCACGCGCTGCTCGGTGCCTACCTGTTGCCCCCCCCAGTAGCCGGCAATCGTATCCGCTGGAGCATTGGGAGTAGGCACTTTGACCTTGAACTCCACACCTTGAGAATCAAACTGAGTGTCTGCAAGATCGATCAAGTTGTCGCCATCGGTACCATTTGCCAGCGTGACAATCGGTGGTACCACCGTATCGGGATCGGGATCCTTGGCATGTTGAACGGTACGCTGACTGAAGTTTGATCGGCGCCCTTCATTTCCTGGCAGATCTTTGGACACATAAATAAGCTGATGAGGACCATCAGCGGCATCGACAAACACTTTGACTTCAATTGCAGCTTCCCGAGCCGCCGACAGTACAGCATTAAATACGGGAGTATCGCGGCCGGGATCCGGCGCAGGCCCGAAGAAAAATCTGTAAACGTCAGTTGCCTCGTAGTTTGCGGGAATCGCGGGCTTGACGATGATATGGGTTTTGCCTTCGAGGTAGGCTTCATCAATGGGAACAGTCGGCCCTAAATCGGCAGGCCATGTAGGCGCTCCGGGGTTTCGGTCGGAGCCGGGCGGGGTTTTTACTCTGTAGGGCGGTGTAAGATCGATGGCGAAGGTAGCGGTACTGGATGCGACATCATTAATACCGCCAGCAAAGAAAATATATCGGAACTCCCATTGGGTAGGCGCTTCGGGCGTAAGCTCCTCTCTAAACAAGCTGCGTCGAATCTTGTAGGGCACCGTCCAGTCTCGACCAGTGACCGCACCGGGAATGATATACGGAGAGTCTGGATCAGCTGAATCAACAACGTCCAGCCACGTCGTCGTACCTGCTATTCGAATCTGTGGTTGAAATGAATCATCGTCGTCCTCAATTACCGGCTTTGGCACCACATATTCCAAATCACCGTTAAGAGAAGCAATCGGGATGCGCAAATCAGGAAGTAGTGTTTGCGCAGGGAATGTAACAGCCAATGGCGGATCCGCATCCACAGCGTTATGCACGGTGGACCTTGCTTTCAGCGCCGCCAGCCTGGACAGGTGTGCCTTTTTAACTATAGCGTTCATGGTTCTCTCCATACGTCTGCATATCAGGAAATCTTTCTAGTCTCTTGGTTATCCCACACTTATTACTTACCACTTTCGCTCCATACTTTACGGCCCGCATGGAAATTCCTCGCCAACAACTATTCGATCAATTTTAACCACTCTGACTTTGGAGACTCCAATGAGTCTCCGGCCGCGAAAAACCCGATACTGAACGAGCGCGGAAGAGTTCTTCACCATGGGTTTTATATGAACATCGTAAGGCTCGATCACCAGCGAGTACCCGTCTTTTATATCATTCTCGCTCAGTGGAAAACGGATACTTTTCTTGCGAGCCCTAACGTACTCCACATTACTTCCGTTTAAACTTGGATAACCTCTCCAAAGCAACTCAACTCGATCTCCAACTTTGAATCCCGACAAGGGGGGAACAGATACTTTAACGCCCTCCCATAAAGGCGGAGATGTGTCGCAGTTCAGATATCCATGGTCATCTTTATCCGGGCAATCCGGCTTCTCGAGATCTCGTGGAATGGGGGTGTGATCAATTGTTAGATTGCGAGGATCTGACTTTGAGAGTTGATCCGCAGTATCCAAAACCTCGTAGCGCAACTGACCAACGCCGTTAACCTGCAGAAAGCTCGCATCGATACGAATAATAAATTCTGGCTGGATGTCCGCTGCTGTGTAGATATTTTCGATCTTGAACAGCGGCTGCCCTGGCTGATCAAAGTAAACCGTTAAAATGTCCCTATCATCAGGCAGCGTTGCGTAACTGGGCCACAGGGGAATGACCACGTCGATTCCTGTCAGTAACAAATCCAGCGGGATATATCCGTCCGGGTCAATATCGGCATCTTCTACACCGATGACTCTCGGTGGATTAAAGTTTAGCGGCCCTCGATTAGACATACGTCAAAGCCCCTTAATACCTATTGGAATTGATGAAAAGCCTCGGTCCGATTAGACGTCGTGTCAGACTTCTTGCCTACTGTCATATCTGACAGGTATTTCGACCGCCTGTCGGAATATCGCCCTGTCAGCAGATAAAATCGCTTGACGACTTTCCTGCAAATCGGATCTCCTGAAACCGGTTTCAGCGCATTCCTATAACAACAAGGTTCATTAATGAACGACTTCTCAACCGCCCAGCGCAGCCGCGTGACCATGCTCGACGTCGCCGGACGCGCCGGCGTGTCCAAGGCCAGCGTCTCGCGCTTCATTGGCGATGATCGCGCCCTGCTCTCCGATGCCATTGCCCTGCGCATCGAGCAAGCCATTGCCGAACTCGGCTATCGCCCTAACCAAATGGCCCGTGGTCTGAAACGCGGACGTACGCGCCTGATCGGCATGTTGGTGGCCGATATTCGTAACCCTTATTCGATTGCCGTGATGCACGGGGTGGAAACCGCCTGCCGAGCGCACGGCTACAGCCTGGTGGTGTGCAACACCGACCGCGATGACGAGCAGGAACGCCAGCACCTGGCCCTGTTGCGCTCGTACAACATCGAAGGGTTGATCGTGAACACCCTTGGCCATCACCGTGACGAACTGCACGAGCTGCGCCGGGAGATGCCGCTGGTGCTGGTGGATCGCAAGGTCGACGGACTGGACAGCGACATGGTTGGGTTGAACAACCCGCAGGCTGTCGGCATGGCGCTTACGCATCTGCAGCAACGTGGCTATCGGGATCTGGTGCTGGTGACTGAACCGTATGACGGCACCAGCTCGCGGATCGAGCGGGTCAGCAGTTTTCAGGCGCAGATCGCGCTGCATTCGAACCTGGCCGGGGCGGTGCTGGAAACCGGCGATGACCTGAACACGCAACTTCAAACCTTTTTAAACACTCCCGGCGACGGCCCGAAAGCATTGTTTTGCGCCAATGGTGTGGCGGCGCTTACTGCCACAACGGCATTGCGGGAGATGGGTGTGCGGTTGTTTGAGGATGTCGGGCTGATTGCCCTGGATGATCTGGATTGGTATCCGTTGGTGGGCAGCGGGATTACCGCGCTGGCTCAACCGACGCAGGAGATCGGCGCGCGGGCGTTTGAGTGTTTGCTCATGCGCTTGCGTGGGGATGATGAGGTGGCGCGGGTGGTGGATTTTGCGCCGGTGCTGGTTGAGCGTGGGTCAACCCGTGAGGTTGGTAGTGCTTGATCTGACGCCTTCGCGAGCACAACACAGAAACACCTGATATTTTTTTGAACAAAAATGAAACCGGTTTCAGAGGTCAATAACAATGAATAAACCCGACGTTTCCATCAGCCTGTCCAGCTACGGCGCCGAGCTTGTGCGTCAGCGCGGGCAGGATGCTTTCATTGATGTTCTGGCTGCCGCCGGGGCCAATCGCATCGAATGGCGCGAAGAGCTGCTGACGCGCGAAGACCCGGCGCAACTGGCGCAGGCCACGCAGGCGCAGGGCTTGCTAAGCATCTATTCCTCGCCGACCGAACTGTGGCTGGCCGGGCAGGCGCAGCCCAATCCCGAGTTGATCACCGCACTGCAACAAGCCGAAGCGTTCGACTCGAAATGGCTGAAAGTCTCCCTCGGCTACTTCACCGACACCAACGATCTGCAAGCCCTGGCCGAACGCTTGAAGCTCAGCCCGGTGCAGTTGCTGGTGGAAAACGACCAGACCCTGCACGGCGGTCGGATCGAGCCATTTCAGCGCTTCTTCGCCGCCGTCGAGCAGCACAACGTGCCAATCAAGATGACCTTCGACATCGGCAACTGGCAGTGGCAGGACCAGTCCGCTGCCAGCGCCGCCCGCCTGCTCGGCCGGCATGTCGGTTATGTGCACTGCAAAGCCGTGGCCCGTCGCGCCGACGGCAAACTGGTGGCGGTGCCGCCGGCCGTCAGTGACCTGCATCTATGGGAACAACTGTTGCGGCACATGGCCCAAGGYGTTATGCGCGCCGCCGAATATCCGTTGCAGGGCGATGATCTGGTGCAACTGACCACCGAGCACGTCGCCGCCCTCGCCCGCCTCGGCCAATCGCGTCTGGAGTCTGCTCATGTCTGAGATCGATATTCTTTCGTTCGGCGAAACCATGGCGATGCTGGTCGCCGAGCAGACCGGTGATCTGGCGGCGGTCGAGCACTTTCACAAGCGTATCGCCGGGGCCGACAGCAATGTCGCGATCGGGCTGTCGCGCCTGGGTTTCAAGGTCGCGTGGCTGAGCCGGGTCGGCAATGATTCGCTCGGGCGTTTTGTGGTCGAGACCTTGATCAAGGAGGGTCTGGACTGCAGTCACGTCGACGTCGACAAACAGCACCCGACCGGGTTCCAGTTCAAATCGCGCAATGATGATGGCAGCGATCCGCAGGTCGAGTATTTCCGGCGCGGTTCGGCGGCCAGTCATTTGTCGCCACAGTCGATCACGGCCAACCTGTTGAGCGCCCGCCATCTGCATGCCACCGGCATTCCTCCAGCGCTCTCGGCCTCGACGCGAGAGATGTCCTTTGAATTGATGACACGCATGCGCAACGCCGGACGCAGCGTGTCGTTCGATCCCAATCTGCGCCCGAGCCTGTGGGCCAGCGAGGGCGAAATGATCGGCGAGATCAACCGCCTCGCCGCCCTCGCCCATTGGGTGCTGCCGGGGTTGAGCGAAGGTCGTTTGCTCACCGGTTTCGAAGACCCTGCGGACATTGCTGCGTTTTATCTTGATCAAGGTGCCGAAGCGGTGGCGATCAAGCTTGGCCCGCAAGGCGCTTATTACCGAACGCATCTGGCATCGGGGTTTGTCGCCGGTGTGCCGGTGGCGCATGTCGTCGACACTGTCGGTGCCGGTGATGGTTTTGCGGTGGGGATGATCAGTGCCCTGCTTGAGCACCAGAGTTTTGCCGAGGCGGTGCAGCGTGCGAACTGGATTGGCAGTCGGGCGGTGCAGAGTCGCGGGGATATGGAGGGCCTTCCAACCCGGGCTGAACTCCTCACTGAATTCGAAGGCGCCGATCGCGAGCAGGCTCACTCCTACAAGGGAACGCATTTCAAATGTAGGAGTGAGCCTGCTCGCGATGGGGCCGTCACAGACAACTGATCAATTGAACCTGCTGCGACAAAAACAACAAGCTCAGGAGCAAGACCCATGAAAACCGCAACCCTCGCCACCCGCCGCTGGTGGTACATCATGCCTATCGTGTTCATCACCTACAGCCTGGCGTATCTGGACCGCGCCAACTACGGCTTCGCCGCCGCATCGGGCATGGCCGAAGACCTGATGATCACCCCGGGCCTGTCTTCGCTGCTTGGTGCGCTGTTTTTCCTCGGTTACTTTTTCTTCCAGGTGCCCGGTGCGATCTACGCGCAAAAACACAGCGTGAAGAAGCTGATTTTCGTCAGCCTGATTCTCTGGGGCGGCCTCGCCACGTTGACCGGCGTGGTCTCCAACGCCTATTGGCTGATCGTCATCCGCTTCATGCTCGGCGTGGTTGAAGCGGCGGTGATGCCGGCGATGCTGGTGTATCTGTGCCATTGGTTCACCCGTGCCGAACGCTCACGGGCCAATACCTTTCTGATCCTTGGCAACCCGGTGACGATGCTGTGGATGTCGGTGGTTTCGGGGTATCTGGTGCAACATTTCAGCTGGCGCTGGATGTTCATCATCGAGGGCCTGCCGGCGGTGCTGTGGGCGTTTATCTGGTGGCGTCTGGCCGATGATCGTCCAGCGCAGGCCAAGTGGCTCAACGAGCAGGAAAAGCAGGATCTGGAAAGCGCACTGGCAGCCGAACAGGTCGGGATCAAAGCGGTGAAAAACTATGCCGAGGCATTCCGTTCGCCGAAGGTGATCATTCTCGCGCTGCAGTTTTTCTGCTGGAGCATCGGCGTTTACGGCTTTGTACTGTGGCTGCCATCGATTCTTAAGGCTGGCGCGCAAATGGACATGATCGAGGCCGGCTGGCTGTCGGCGCTGCCGTATCTGGCGGCGGTGATTGGCATGCTCGTGGTGTCGTGGGGTTCGGACAAGTTGCAGAAGCGCAAACGCTTTGTCTGGCCACCGCTGCTGATCGCCTCCATCGCGTTTTACGGCTCCTACGCGCTGGGCGCAGAACACTTCTGGTGGTCGTACACGCTGCTGGTGATTGCCGGCGCCTGCATGTACGCACCTTACGGGCCGTTCTTTGCCATCGTCCCGGAGATTCTTCCGGCCAACGTCGCCGGTGGCGCCATGGCGCTGATCAATAGCATGGGTGCGCTCGGCTCGTTCGGCGGCTCGTACCTGGTCGGTTACCTGAACAGCTCCACCGGCTCGCCCGGCGCTTCGTATCTGTTGATGAGCGGCGCGTTGCTGCTGTCGGTGATCCTGACGATTTTTCTCAAGCCCGGCGCCAGTGATCGCGTCGTCGCCAAAGCCGTCGCCACGCGTGCCGTGCCGGCGCATTCCTGAAGAGACTTTTGCCATGAAAAAACAGGTCGTGTTGTACAAGAAACTTTCGCCCGCGCTGATGGCGCGTTTGCAGGAACAGTGCGAAGTCACGCTGATCGAAAGCCTCGACGCCGACGGCCTCATGCAGCTGCGTGATGCCCTGCCCCGCGCCCAAGGCATGCTCGGCGCCAGCCTGAAGCTCGATGCCGCGTTGCTTGATCTGGCGCCGCAACTCGAAGCTATCGCTAGCGTCTCAGTCGGCGTCGATAACTACGACATCGATTACCTGAGTCAGCGCAAGATCTTGCTGAGCAACACCCCGGACGTGCTCACCGAAACCACCGCAGACACCGGTTTCGCCCTGATCCTCGCCGCCGCGCGGCGTGTGGTCGAACTGGCGAACATGGTGCGCAGCGGCCAATGGAACCGCAATATCGGCCCGGCACATTTCGGCACCGACGTGCATGGCAAGACGCTGGGGATTATCGGCATGGGCCGTATCGGCGAGGCGTTGGCGCAGCGTGGGCATTTCGGATTCGGCATGCCGGTGATCTATCACAGCCAGTCGCGCAAACCGGCGGTCGAGGCGCGATTCGATGCGCAATACCGCAGCCTCGAAGATCTGCTCAAGCAGGCTGACTTCATTTGCCTGACGTTGCCGCTGACGGCGCAGACCGAAGGTTTGATCGGCGCCGAGCAGTTCGCGCTGATGCGCCCGGAAAGCATCTTCATCAATATCTCGCGGGGCAAAGTGGTCGATGAGGCGGCGATGATAGAGGCGCTGCGTCATCAACGGATTCGGGCGGCGGGGCTGGATGTGTTTGAGCGTGAGCCGCTGAATCACGATTCGCCGCTGTTGCAGCTGAATAATGTGGTGGCGACACCGCACATGGGTTCGGCGACGCATGAGACGCGCGAGGCGATGGCGCGGTGTGCGGTGGAGAATCTGTTGGCTGCGTTGAGTGGGGAGAAGCCGGCGAATCTGGTGAATCCATTGGCATGGCAGGGCTGAACTCTAGGGTGGCAGTCATGCCGCCTTCGCGAGCAAGCTCGCTCCCACAGGGGAATGCATATCCAATGTGGGAGCGAGCTTGCTCGCGAAGAGGCCGGGACAGGTAACCCAAAACCATCAGGCACTACGCGCCTGTAACAGCTGCGCCGCACACAAGGCAATCCGCGCACAGGCATCCGCGAGTTTCACCCGATCGACCACCAAACCAATGCGGATATGCCCCGCCGCGCTCGGCCCGAACGCTTCACCGGCGAGGACCGAAACCCCATAGCCCTCCAGCAACCGTTCGGCAAACGCCTGTGCGCCGAGACCGGTCTGGCGCACATCGACCATCACGAACATGCCACCATCCGGACGGATCGGATACAGCCCCGGGCAACCGCTCAAACGTTCGCACACCAGGTCCCTGCGCAGGCGATATTCCTCGCGCATCTGCGTCACTTCCGGCAGGTCTGACTGCAACGCAATCTCTGCGGCTTTCTGCACAAAATCCGGCAGCCCGAACAACATGCTCAGCGACAAATTGACCAAATGCTCGGCCAACGACTTCGGCCCGATCATCCAGCCGATGCGCCACCCGGTCATGGCGTGGGATTTCGACAGGCTGTTGATTGTTGCCGTGCGTTCGGCCATGCCCGGCAGACTCGCCGGGCTGACGTGCTGACCTTCGTAAAGCAAATCGCTGTAGACCTCGTCGCTGATCAGCCACAAGTCATGGCGGATGCACAGCGCCGCCAGTTCTTGCCAGATCAGCAGTGACAGGCTCGCGCCGCTGGGGTTGTTCGGACTGTTGAGCAGCATGGCGCGGGTTTTCGGGGTGATACGCGCGGCAACATCCACCGGGTCGACGCGAAAGCCGTTTTCCGGACGCACCGGCACCGGCACCACCGTTGCGCCACACGCGCCAAACACGCCTTCGTAGGTGACATACATCGGTTCGGCGACGATCACTTCATCGCCGGGATCAAGCAGACATTGCGCCACCGAATACACCGCGCATTGCGCGCCGGGCATGACGATTACGTGGTCGGCATCTACCGCTTGACCGCTGCGCCGACGATGGCGGTCGGCAATCAGCTTGCGCAGCGCCAAACGGCCACGCACTTCGGAATAATGGGTATCGCCCGCCAGCAAACTGTCGATCGCGCCGTGGACAATCGGCAGCGGTGTATCGAAATCCGGGTCGCCCACGCTCAGCAGCAGGATATCGACACCCTCGGCGCGCAGCTCCAGCGCTCGGTCGTGAATCTGCCAGGCAGCGGCTCCCTCCCCGGCGATTCGTTGGGTCAAGGCTGAATAGCGCATGTACGTCTCCTGATTGCGCGGTCTCCAGCCTTCACCGTATCTCAAATCACGAAACGCGCCACCATGGCGTTCAAATCCACCGCCAGACGCGACAGTTCGTGGGTCGCGGCGCTGGTCTGGTTGGCCCCGGCGGCCGATTGCGTAGCCAGATCGCGGATGTTGACCAGGTTGCGGTCGACTTCGCGCGAGACTTGCGCCTGCTCTTCCGAGGCGCTGGCGATCACCAGATTGCGTTCGTTGATCTGATGGATCGACTGGGTGATCTGCTCCAGCGCAACCCCAGCGGCGCGGGCCATTTCCAGGGTGGTCTGGGTGCGCTGGTTGCTTTGCTGCATCGACGACACCGCTTCGCCGGTGCCGTTCTGGATGCCGGCGACCATTTTTTCAATTTCCTGGGTCGACTGCGCGGTGCGATGAGCCAATGCCCGAACCTCGTCCGCGACCACGGCAAAACCACGCCCTGCCTCACCGGCGCGGGCGGCTTCGATCGCTGCGTTGAGCGCCAGCAGGTTGGTCTGTTCGGCGATGGCGCGGATCACATCGAGCACTTTGCCGATATCACGGCCCTGCGCGGCCAGGCCTTCGATCATCTGCGCGGTGTTCTGCACGTCGTGGGTCATGGTCTGGATCGCGTCGACGGTTTTCACCACTTGATCGCGACCTTCGCGGGCGGCGTGGGTCGACTGGTTCGAGGCTTCGGAGGTCGACACGGCGTTGCGCGCCACTTCTTCGACAGCGGCGGTCATCTCGTTGACGGCGGTGGCGGCTTGCTCGATTTCGTTGTTCTGCTGCTGCAGGCCACGGGAGGCTTCTTCGGTCACCGCGCTGAGTTCTTCGGCAGCGGCGCCCAGTTGTGTGGCGGAACCGGCGATCTGTTCGATGGTTTTGCGCAGGTTGCTCTGCATGGTGGCGAGCGCCTGCAGCAACTGCGTCGCTTCGTCCTTGCCGTCGACTTCGATGGTTTTGCTCAGGTTACCGTCGGCAATGGTTTGCGCGGCCAGTACGGCACGGTTCAGCGGGGTGACGATGCTGCGGGTCAGCAGCAGTGCCAACAACACCGTCGCCAACGCTGCAATCACGGCAACAATGACGATGCCGGTAATGGCGCTGTCGTAATGCTCACCCGCCTGAGTCGAGGCGACTTTCGCACCTGCGGCGTTGATTGCGATCAGCTTGTTGAGCTGTTCGCCCATCTGGTCGGTGCCGTCCTTGATCCGCGTGTTGATGAGCGTGCGCATCTCATCGACCTTGTCCTGACGCGACAGCTCCATCATCTGGTTTTGCGCTTGCAGGTAGTTGTCGAGCGTCGTCGCGAAAGCCTGATACAAGGCACGTTCATCGGCCTCGGCAGGTAGCGCAGCGTAACTCGCCTGAGCACTGCGTACCTTGTCTACCAGCACGCCAATGCGTGTTTGCGCCTCTTGCAGACCGGCAGGGTCACGGTTGACCAGAATCCGGAACGACAGAATCCGCAGACGCAGAACGTTTTCCGTCACCACGCCAAGGTTCGTCACGCTGGGCAGTTGGTTGGTCTCCATGTCGATCGAGGCTTGACGGATAGTGCTCATGCGGTTGACGGCAAACACGCCGAGCACGATCACCAACAAGGCGATAAAGGCAAAACCGAGGAAGGCACGGGGCGCGATATTCAGGTTACGCAGGGACATAGTTGAGCTCTCGAAAGATAGAAACCACGAGCGTCCATGCGTCGTCACTGGCCCTAGGGGGACGGGCTCAGTCTGGCGTCGCTGTTTTCAGGAAGTTTGGTGCGCGCCTGTTATCTGTATCGGCCAGGCTTTAGGAAGATTGCGGGTCAAGAGAAATTATTTTTCCGGGTGTTACAACAATGAAACACAGTTGGTCGCTTGGTGTAGGAGCTGCCGATCTGGCTCAGCGTTTGGCGGCCATCTGCCAGACGCGGGCGATGTCCGTCGCCCGTTCACGCAACAGGCGCGGTGCTTCGGCGCAGGCCTGCTCCAGCGTCATTGGGCCGCTGGTCACGGCGAATGCCGCATCGATACCGTGATTGTAGAGGTCTTGATAACCCTCTCCCAATGTCCCGGCGATGACAATCACCGGCACGTCGTGTTGCTTGGCAATCCGTGCGACGCCGAACGGGGTCTTGCCGCGCAACGTCTGCGCATCGAATCGCCCTTCTCCGGTGATCACCAGATCAGCGCCTTTGACCGCTTCGGCGAGGCCGACCAGTTCGGCAACCACTTCAACCCCGGCTTGAAACTGCGCGCCGAGAAAAGCCTTGGCCGCAAAGCCCAAACCTCCCGCCGCTCCGCTGCCCGGTTCGTCGCGGACATCTTTGCCCAACGCCTGCGCACACAGTTCGGCGAAGTGCCCCAACGCCTGATCGAGTTGCTGCACTTGCGCCGGCGATGCACCTTTCTGCGGGCCGAAAATCGCCGAGGCACCGTGTGGGCCACACAGCGGATTGTTCACATCAGCGGCGATATCGAAACGCACCTGCGCCAGTCGCGGGTCGAGTTCGCTCAAGTCCAAGCGTGCCAGTTGCGCTAGGGCCAAGCCGCCGGGCACCAGCGACTGATGTTGCGCATCGAGCAATTTCACACCCAACGCCTGCATCGCCCCGGCACCACCATCGTTGGTGGCACTGCCGCCAATCGCCAGAATCACCCGGTGCGCACCAGCATCCAGCGCTGCGCGAATCAGTTCGCCGGTACCGAAGGTGCTGCTGATGCAGGCATCGCGTTGTCCCAGCGGCACCAATTGCAAGCCGCTGGCTTCAGCCATTTCGATGATTGCGGTGTGGTTATGCGGCAACCAGCCCCACGCAGCGTCGACGGGAGTGCCCAAAGGGCCACGCACGCGGGTGCGGCGCAGTTCGCCTTCGCAGGCAGCCAGAATCGATTCGACCGTGCCTTCGCCGCCATCAGCCATCGGGCATTTGATCATCGTTGCCTGCGGCCAGACCTGGGCCAGGCCGAGGGC
Source organism: Pseudomonas sp. P4_D7 (assembly GCF_056401755.1). Classification (NCBI taxonomy): domain Bacteria; kingdom Pseudomonadati; phylum Pseudomonadota; class Gammaproteobacteria; order Pseudomonadales; family Pseudomonadaceae; genus Pseudomonas; species Pseudomonas sp. P4_D7. Next base: position 40,953 of record NZ_JBFUIR010000031.1, on the reverse strand, counting down.
AATGGCTTCGGCGACGCCTTGGGCACTGAGGCTGTCCTTGAACGAGTCGGGGGCGATGACGATCTTCATGGGAATTCTCCGGTTGCAATGCCCCTCATGCTGCCAGTCGGCATGCGCCTTGACGCCTGTCCGCTGCACAAGTGGCGGGGGCGTTTATTGTTCATTTTCACAAAAAGATCTGATGTTGAATGTTCCGGCCCCTTCGCGAGCAAGCTCGCTCCCACATTTGAAATGCATTCCCCTGTGGGAGCGAGCTTGCTCGCGAAGGCTTCCTTAAAGGCGCCCAATCAGTTCGGATCAGTCTGGGGAAGAAGCTGCACCCCGAGATACAGCGCCAGCATCCCATCGAGCCGCAGCGGATCAACCCCGCTCAGTTCAGCAATCCGCTCCATCCGATAACGCAAACTGTTGCGATGAATGCCCAAGGCATCGGCACAGGCCTGACTCTGGCCATCGTGCTCGCACCAACTGCGCAACGTCGCCAGCAACTGGCCGTTGCCGTCCTTGGCAATCACCTTGCGCAGCGGTTTGAGCAATTCGTCCAGTGCATCATCGTTACGATGCCGCCACAACATCACTGGCAATCGATAACGGTTCAGCGTCAGCAATCGCGAATGCGGCAACACTTCGCGACCATAGGCGAGCAAGTCGCCCACGCGGCGATAACAACGGCGCAGCCCGGCGAGTCCATCGGCCTGCCCGCCCACGGCAATGCGCAGAATCTTCCAGCCGAGGCTGTCGAGTTTTTCTAGCAGGCGATCATGCTCGACGTTTTGACTTGCCGGGCGGCACCACAACAGCGATGACTTCGCCGAACTCACGCACCAGCTATCGGGATAACGCGACGTCAGCCAGGCACTCAACGCCTCGACGGTTTGCCCAGGTCCATGTTCAAGGCCCAGCTCGAACAGATACGGCACTCGCGTCAATTGCGGCTTGAGCCCAAGTTGCTGCGCCTCATCGACCAGACGCGGCGAGTCCCCCGCCTCGCTCAACAGCAGCGCCAGCAAATCATCACAACGCTGGCGCCGCCATTGCTGCTCGGCCTGTTGATTGCGCTGGCCAACGAGCATTTCGGCGGTCATGCGCACCAGTTCGGCATAAGTGCGCAACTGCTCCGGTTCGCCGGTGATGCCGAGTACACCGATCAAGCGCTGATCGAGCAACAGCGGCAGGTTGATCCCCGGTTGCACGCCTTTCAAATGCACAGCGGTTTGCGCATCGATCTCCACCACACGACCGTTGGCCAGCACCAGTTGCGCGCCTTCGTGACGAGTATTGATGCGCTCCGGTTCGCCACTGCCGAGGATCAACCCCTGGCTGTCCATGACGTTGACGTTGTAGGGCAAAATGGCCATGGCCCGGTCGACGATATCCTGGGCGAGGTCGTGATCGAGTTCAAACATAGCGGCGGCAATCCTTGATTTATGGCACTGGCGGTTGTTCACCCGCACAGGGTCTGACGGCAAACCCTGTGCGCAGGCACAAAGACAATCCAGCCAAAGGTGGCCGAGACTCTCGGGGCGATCAACGTTACCCTTTGCATCGCAAAAAATCATAATAAATAGAGAGAGCCGCTATGTCGCAGAGCGCCGCAGCTACCCAGACCATCGATGACGGTAAAAACGCCGTTTATAAACGCATCACCCTGCGTTTGATCCCCTTCATTTTCATCTGCTACTTGTTCAACTACCTCGACCGGGTCAACGTTGGATTTGCCAAATTGCAGATGCTTGATGCCCTGAAATTCAGCGAAACCGTGTACGGCCTCGGTGCCGGTATCTTCTTCATCGGCTACGTGCTGTGCGGCGTGCCGAGCAATCTGGCGTTGACCAGATTCGGCCCACGGCGCTGGATCGCGCTGATGATGATCACCTGGGGCACGCTGTCGACCTGCCTGTTGTTCGTCACCACCCCGACCGAGTTCTACACCCTGCGCCTGTTCACCGGTGCAGCTGAAGCCGGGTTCTTCCCGGGCGTCGTGCTGTACCTCTCGCAGTGGTTTCCGACCTTCCGCCGTGGCCGGATCATGGCGCTGTTCATGTCGGCGATCCCGGTGTCCGGTTTGCTCGGTAGCCCTTTCTCGGGCTGGATCCTCAATCACTTTGCTGCAGGCCAGGGCGGTCTGGCCGGTTGGCAGTGGATGTTCCTGCTGCAAGGCATTCCAACGGTAATCCTCGGCGCCCTCGCCTGGTTCCTGCTGAGCGACAGCTTCGCCAACGCCAAGTGGCTGAGCCCGCATGAGCGTGCAGTGCTGGAAGCGGATCAGGCCGAAGATTTGGCGAACAAACCGAAAACCACCTCCGACTCGCTGCTGGCGGTGTTCAAGAAGCCGGCGATCTGGGCATTTGGCCTGATCTACTTCTGCATCCAGAGCGGCGTGTACGCGATCAACTTCTGGTTGCCGTCGATTATCAAGAACCTTGGCTTCAGCGATAACCTGGTGATTGGCTGGCTGAGTGCGATTCCTTATCTGCTGGCGGCGGTGTTCATGCTGGTGGTCGGGCGCTCGGCGGACCTGCGCAAAGAACGCCGCTGGCATTTGGTGGTGCCGATGCTGATGGGCGCGATCGGTCTGGTGATTGCGGTGAATTTTGCGGCGAATCCGGCGATTGCGATTCTCGGTCTGACCATTGCCACCATGGGCGCGTTGACGGGTCTGCCGATGTTCTGGCCAGTGCCGACGGCCATGTTGAGCGCCGGAGCTGCGGCCGGTGGTCTGGCGTTGATCAACTCGATGGGGCAGATGGCCGGGTTTCTCAGTCCGTATCTGGTGGGTTGGGTAAAGGACAGCACGGGTTCGACGGATGCGGCGTTGTATTTGCTGGCGGGTGTGATTGTGGGCGGGAGTCTACTGGCGTTGCGCATGACGCGGACGTTGCGGGCTTGAGTTTTTGATGCACGGAAGAACGGCCCTTTTCAGGGTCGTTTTTTATTGGGGGTTCGGCTTGGAGTTTGTGGTGTTCTGTAGATCCTTTTCCCCCTCACCCCAGCCCTCTCCCCCAGGGGGGCGAGGGGGAAAGGGAGCCGATTGCCGAGCTATTCAGGATCTGAATTCGACTCGGTATTGCACGTCGGCGTACCTCTTTGAAACACCTCGGTCGGTCCCCTCTCCCTCCGGGAGAGGGTTAGGGTGAGGGCTGTGTTTAGCCAATAATTCACTTTGCCGCATTGCACGCTTCTGGTATTTGATTAACCCTTTCCCACCGACAAAAGGATTTCGGCATGAGCTTTCGCACTCTCGGGCACTCAGGGTTACAGGTGTCCACCCTCACCCTCGGCACAATGATGTTTGGCGAGCAGACCAGCGCGGAGGATTCGCTGCGCATCATCGACAAAGCCTGGGATCAGGGGATCAATTTCATCGACACCGCCGATGTCTACACCAACGGCCGCTCCGAAGAGATCGTCGGTGAAGCAATTGCCCGGCATCGGCATGAGTGGGTGCTGGCGACCAAGGTCGGTTTCGGCCCGGTGGACGGCGTGCCAAACCGCAGCGGCTTGAGCCGCAAACATATCTTCAATGGCATCGATGCCAGCCTGACCCGGCTCGGCACCGACTATCTCGACATTTATTACCTGCACCGTGAAGACCACAACACACCGCTTGAAGTCAGCGTGTCGGCGATTGGCGATCTGATCCGTCAGGGCAAGATTCGCTACTGGGGTTTGTCCAACTATCGCGGCTGGCGGATCGCCGAGGTGATTCGTATCGCCGATAAACTCGGTGTTGACCGCCCGGTGATCAGCCAGCCGCTGTACAACATCGTCAACCGTCAGGCCGAGACCGAGCAGATCACAGCAGCGCAAAGCTATGGCCTTGGCGTGGTGCCTTACAGCCCGCTGGCCCGGGGCGTGCTGAGCGGCAAATACGCACCGGACGCCAAACCGGACGCCAACAGCCGCGCCGGACGTCAGGACAAGCGCATTCTGGAAACCGAATGGCGCGTCGAGTCGCTGCGTATTGCCCAACAGATTCAGCAGTACACCGAGCAGCGCGGCGTCGGAACTGTGGAGTTTGCGATCGCTTGGGTGTTGAACAACAGTGCTGTGACGTCGGCGATCGTCGGCCCGCGGACGGAGCAGCAATGGGATGCGTACACCAAGGCGCAGGCCGTGAAGATCAGCGCTGAAGATGAGGCATTTATCGATTCGCTGGTCACGCCAGGGCACTCATCGACACCTGGATTCAACGATGTGAGTCATTTTGTGTCGGGGCGTAAACCGCACCAGGCTTGAGTTTGCCCGCCTCCCTTCGACAGCCGACACCCTCGGCTGTTTTTTCAGCGGTCAAAGCGCGATCAAACGGAATGAGTTGATTGATCGTTCAGAAATAACCAAGGACTGATAAATGCCCAATCGCCCCATTGCGGTTTCCAGCAAGCTTTTGCGCAGTCTGCTGTTCAAACTGCCAGGCGATAAGCTGCGCGATCCCTCTTCGTCGCAAGTAAACGCCACTACCGGCAAGCGCAAACCATCGATTGAATACCGTGCGGATATTGACGGACTGCGCGCAATCGCGGTGTTGTTGGTATTGATTTTTCACGGTGGTCTGACGTTTTTTCCGTCCGGTTTTATTGGCGTCGATATCTTCTTCGTGATCTCGGGTTATCTGACGACCGCGATCATCATGAAATCGCTGAACAACGGCACGTTCACTTTCTCGGGGTTCTACACGCGTAGAATCTGGCGCTTGCAACCGGCCGTGATTGCGTTGCTGGTCGTAACGCTGATAGTCAGCACGCTGCTGTATTTGCCCGATGACTATGTCGATTTTCTCAAAAGCGAAAAGTACACGTCGTTAATCATCTCCAACCAATACTTTTCCAAAGTGACAACGGGTTACGCCACGCCGGATACGGCGAGCCTGCCACTGCTGCACACCTGGTCACTGGCCATCGAATGGCAGTGGTATCTGGCCCTGCCGCTGGGCCTCTGGTTGCTTAACCGCTATCTGGCAAAAAGCGTTTTCAAAGCGGCGGTGCTCGGTTTGACCCTGGCGGCAATGGCGCTCGCGCTGTACCTGTCTTACGCCAATCCAGAAAAAAATTACTACTTCTTCACCGCGCGAATTTTCGAATTGATGATTGGCTCCTGCGCAGTCATCTTCGGCACAGGCAAGTTCAGGCTCAATCGCCTGAGCGCCTCTCTGGTCTGTGCACTTGCGCTTGTCACCATCATCTATTGCGCCACCCTCGACGATATCCTGCCGGGCTTCCCGCAGTACCACGCCATTGCCGTGTGCCTGGCCACTGCAGCGTTGTTGTTTCAGGGTATTGGTGATGCGAGCATCACCTCGAAACTGCTGGCCTTCAAACCGCTGGTGTTTATCGGCACGCTCTCGTACTCCTTGTATTTGTGGCACTGGCCGATACTGGCGGTGATGAGTTACATGGGCATCGCCCTCACCCTGCCGATGACCATCTTTTACTTTGTTTCGACGTTCGTTATGGCCTGGCTCTGCTATGTGCTGGTCGAAAACCGGTTTCGAAAGGCCAGGCTCGGCTTTGCCAAAACGCTGGTCGTGCTGATGATCGTACCGGCTATCGGTCTGTCGCTGCTCCACGCTGCCAGTGTCAGGCATGAAGGCTGGCCCGACCGTTTCAACCAAGGCTATAACGAGGTGTTCAATGGCTTGAAAGCCTCTGTTCCAGCCAATCGGGAAGGATGCCTGGGCGTCAGCGATGGCGCCGATCCTGGCTGCATATCAGGCGCCGTGCAGGCCGCGCCGCAAATATTGCTGATGGGCGATTCGTTTTCGAATCATTACTGGGGTTTCGTTGAAACACTGGCCAGGGATGCCAACCTTGCCGTCCTCACACAGGGCTACCCGGCGTGCCTGGCCTTGCCCGGGATCTACCTCTATGACGAGAGTAAATACACGAACGGGCTGTATCAAAAATGCCATAACGCCACTCAACGCTATTACGAGATGATTGCGAAGCAGCATTTCAAGTATGTGATCGTGGGTCAGTTCTGGGAGGCCTATCTCGACGACGACATCGTCACCAGCCGGGACGACCCGCGCAGCCCGGAACTGTCGCAACAACGCCTCGGCACCGCGATCCGCAAGGCGCTGGACAAGATTGTCGAGTCAGGCGCTACGCCGGTCCTTCTGGAAAACACGCTGCCCATGCCTGCCGGGATCAACACCTGCCTGCTGCAACAGGTCAAGTTGCGCGGCTTGATGGGCAGTGCCGAGCAAAGCAGTCTCTGCGCCACAGCGCCATGGTCAGGTGCCAAAGAGCCGGTGCTGGAAAAACTCTTCAATGACCTGAAGGCTGAATATCCCGGCTTGATCGTCATTGACCCGAAAATCGTGCAATGCAAAGACGACGCGTGTATGACCACCGTCGATGGCTTGCCGGTCTATCGTGATATTGGTCACGTCACCGATTACGCCTCTTACAAGTTCGGCGAGATGTACCTCAAGCGCTTCGGTAATCCGTTGAAGGTTGCTCAGTGATGTTTTCCTGGCACTGACTACGCTTGTGGAGGAATGGCCGCAGGCTGCGATCTTCGACTTTTAAAGGCAAGACCAAAAGATCGCAGTGGGCGGCAACGCCTAGACGGTATAGGTGTGAAGAATATTGAGCATCTGCCCAATATTCAGCACAAAAACCACGTATCCTTCGCGCCCCGTTTGACCATCAACCCGCGAGGACAGTTTGTCTAAAGGTATCGCTCTATCGGTTTCAGCCTCGGTGCTGTTTGCCGTCATGTATTACTACACCTCGTTGCTCACACCGTTGAGCGGCGTGGAGATCTTTGGCTGGCGGATGCTCCTGACGGTACCGTGCATGACCGTGTTCATGCTGGTGTCCGGAGAATGGCGGCGGGTGCTGGAGCTGGTGCGGTTGATGGCGGCAAAACCGAAATTGATCGCCGGCCTGCTCGTCTCCTCTGCCCTGCTCGGCGTGCAACTGTGGCTGTTCATGTGGGCGCCGCTCAATGGCTACAGCCTCGACGTGTCGCTGGGCTACTTTCTGTTGCCACTGGCGATGGTGCTGACCGGACGGATTGCCTACGGCGAGAGCCTGTCTTATTTGCAGAAAATTGCAGTGTTCTTCGCCAGTTTGGGCGTGCTCAATGAGCTGTATCAGGTCGGTGGTTTTTCCTGGGCGACGCTGGTGGTGGTGGTCGGCTATCCGCTGTACTTCGTGCTGCGCAAATACCTCAAGACTGACAACCTGGGTGGCTTGTGGGTCGATATGACCTTGATGCTGCCGGTGGCGTACTGGTTTGTGCAGGGTGGCGAGCAAGGCTTTGGCGTGTTTGACCAGTACCCGGGGCTGATGTGGCTGATTCCGTTACTGGGGCTGATCAGCGCATCGGCGCTGGTGGTGTACATCATTGCCAGCCGTTTGCTGCCGTTCAGTCTGTTTGGTTTGTTGAGTTATGTTGAGCCGGTGCTGTTGCTCGGTGTGGCGTTGTTGCTCGGTGAGAGCATCAAGTCCGGGGAGTGGCTGACGTACATTCCGATCTGGCTGGCCGTTGTGGTGCTGGTCTTCGAAGGCTTCAAACACCTGATGCGCCAACGCCGTCCTTAAAAGCGAAGGCTACGATCTTTTGATCTACAAAAAAAATCCCGGCTCTGCATTTCAGCAGGCCGGGATTTTTTCATTTCAGTGGCCGATTACTCGGTAGCAAGCACACCACGACGCACCTGATCGCGCTCGATCGACTCGAACAGGGCCTTGAAGTTGCCTTCGCCGAAACCATCATCGCCTTTGCGCTGGATGAATTCGAAGAACACCGGGCCCATCAGGGTTTCCGAGAAGATCTGCAGGAGCAGGCGCTTGTCGCCCTGCTCCGAGGCGCCGTCGAGCAGGATGCCGCGCGATTGCAGCTGATCAACCGGCTCGCCGTGGTTCGGCAGGCGACCTTCGAGCATTTCGTAGTAAGTATCTGGCGGCGCGGTCATGAAGCGCATGCCGATCTTCTTTAACTGATCCCAGGTCTTGATCAGGTCATCGGTGAGGAACGCAACGTGCTGGATGCCCTCACCGTTGAACTGCATCAGGAACTCTTCGATCTGGCCAGCGCCCTTGGACGACTCTTCGTTCAACGGGATGCGGATCATGCCGTCCGGTGCGGTCATCGCTTTCGAGGTCAGGCCGGTGTACTCGCCCTTGATATCGAAGTAACGGATCTCGCGGAAGTTGAACAGCTTCTCGTAGAAGTTCGCCCAGTAGGCCATGCGACCGCGATAGACGTTGTGGGTCAGGTGGTCGATGATCTTCAGGCCGGCACCGACCGGATTGCGATCAACGCCTTCGATAAACACGAAGTCGATGTCATAGATCGAACTGCCTTCGCCGAAACGGTCGATCAGGTACAGCGGCGCACCGCCAATGCCTTTGATCGCCGGCAGGTTCAGCTCCATCGGACCGGTTTCGATATGGATCGGCTGAGCGCCGAGTTCCAGTGCGCGGTTGTAGGCTTTTTGCGAATCCTTGACGCGGAACGCCATGCCGCACACGGATGGGCCGTGTTCGGCGGCGAAGTACGACGCCACGCTGTTCGGTTCGTTGTTGAGGATCAGGTTGATCGCGCCCTGACGGTACAGGTGCACGTTCTTGGAGCGGTGGGTCGCGACTTTGGTGAAGCCCATGATCTCGAAGATCGGCTCCAGGGTGCCCGGCACCGGCGATGCGAGTTCAATGAATTCAAAGCCCATCAGGCCCATTGGGTTTTCGTATAAATCTGCCATGGTGGCGCCTCATCATTTCTTATCAATTAACCAGGGTTATTTGTCAGTCATGCGAGGTCGGTGGGTGGCGCGCAGGAGATGCCACGCACACTGCGGGCGAGGAAGTCACCGTAGATCAGTTGAAACCCGAATATCTTCATTGTCGACCCAAGGCTCTTGCGGGCGAGGCTTCTGCTGCCAGAAGACGATTATTATTGTATGCGTAACCCGATTCTACACAGCGTAAATAGGCTTGTCTGCCCTCCCTATAAAATCCGCTTTTTCGCGCCCGGTGCAAGGGGTTTGTTGCACAGGTAGATGCCACTCAGGATCAGCGCGCCACCGAGGTACATGGCCGGTGTCAACTGTTCGCCCAGCAGCAGCGCGCCAAGGATGACCGCCGTCAAAGGATTAAGCGCGATAAACACCCCGCTGCGCGTCGCGCCGATTTTACGGATGCCATCGTAATAGCCGATGTAGGCCAGCGCCGAGCCCAGGACACCGAGGTACAGCAGGCTCAGCCATTGCGCCACGCCCAGATTATTCAGCGCCTGCCAGCTCAGCTCGCCGCGTACCGCCGCCAGAGCCCACAACATGAGTGTGCCGATCAGGATCGAGTACGTCACGGTCTGCACCGGCCCTAACGTCCGATTCAGATCACGGGAAAACAACGAATAAACGCCCCACCCCAGCACACAGCCGAGAATCAACAGATCGCCGATCCATGCCTGCGGCGTTGCGGCCAGCCATTGCGGATTGCGGCTGACGATCACCAGGCCAGCACCGCCAATACAGATCGCGATACCAGCAGTTTCAAGTCTTCCCAGACGCTCTTTAAACAACCACCACGAGGCGAGACCGATTACCGCCGGGTTCAACGCCACAATCAACGAAGCGCGCGACGCGTTGATGTATTGCAGGCCGTAAAAAAAGCACAGGTTATAGAAGAAGATCCCGAAGAACCCCAGCAGCGCCAGGTGCAGCCATTGTCGTGGAGTCGGCCGTGCCAAAGGGATCCGCGCCAGCCACAGAAAGCCGAGCAGCACCGCACTGGCGAGCAGGAAACGCAGGCTGGCGGCGAACACCGGACTCAGGCTGCCGGCGAGAAAACGTCCAGCGACAAAGGTGCCCCCCCAAACCATAGTCACCATCGCGAGTGTCAGATAAACCGGGATGTCGGATGATGTTGTGTGCAGTTGCCCGACGTTGCGCATGAGGCTCCAGACCAAAGCTTTTGAGGAATGCCGTATCATTCACCTCATTTCACATCATCGTAAAATGAGCAAAAACTCATGACCCTCACACAACTGGAAATCTTCTCGCTGGTCGCCGAACTGCGCGGTTTCACCCTCGCGGCCCATCGCCTGGGGATTTCGCAGTCGGCGGTGTCCCACGCAATGAAGTCGCTGGAGCAGGAACTGGGTGTCGAACTGCTGCGCCGGCATCAGTCGTCCGTGGAGCTCAGTGACATCGGTGAGCAATTGCTGCTGCGCGCCCGCGCCATGCTCGGGCTGGCCAACACCTTGCGCCAGGAAGCCGCCGATGCGCGCGGCATGAAAAGCGGCACCTTGCGCATCGGCTCGTTCGGCCCGACTTCGTCGATCAAGTTGCTACCCAACATTCTGCGGCAATATCGCGAGGCGCATCCGGGCATCGAAGTGCACATCGATGAAGGGCCGGATCGACAAGTGACGCAATGGCTGGAGGAGCGGCGGATCGACATCGGCTTCGTGGTGCTGCCAGAGGAGCGCTTCGACACCTTCACCTTGATCGAAGACCAGATGGTTGCGCTTCTCCCGGTGGGCCATGTGCTGGCAGCCCGAACCGCGTTGAGCCTCAAGGATTTGTGCGATGCACCGTTTGTCCTGACCGAAGCGGGTTCTGCGGAGCTGGTGTCGCGACTGTTCATGGCCGCGCGTTTGCAACCGAACATTCGCTATCGCTGCTCGCAGTTGCTCAGCACACTCGATACGGTTGGCCGTGGCGACGCCATCACGATTGTCGCCGARGGTTCTTTGCCGCAAGAGGCAGCGCCTCGCTACGTAAAGAGGCCATTGCTGCCCGCCGTACAACGTCAAGTCGGACTCGCCGTGCTTGATCGGCGCCAGGCATCTCCCGCCGCTCTGGCCTTTATCGCGCTGGCGACGCGAATGAAGCACTGATGAGCGGCGCAAGCGCCTTCTGCCATCTATCCTCCCCTCTGGCTGAAGTTATTTCAGCGGCGCGCCGTTATCCGGCCTGAATTCAATAGTTCCATTCCACCGCGACAGGATGCGCCCATGCCGTTGACCGTCAGACTCCGCCGCAAACGCAGCACACGCATTCTCGTCACACTACTCAGCGGTTTGCTTCCGGTGCTGCTGGGCAGCGCCATTCTTTACATGCAGGCCGGACGCACGCTGGAGCAAGGTTCACAACAGACCGCCGAAGAGGCACTGCAGCAGTTCGAGTTGATGCTCGACAACACCGCGCAAGCGGCGCGCGAATTGCTGCCATTGGCCGGTCAGAATTGCGAAAACGTCAAACTCGCCTTGCGCGAGCAAGTAACCCGCCGCCCGTTCGTGCGCTCGACCAATCTGGTGTGGGACGACAACCTTTATTGCAGCTCTTTGTTTGGCGACTTCAAGGAAGCCGTCAACGCGGGCGACTACAACCAGGGCAAGTTGTGGCTGATGAACGGCAATCCGGTCACCCCCAACACCGCGCTGCTGGTTTATCGGCTCAGCGAAGGTCGCGGCGGCGCATTGACGACACTGGACGGTTACCATCTAAGCAATATGTTGCGTTTGATCGGCCGGCACATGTTGCTGGTGCTGCAAGTGGGCGATAACTGGCTGTCGGCCGACGGCAAAGTCCACACCGGTACCCTCCCCACGCTGCCGATAGCGCAAAACACCCTGGCCTCCTCCCGTTATGCGTTCAGTGTTTCTGCCGGGTTTCCCGAGGGCGAAACCTGGCGCTACATGGTCGATGAATATCCGCCGCTGTTCAGTCTGCTGATTTTTTTTGGCGTGGTGTCGGGGGCCATCGGCCATGTCCTGCAGAAGCGCTCCACTTCACCGAGCCACGAAATGCTCCGCGCGCTCGAGGCTGGCGAGTTCATTCCCTACTTCCAGCCCGTGGTGCATGGCGACAGCAAGGCATGGTCGGGAGCTGAAGTGTTGATGCGCTGGACTCACCCGAAAGAAGGCCTGGTACGTCCGGATCTGTTTATTCCATTCGCCGAGCATTCGGGGTTGATCGTGCCGATGACCCGCGCCCTGATGCAACAAACTGCCGCGCTGCTGGGGCCGCTATCAGCAACGTTCACCGCGCCATTTCATATCGGCATCAATATCACTGCGAGCCATTGCAAAGACCTGGAACTGGTGGAGGATTGTCGAACGTTTCTCGCCGCGTTCGCCGCATACAGCATCAACCTGGTGCTGGAGTTGACCGAGCGCGAATTGATCGAGCCGACCGACATCACTCGCCAGCTGTTCGAGCAACTGCATGCGCTGGGTGTGAAGATCGCGATTGACGACTTCGGCACCGGCCACTCAAGCCTGGGCTACTTGCGCAAATTCAATGTGGATTTCCTCAAGATCGATCAGAGTTTCGTTGCCATGATCGGTGTCGATGCGTTGTCCCGACACATTCTCGATACCATTATCGACCTGTCGGCCAAGCTTGATCTGGGTATTGTTGCCGAAGGTGTCGAAACTCAGGCGCAAGCCGATTATCTGACCGCACATCACGTCAACTTTCTGCAAGGGTATCTGTTCGGCAAACCGATGCCGGCTGCGGAATTCATCAGCGCGTTAACTCACCATTAACTAAGCCAGATTAAGACGAGCGTACCGGCCAGGCGCACCAAATTGATACAAAAGACCGCTGTTGTTACATGAGGACAACATCAGGATTTACTCTTGGCGCATTAACTACTACAATTTTTTCAACCTGAGCAAGATTGGCAGGTGAGCCATTTATCACCGAGTCGCTTCAAGGCTCTTGGCTTATTAGCTTTGTTTGCGGTTGGTATCAGCCAAACACACTATTGGAGTAAAGATATTGTCCAGACTCGCTGAATTTCGTGCAGCTGAAAAGGCCCTTCAGGAACAGCTCAAACAGCTGGAATCGCTGAAGAACGATGCCGGGCTCAAGAAAGAAATCGAATTCGAAGAAAAGCTCCAAGGGCTGATGAAAACCTACGGCAAAGGCCTGAAGGACATCGTCGCCATCCTCGATCCGAACCCGGCAAAATCCGCTTTGCAGACTTCTGCAGCCCCTAAAACCCGCCGCGCTCGCGTGGTCAAGGTTTATCAGAATCCGCATACCGGTGAACTGATCGAAACCAAGGGCGGCAATCACCGTGGCCTGAAAGCCTGGAAGGAACAATACGGTGCAGCCACCGTTGATTCCTGGTTGCGCGGTTAATCCAACGCCAATAAAAAAGCCCTGCATGACGCAGGGCTTTTTTGTTGACAATATCTAACAAATGAAATGAATTTCATCGAACAAGTTGCGGGTTTTCTGTAACGTTGCTGAGTCAGAAAGCTAAACATTTTGCGGCGCGATGTTGCGATCAAGGCCGCCATTAAACTTTGTGCTTAATCCGTTCGGGTATCTAACCTCCTCCGTGAAGAGTACAGCGCCTTAAAGTTTCAAGCTGTTTCTCAGCGCCACTATCTCGTCTGCGCTGGCCTTATAAATCTCAGCTTGCCCGGCGTAGGAAAGAACATAAGCCTTGTCCGCCTCGACTGCCGCCACGAGGGTTTGCGACAACACATGCCGACCGTTTTCGGTGATGGTGCAAGTGGTTTCCAGCGCCGACAAAGTACCCAGCGTCGCCGGATGCACTTTGTTGCAGACACTTTGGTAACCGCCCTGGAAGAAGTCCTTCTGTATCGACTTGCGCATCTCCAGCAGCACGCCCTGCAAATTGACCTGATGCCCTGCTTCGACATGAGTCATGGTCAATTCCATAACCATCACCTGATTGCCATCGGCGTCATTCTTGACCGCGCGCTGACGGGAAACCTGTGCAGCCGCCTCGGGCAGCGCCTCGACTTGCCAACCGGCTGGCCAGGTAATGCTTGGTTCGTCCGCTGACGCGCAGACCGCCACAAGCGACAACACAAAAAAAACAAACACGGATTTAAACAGTCGGATCATTGCCGGACGCACTCGCAGATTGAACCGTAAAGTCTGAGGCTCGCCCGCACGCAGGGCAAGCCTGCCCTTTCATTTGGCGATGCCGACAGGCATGCGTATCATTGCGTCCATTCACTCGCCCATAGTTATTGGAGGGCTCATGAGCCTGCACGAACTCAATACGTTCCCCGGCGTCACCGCCACCCCAGACAGCGCAACCCGCAACTTCGTTTTCAACCACACCATGTTGCGCGTCAAAGACATCACTAAATCCCTGGACTTCTACACCCGCGTCCTGGGCTTCTCGCTGGTGGAGAAACGCGATTTCCCGGAAGCCGAGTTCAGCCTGTACTTCCTCGCACTGGTCGACAAAGCGCAGATCCCGGCCGACGCGGCTGCCCGCACTGAGTGGATGAAGTCGATCCCGGGCATTCTCGAACTGACCCATAACCACGGCACCGAAAACGATGCGGATTTTGCCTATCACAACGGCAATACCGACCCGCGTGGTTTTGGTCATATCTGCATTTCGGTGCCGGATATCGTCTCGGCCTGTGCACGCTTTGAAGAGTTGGGCTGTGACTTCCAGAAGCGCCTGACCGATGGCCGCATGAAGAGCCTGGCTTTCATCAAGGATCCGGATGGTTACTGGGTCGAGATCATTCAGCCTGCGCCGCTGTAAAAGCTGAAAAGCCCCTCACCCTAACCCTCTCCCATAGGGAGAGGGAACTGATTGGGGGATATKCAAGAATTCCGCCGACRTGARAGATCTTTACCGAATCCATAATCGACTCGGTCATTCAGGTCGATGGAAAACGCCAGACACCTCGGTCGGCYCCCTCTCCCTCGGGAGAGGGCTGGGGTGAGGGGCAGCTTTTCACGCGCAATAAAAAACCCGTGATCGCTCACGGGTTTTTTCATTTCTGGCTGGACGCTTACGCCGGAGCCGAAGTGCGGATCAGGTGATCGAAAGCACTCAGCGAAGCCTTGGCGCCCTCGCCCACCGCGATCACGATCTGCTTGTACGGCACGGTGGTCACGTCGCCGGCAGCGAAGATGCCCGGGATCGACGTTTCACCCCGGTTATCGACAATAATCTCGCCCCGTGGCGACAGCTCGATAGTGCCCTTGAGCCAGTCAGTATTCGGCAGCAAACCGATCTGCACGAAGATCCCTTCCAGCTCGACGGTACGCAACTCATCGGTGTTGCGATCCTTGTAGCGCAGGCCGTTGACCTTCTCGCCATTGCCGGTGACTTCAGTGGTTTGCGCACTGGTGATCACCGTGACGTTCGGCAGGCTGTGCAGTTTGCGCTGCAATACCGCGTCGGCACGCAGTTGTACGTCGAACTCCAGCAGCGTCACGTGCGAGACAATGCCGGCCAGGTCGATGGCCGCTTCAACGCCGGAGTTACCGCCGCCGATCACTGCCACGCGCTTGCCTTTGAACAGCGGACCGTCACAGTGCGGGCAGTACGCCACGCCTTTGTTGCGGTATTCCTGCTCGCCCGGCACGTTCATTTCACGCCAGCGCGCACCGGTCGCGAGAATCACGCTCTTGGCTTTGAGGGTCGCGCCGCTGGCGAAACGGACTTCGTGCAGCTCGCCGTTTTTGCCCGGAATCAGCTTGTCGGCACGTTGCAGGTTCATGATGTCGACGTCGTATTGCTTGACGTGTTCTTCCAGCGCCGTGGCCAGTTTCGGTCCTTCGGTTTCCTGTACGGAAATGAAGTTCTCGATGGCCATGGTGTCGAGCACCTGGCCGCCGAAACGCTCAGCGGCGACGCCAGTGCGGATACCTTTACGTGCAGCGTAAATCGCTGCCGACGCACCGGCCGGGCCACCACCGACGACCAACACATCAAAGGCCTCTTTGGCGCTGATTTTCTCAGCCTGACGCTCGATGGCACCGGTGTCGAGTTTGGCCAGAATCTCTTCCAGGCCCATGCGGCCTTGACCGAAGTTCTCACCGTTGAGGTAGATGCTCGGCACGGCCATGATCTTGCGATCGTTGACTTCGTCCTGGAACAACGCACCGTCGATGGCGACGTGGCGGATGTTCGGGTTGAGCACAGCCATCAGGTTCAGCGCCTGGACCACGTCCGGGCAGTTCTGGCAGGACAGCGAGAAGTAGGTCTCGAAGCTGAACTGGCCTTTGAGCGAGCGGATCTGCTCGATCACTTCAACACTGGCTTTCGATGGGTGGCCGCCGACTTGCAGCAGGGCCAGCACCAGCGAGGTGAACTCGTGGCCCATCGGGATACCGGCGAAACGCAGACTGATGTCGGCGCCCGGGCGGTTGATCGAGAACGATGGCTTGCGTGCATCGTCACCGCTGTCGATCAGGGTAATTTGGCTCGAAAGACTGGCAACGTCTTTCAGCAGTTCCAGCATTTCACGGGATTTCGCACCGTCGTCGAGGGAGGCAACGATCTCGATCGGCTGGGTGACCCGTTCCAGGTACGATTTCAACTGGGCTTTAAGATTGGCGTCCAACATACGGGCGATTTCCTTTATTTGAGGCGAAAAAAAGCCCGAGCGAAACTCGCCCGGGCATTTTTATTGGGCGGTGCAGCGTACTTAAGAAGGTGCGGCGTACCGCCCTGCATTGCGTGTCACAGACTTAGATCTTGCCGACCAGGTCCAGGGACGGTGCCAGAGTGGCCTCGCCTTCTTTCCACTTGGCTGGGCAAACTTCGCCTGGGTGAGCAGCAACGTACTGAGCAGCCTTGATCTTGCGCAGCAGCTCGGAAGCGTCACGGCCAACGCCGCCATCGTTCAGTTCAACGATTTTGATCTGGCCTTCTGGGTTGATCACGAAGGTGCCACGGTCAGCCAGACCAGCTTCTTCGATCAGCACGTCGAAGTTGCGGGAGATGGCGTGGGTCGGGTCGCCGATCATGGTGTATTCGATTTTGCCAATGGCTGGCGAAGTGTTGTGCCAGGCAGCGTGGGCAAAGTGGGTGTCGGTGGAAACGCTGTAGATCTCTACGCCCAGTTTCTGGAAGGCAGCGTAGTTGTCAGCCAGGTCTTCCAGCTCGGTTGGGCAAACGAAGGTGAAGTCGGCTGGGTAGAAGAATACAACCGACCACTTGCCTTTCAGGTCAGCGTCCGAGACTTGAACGAAGTCGCCGTTTTTGAACGCGGTAGCTTTGAACGGTTTAACTTGGCTGTTGATGATAGGCATTGATGACTCTCCGTCAGGGTTGTGAATTCGATGGGTGAATCCTACCCACTCACTCGACGGATGGCTCATTGGCAAACCTGATGCTGCTGATTTGTTTTCGCTATTAGCCGACTGTATTAATAGAAGAAAACGATATCTACGACGAAGCCGGGTTATCCGTAATCCGAGCCATCCCTTGGAATGGGCTGACTTCAACATAGCGCATCGCCGACTTCATATCCTTCCAGCCGACGTAACTCATCAACGATTTCAGATCCCAGCCACTTTGGTGTGCCCAAGTGGCAAAGCCGCGACGCAGGGAATGGCTGGTGTAGTTTTCGGCGGCAATCCCGGCACGCTGCAACGCCTGGCGCAGCAAAGGAATGATGCTGTTGGCGTGCAGGCCCTCCTCGTTCAGATTGCCCCAGCGGTCGATGCTGCGGAAAACCGGGCCGCGTACCAGCGCCGCTTCGGTGATCCAGTCGATGTAGGCCTGCACCGGGCAGAGCTTGAGCAGCGCCGGCGCTTGATAGGTCTGCCCGAGGTTTTCCCGATCGCCTTTGCTACGCGGCAAATACAAGGTGATGCCTTTGCCGGCATGCGCTTGCACATGTTCGATTTGCAGGCGGCACAGCTCATCGCTGCGGAAGCCGCGCCAGAAGCCCAGCAGAATCAAGGCGCGATCACGATAAGCCTTGAGCAGTAGCGGACGATCCTGCTGTTCTTTTGCGGTTTGCGCCTCATGCTCCAGCCATTCGATGACGCGCTGCAAATCCTGCAACTGCAACGGCTCAGCCTGTTTCTCCTGCGCTGGATGCAAAGCCCGAATCCCTTTGAAAACCTTGCGCACCACCGGCGCCTTGGTCGGATCGGCAAACCCTTGGCTGTTGTGCCACTGCGCCAGCGCCGACAGACGCAGCTTCAGCGTGTTTATCGACAACTCTTCGGCGTGCGCTACCAGATACCGCGCGACGCTGTCGGCCGTCGCCGGCAAGAACCCGCCCCACTTCACTTCGAAATGCTCGATGGCCGCGCGATAGCTACGGCGCGTGTTGTCACGGGTGGCGGCTTGCAGATAGCGATCCAGGTCGCTCATGGGCTGTTTTCTCGCTGGCGTACTGATGCAGGAATGCAAAGGCGCATTTTGCCGCCTGACACTGGGTAATACCAGTATATCCCGCGTCTTCAATATCAAAGGTTTATCTTTATTTTTGAGATGGTACACTGCGTACTTTAGTGGCATGTACCACAGTACGTAAACGTAGGAGTTCACATGGCCCGTGGCGGCATAACCAAAGCACTGGTGCAGATCGCGCGCACAGCGATCCTCGCCCGTGGCGAACACCCGAGCATCGATGCAGTACGCATTGAAATGGGCAACACCGGCTCGAAAACCACGATCCATCGCTATTTGAAAGAACTGGATGACGGCGCCCAGCCCGTTGAAGCCTCGGCTGAGCCTATCGATGACGAGTTGACCGCCCTCGTCTCGAGGCTCGCCCAACGCCTCAAAGAACAAGCGCAAGAGCCCATCGAGCAAGCCCGCGAGCAGTTCGAGGAGCAGCGCGAAGCACTGGAGTCGGAGCTGCAACAGACGCGTCAGGCACTGGAAAAGCTCGAACACGAGCACGACATTCAAGGCGCTGCACTGGCGCGTGAATCCGAAGCGTTGAACAACACACGCTCGATGCTGCAGACCGAGCAGACCCGCAATGCCGGGCTGAATCAGGCATTGGCCGACTTTGAGTTGCGCTTGCAGGACAAGGACGAGCAGATCCGCTCACTGGAAGAAAAACACCTGCATGCCCGTGACGCGCTGGAGCACTACCGCAACGCCAGCAAAGAGCAGCGCGAGCAGGAACAGAGCCGCCACGAAGCGCAGGTGCAGCAGATTCAGGCCGAATTGCGTCAGGCGCAGCAAAGTGCATTGGTCCGCCAGGACGAGATCACGCAACTGCACCGCGACAACGAACGCCTGCTCACGGAAAACCGTGGCACGCAGCGCGAACTGAGTCTGCTGCAGGATCAGCTCAAGCAGAGCAATCAGCGTCAGGATCAACTGCTCGAGCAAGCGACCCGCGTCGACAGCGAACGCACCCTTCTCCAGGAACGCCTGCGCGTGGCCACCCTGGAAAGCCAGACACTCAAGCAGAGCGTCGAGGAGCAGACGCTGCTCAACCAGTCACTGAAAAAGGAATTGAACAAGGCTCAGGCAAGCCTGGAAGAAAGCCAGCGTCTGGCGGCTGCCGTTACGGCAGCGCCAGACTCAGCCAAGCCGAAAGACGCTTAAGCGCCGACCGGCGTACGCATGGTGACGAATTCTTCGGCGGCCGTCGGGTGTACCCCGATCGTGTCGTCGAAGTCGCGCTTGGTTGCGCCAGCCTTCAACGCAATCGCCAAACCCTGAACGATCTCGCCAGCGTCCGGGCCGACCATGTGGCAGCCGAGGACTTTGTCGGTCTTGCCGTCGACTACCAGCTTCATCAGCGTCTTTTCCTGACACTCGGTCAAGGTCAGCTTCATCGGGCGGAAGCGGCTCTCGAAAATCACCACGTCGTGGCCAGCCTCGCGTGCATCTTCTTCGGTCAAACCAACTGTACCGATGTTCGGCAGGCTGAACACTGCAGTCGGGATCATCTTGTAATCCACTGGGCGGTATTGCTCAGGCTTGAACAGACGCCGCGCTACGGCCATGCCTTCTGCCAGAGCCACAGGCGTCAGCTGCACGCGACCGATGACATCACCCAGGGCGAGAATGGACGGCTCGCTGGTCTGATATTGCTCGTCAACCTTGATGAAGCCTTTGTCGGTGAGCTGCACATCGGTGTTTTCCAGCCCCAGATTGTCGAGCATCGGACGCCGGCCGGTTGCATAGAAAATGCAATCCGCTTCCAGCTCACGACCGTCCTTGAGGGTGGCTTTCAGGCTGCCGTCAGCCTGCTTGTCGATGCGCGCGATATCGGCGTTGAATTGCAGATCCAATCCACGCTTGGTCAGCTCTTCCTGCAAATGCTTGCGCACCGAACCATCGAAGCCGCGCAGGAACAGATCGCCGCGATACAGCAGCGTGGTGTTCGCGCCAAGGCCGTGGAAGATCCCGGCAAATTCGACCGCAATGTAACCGCCGCCAACCACCAGCACACGCTTTGGCAGCTCCTTGAGGAAGAACGCCTCATTGGAACCGATGGCGTGTTCGCGCCCCGGAATCTCCGGAATCTGCGGCCAGCCACCGGTAGCAATCAGAATATTCTTCGCGGTAAAGCGCTCGCCATTCACCTCAACCTCATGCGGGCCGACAATCTTCGCGTGCGCCTCATGCAAGGTCACGCCGCTGTTGACCAGCAGATTGCGATAAATGCCGTTGAGGCGATTGATCTCGCGATCCTTGTTGGCAATCAGCGTCGCCCAATCGAAATTTGCCTCACCCAGGCTCCAGCCAAAACCGGACGCCTGCTCAAAGTCTTCGGCGAAATGCGCGCCGTACACCAGCAACTTTTTCGGCACACAGCCGACGTTAACGCAGGTCCCGCCCAGATAACGGCTCTCCGCCACCGCCACTTTCGCACCGAAACCGGCCGCAAAACGCGCAGCACGCACACCGCCGGAACCGGCACCAATCACATAAAGGTCAAAATCGTAGGCCATTTCTATCTCCTCGGCAGGGGATCAGCATACCTGCAGCCACCCATTGGGCAAGCGCTGCCAATCATATGGGGGCGCAAAATAAAAAAACCCGCCGAAGCGGGTTTTTCTTACAGACAATTCAAGCGCTCTTAATAAGCCTTGCCAGTCTTGTAGAAGTTCTCGAAGCAGAAGTTGGTTGCTTCGATGTAGCCTTCAGCACCACCGCAGTCGAAACGCTTGCCTTTGAACTTGTAAGCCATGACGCAGCCGTTCTGGGCTTGTTTCATCAGGGCGTCGGTGATCTGGATTTCGCCGCCCTTGCCTGGCTCGGTTTGTTCGATCAGGTCGAAGATGTCCGGAGTCAGGATGTAACGACCGATGATTGCCAGATTCGACGGCGCATCTTCCGGCTTTGGCTTCTCGACCATGCTGTGAACGCGGTAGATGTCGTCGCGGATCATCTCGCCGGCGATAACGCCGTACTTGCTGGTTTCCTGCGGATCGACTTCCTGGATGGCGATGATCGAGCAACGGAACTGCTTGTACAGCTTGACCATCTGGGTCAGTACGCCGTCGCCTTCGAGGTTGACGCACAGGTCGTCCGCCAGCACCACGGCGAACGGTTCGTCACCGATCAGCGGGCGACCGGTGAGGATCGCGTGGCCCAGACCTTTCATTTCGGTTTGACGGGTGTAGGAGAACGAGCACGAGTCGAGCAGTTTGCGGATACCTACCAGGTATTTCTCTTTGTCGGTGCCTTTGATCTGGTTTTCCAGCTCGTAGCTGATGTCGAAGTGGTCTTCCAGAGCACGCTTGCCACGACCGGTCACGATGGAAATTTCCGTCAGGCCAGCGTCCAGAGCTTCTTCAACGCCGTACTGGATCAGTGGCTTGTTTACCACCGGCAGCATTTCTTTAGGCATGGCTTTAGTCGCTGGCAGGAAGCGAGTACCGTAACCGGCTGCTGGGAACAAGCATTTCTTGATCATATAAGTCCTTGAAAGGGCTGTGTGTACGAGTTTCGGCGCAGTCTAATCAGGCGGCGTGCACCTTACAATGCCCCGCACTGGCTAACCGATGCCAACATAGAGAAATATTCTCGCCGATAGTTCCATCGACATCCTGGCGCAGCCAGATCAGCGTAGCTCAAAGCAGCCGAGAAACTGAATCACCATACGCTCATCGCCCCCCAATGCGAGCATTTGCCGGTATCATGGCGCCTTTGAACCAGCGAACGAGACAGATAGATGGCTGCGGTAAAAATCGTCAACGGGTATGTGATCGACAAGAAAGACGGCAAGTGGACGCTGACCACGACCAATGGCGAACACATCGCCGGGCCTTTCGACAGCGAACAAATGGCGACCGATGTAGCGGCAGTGTTCACCGACACTCCGGCATCGGCCAAGCGCCGCGGCAAAGATCAGGACTGATCGACTGCGACGCCCCAAGCCCTGCCCTTGAGCAGGGCTTTTTTGTGCCCACTTACAAACAAGTGGCCAAACGCTATAACCTTTTCACACCGGCGCTGTCAGAGCGTCTAGTCCCCCTCGCTGAAGACCACAAACATGAATCTGAAAAAATGGCTGCCCCTGATCGCGGTATTGGCACTGGCCGGTTGCGCCACCTCCCAACCCACATACCTGAACAATGGTGAACAGGGGCTGTCGATCGATTGTTCCGGCGAAGCGAATTCCTGGGCGACCTGCTATGAAAAAGCCGATGCCTCCTGCGCGGGCACTGGCTACCGAATCGTTGGCACCGACGGCACACCCCAGCCCAAGGAAAGCGACAAAACCCTGGGCGTTGATGTCGGCAACTACAAGAACCGCAGCGTTGTCGTGGTCTGCAAATAGACCTTACATATGAATTTCGGCGAACTTGATACCGAGTCCACGAACGACTTCGATCAGATCGTCGAGACGGTTGAAGGATTCGACTTCGTCGTTATCGTCGACCAGAAAGTAGCTGCGCCCGGCGCTCTTCTTGAAAAACACGATCCACTCACCCGGATTCGCCGGGTTCTGGATAACATGGGTGGCAGAGATCAGGCCCTCTACGTGGCGCTCCCGTACTTGCTCTCGCTTCATCGCGACTCCAGAAATGAAAATGCCGTCACAGCATGACTGCGACGGCATCGGTGCTGATGACTGTCAGTCTATCAGCCGGAAATACACGCATTGGCGGCCTTTTGCACGTCACGCGGGCGAACCGGCACATTCGACATGCGCTCATGCAACTTGATGCTGCTGCCACCGGAGCGATCTTCGATATCAAACACCGCGGCTGCACCCGTAGAAAGTTTCCCCGGTACGATGACCCGAACCCCGTCCTTGTGCGGCTGCACTTGCAGCGCGCCGCGGCTGTCTGCCAGTTTATCGGCCAGACACTGGGCATATTCATGGGGTTTCTTGCCGGAGATCACGCTCATGGTCGGCAGCGTTTCATTGATTTCGGAAACACTCGCACAACCACCCACAGCCAGAATCAACGGCAGACACACCACACCCCACTTCATACAAAACCTCCGTTAAAGACCGTCCGACAGCACAAATGCCGTTTTTCTCCGGGGCCTTCTGCATTTAACCCGCATCCGATTGCGAATATCTGTTCAAAATTGTCAAACCAACGCCCGACGGCCAGATAATAACCCGTGCGGGCTGATAAACTGCGCGCAATTACAAGCTATCGTTTTGATTTTGTAGAAAAAGCCCTTCTGGAGGCGCCCATGAAATTCATTCACCAGCGCGAACACCTCAACGAAGACGACATCGTCGTCATCCAATGCTCGCAAATGTGCAACATCCGTCTGATGAACGACGCCAATTTCCGCAGCTTCAAGAACGGCGGCCGTCACACCTATCACGGCGGCGCCTTCGACACCTTCCCGGCCCGTATCACCGCGCCGAGCACCGGTTTCTGGAACATCACCATAGACACGGTCAACCGCCGTGCGATCAGCGTAACCCGCAAGCCGACGCTGACCCACTCGATCAAGATCATCCGTCGCTCCAGCACCAAACTCAGCTGAGACACGCCGCTCAACCAGAAAGGAAAGCATGACCGTGGCCCAAACAACCAAATACGTCATCAAGTACAAACTCAACGGTGAACGCCGCTTCGAGTTCGCGCAGCTGGAAAACGGCACTGCCGAAGAAGCCAAGGCCGCTCTGGAGGCCCTTCACGGCCAGAGTGACGACGTGATCAGCGAAATCTCGGTAAGCAAAGCACTGTAAGGCGCGGCAGCGAATTTGACCGCAAGCGGCGGAGTGTTCTGCCGCCAGGCCTTGCCTAGACTGACTTTCTTCGACCAAGCGTCAAGGAGTCAGCATGTCGATGTCACCCTCGCGTCTGGATTCGCTCGACTGGGCAAGCCTTGCGCAGCAACTGGATCAGGACGGCTACGCGATCATCCGTTCGCTGCTGCTGACCAACACCTGCGATCACCTGAGTGCGCTGTATCCACAGACCGAACCGTTTCGATCGCAGGTCATCATGGCCCGCCACGGCTTCGGTCGCGGCGAGTACAAATACTTTCGATATCCCCTGCCGACACCGGTAGAACGCCTTCGCTGCGCGTTGTATCCGCGCTTGGTCCCATTGGCCAATCGCTGGTACGAACGCATGCACCTGCCCGAACGTTTTCCGGCGAACCACGCCGAGTTTCTTCAGCGCTGCCATGCCGCCGGTCAACGACGCCCTACCCCTCTTCTGTTGCAGTACGGCCCGCAGGACTACAACTGCCTGCATCAGGACCTGTACGGCGAATCGGTTTTTCCGCTGCAAGTGGCGATTCTTCTGTCAGAACCCGGGCAAGACTTCAGCGGCGGAGAGTTCGTTCTCACCGAGCAGCGCCCGCGCATGCAATCTCGCCCGCACGTACTCGATCTGACGAAAGGTGATGCGCTGATCTTTGCCGTGAATCAGCGCCCCGTCAAAGGCGTGCGCGGCGACTACCGGGTGACCATGCGCCACGGCGTCAGTCGCCTGCACAGTGGAAAAAGGCATACCCTAGGCATCATCTTTCACGACGCAACCTGATGGCCATGTCCTCAACAACTCTCGACCTGTTCGCTGACCACGAACCCGAACAACAAGCCCGAGCCGAACAAATTGGCGAGCAATCCTGGCTATTGCGCGGCTTCGCCCTGCCGATTGTCGATCAATTGCTGCCGGCACTGGACGCCGTTCTCGCAGCGGCCCCCTTGCGCCACATGGTCACACCGGGCGGTTTCAGCATGTCAGTCGGCACCAGCAGTTGCGGTGAGTGGGGCTGGATCACTGATCGCAGCGGCTATCGTTATTCGAGTGTCGACCCGCTCAACGGGCTGCCTTGGCCGCAGATGCCGAAAACCTTCGCTGCTCTGGCGCATTCGGCAGCCGAGCGAGCTGGTTTCTCTGGCTTCAATGCAGATTCCTGCCTGATCAATCGCTATGTCCCCGGCGCAAAAATGTCATTGCATCAGGATAAAGACGAAAAGGACTACGCCGCGCCGATCGTTTCCCTGTCACTCGGATTGCCTGCCATATTTCTGTTCGGCGGTTTTGCGCGCAGCGACAAGACCCGGCGAATTCCGCTGCTGCACGGTGACATGGTGGTCTGGGGCGGCGTCGACCGATTACGCTACCACGGCGTGTTGCCAATCAAGCACGGTCAGCATCCGCGCTTGGGTCAACAGCGGATCAATCTGACGTTTCGGGTCGCTCGCTGAACCCGAAAAATTTGACCGCAAGGCCCGGAGTGTTGTGCCTGGCGAGGCTGGTTAACCTGAATCAAACAGGTCAACGGATTACTCATCATGAAAACGCTTTCGACCCCGCTTGATACCGAAAATGATCCACGCTGGGCCGCCGTGCTTGCACGGGATCCGCAGGCGGACGGGCAGTTTGTCTATGCGGTAAAAACTACGGGCATCTACTGCCGCCCGAGCAGCCTGG
This sequence comes from Pseudomonas sp. P4_D7, assembly GCF_056401755.1. NCBI lineage: Bacteria > Pseudomonadati > Pseudomonadota > Gammaproteobacteria > Pseudomonadales > Pseudomonadaceae > Pseudomonas > Pseudomonas sp. P4_D7. Next base: position 15,401 of record NZ_JBFUIR010000031.1, on the reverse strand, counting down.
CACGCTTGCCGAAACCGCAGAATGTCGAGTTTTTCGACACCGCCCAACAGGCCGAAGTCGCGGGTTATCGGCCGAGCAAACGTGCGAGCAAGGATCAAAGTGATGTCGCCGCGCAGCATGCCGCGACCGTCGCCACGGCATGCCGGCAAATCGAGATGGCCGAAAATCCGCCCGCCCTGAACGAGCTCGCAGAGACGGCCGGTTTGAGCCCGTTTCACTTTCATCGAGTGTTCAAAGCCGCCACTGGCCTGACGCCAAGAGCCTACGCCGCCGCCCATCGTTCGCGCAGAGTGCGTGAACGTCTCGCGGACGGCAATTCGGTGACGGATGCTCTATATGACGCAGGCTTCAACTCCAACAGCCGTTTCTACGAATCGGCCAATCAACTGTTGGGTATGAAACCTGGCGACTACCGCGCTGCCGGTCAAAACAACGACATCCATTTTGCCGTAGGCCAATGCTCGCTGGGCGCGATTCTGGTGGCGCAAAGCGAGCGTGGGGTGTGCGCGATTTTGCTGGGTGACGACCCGCATCAACTGGTGTGCGACCTGCAGGATCAGTTTCGCAAAGCCAACCTGATTGGCGCAGACAGCGGGTTTGAACAGTTGATTGCCAAAGTCGTGGGTTTTATCGAAGCGCCGGCCATTGGCCTGGATCTGCCACTGGACGTACGGGGGACGGCGTTTCAAGAACGTGTCTGGCAAGCGTTGCGGGAGATTCCGCTCGGCAGCACCGCCAGCTATGCCGAGATTGCCCAGCGCATCGGCGCGCCGACGTCCATGCGCGCAGTGGCTCAGGCGTGCGGGGCCAACCGCCTGGCGGTGGCAATCCCTTGCCACCGCGTGGTGCGCAGCGATGGCAACCTTTCCGGTTATCGTTGGGGGGTCGAGCGCAAGCGTCAGTTGCTTGAGCGCGAGACGCCGGCGTGAACGGTCAATGGATGCTACGCAGCCTGAAAACCTGTCAGCGATTGACGTCCACCACAACCCGTCCGCGAAGTTGCCCGGCGAGCAGTTTTGGCGCCGCCTCGATGGCTTCACTCAGGCCGATTTCGTGGCTGATCAATGCCAGCAGCGAGAAATCCAGATCCTTCGCCAGACGCTCCCACGCTTGCAGCCGGCGGGCCTTGGGCTGGGTCACGCTGTTGATGCCGGCGAGGGTCACACCGCGCAAAATAAACGGCGCCACTGACGCCGGGAAGTCCATGCCTTGGGCCAGACCACAGGCGGCGACGGTGCCTTCGGAGCGGGTGCTCGCGCAGGCATTGGCCAGGGTGTGACTGCCAACCGAATCGATCACCGCCGCCCAACGCTCTTTGGCCAGTGGCTTGCCGGGCGCTGACAACGTCGCACGGTCAATGATTTCGCCGGCGCCCAACTGCTGCAGATATTCATGCTCGGAGACCCGTCCGGTGGACGCGACGACGCGGTAGCCGAGTTTGCTCAGCAGGGCGATGGCAAAACTGCCGACACCGCCGTTGGCCCCCGTGACCAGCACCTCACCCTGCTCTGGCGTCACGCCATTACGCTCGAGCGCCAGAATGCACAGCATCGCCGTATAACCGGCCGTACCGACAGCCATCGCTTGCGCCGCCGTAAAGGCCTTGGGCAATGGAATCAGCCAATCGCCATTGAGTCGCGCCTTCTGCGCCAGACCGCCCCAGTGATTCTCGCCAACACCCCAGCCATTGAGCAGCACCTGATCACCCACCTTATAGTCGGGGTGTGAACTGGCTTCCACGGTACCCGCAAGATCGATCCCCGGCACCATCGGAAACTTGCGCACCACCGGACTGCTGCCGGTTATCGCCAGGCCATCCTTGAAGTTCAGCGTGCTGTACGCAACAGCCACGGTGACATCGCCTTCAGGTAATTGCTCCTCGTTGACCTGTTGCAGGTTGGCGCGGTAACCGCTGTCGTCTTTGTCGATCACAATGGCGTTAAACATGACTGCCTCGCTGGACTGTTTTCAGAATGTCGTGGCTTGAAATAGCACATCGCAACACCTTGCCACATTCGACTTTGCGCCAATCGGCGAATTCGCCGGGCATTTCCATGACCCGCGTCTATGCTTTCTCGACGGTCGTGGTTTCGTTGAAATTTTTAAAGAGTTCGCCATTGCCGCGACAACCGACGTACCAGCAATTTTCATCACGCTCCTGGAGGCCGAAGAACGCCGGATGTCATCGACGCTGAAAAACTGCACGGGTTGTTCTGAATTTCCAACTGGCCCCGAATCCGGTTTTGCTGCTAAAAACCGGTTTTGCCCCCTGCCCGCTACACCGTTTGGAGAACCGCCCTCATGAGCCAATGGCCAGACACCCGTCTTCTTGATCTGCTCGGCATTGAATTGCCGATCATCCAGGGCCCGATGGCCGGTGCGACGAATTCGTCCATGGTCATCGCCGTGTGCAATGCCGGTGGCCTGGGTTCGATGCCGGCCGCGATGTTGAGCATCGAGCAATTGCGCGAAGAGCTGAAAACCATCCGCCAGCACACCGACAAGCCCTTCAACGTGAACTTCTTCTGCCATCAGCCACCGGCAGCCGATGAGCAACGTGCACGTGACTGGAAGCATTTACTGGAACCGTATTACCGTGAACTGGGCGCCGATTTCGCTGCACCGACGCCGGTGTCCAACCGCGCGCCGTTCGATGCCGCAGCCTGTGAAGTGCTGGAAGAGTTTCGACCTGAAGTGGTGAGCTTCCATTTCGGTCTGCCAGAGAAATCCTTGCTCGAGCGGGTCAAGGCAACCGGGGCGAAAATTCTCTCTTCGGCCACGACGGTCGATGAGGCGATCTGGCTGGAACAGAACGGCTGCGACGCGATTATCGCCATGGGCTACGAGGCCGGCGGCCATCGCGGCATGTTTCTCAGTGATGATCTGAGCAGTCAGGTCGGCACGTTTGCCCTGGTGCCTCAGGTGGTCGATGCGGTGAGCGTACCGGTGATTGCCGCCGGGGCAATTGCTGATGCGCGCGGCATGGCGGCGGCGTTTATATTGGGGGCCTCAGCGGTACAGGTCGGCACCGCCTATCTGTTCACGCCGGAAGCAAAAGTCAGCGCCGCTCACCACAAGGCGCTGCGCACCGCCAAGGAAAGCGAAACGGCAATCACCAATATTTTTACCGGGCGGCCGGCACGGGGCATTCTCAACCGCGTCATGCGTGAACTGGGCCCGATTTCGCCCCAGGCACCAGCATTTCCCTTGGCCGGGGGTGCGCTGATGCCGCTGCGAGCGATCAACGAAGCAGAGTTTGCCAACCTCTGGGCCGGTCAGGCATTCACCTTGGGCAAAGACCTCGGTAGCGCTGAACTGACTCGACAATTGGCCGAAGGCGCACTGGCAAAACTCGCTCGCCGCTGAAGCTGCACAGCGTGAAGATTCAAACATCCTCACGCTGGTTTTAACCAACACTTCCTGTTTGGCGGCATTTCGCTATATATTTCGCTATATAGCGAATTCACCCCTCGCATCGGCGCAGCCCACTTCAAACAATAGCTGCCCGCTGCACTCGTCAATAACGGAGCTGTTACATGACCATTCGTGCCTCACGTCTTGCCCCTGGTTGCCTGGCCTCTTTGCTCGCCGTCTTCGCCGTCGGCACAGTTCAGGCTGATGAAGTGCAGGTGGCCGTGGCAGCCAACTTCACCGCGCCGATCCAGGCCATCGCCGCCGATTTCGAAAAAGACACCGGGCACAAACTGGTCGCAGCTTATGGCGCCACTGGCCAGTTCTACACTCAGATCAAGAACGGCGCGCCGTTCGAAGTGTTCCTCTCCGCTGACGACACCACCCCGGAAAAACTCGAAAAAGAAGGCGAGACCGTCAAAGGTTCGCGTTTCACCTACGCGATCGGCACGCTGGCGTTGTGGTCGGCGAAAGAAGGTTATGTCGATGCGAAAGGCGAAGTGCTGAAAAAGAACGAATACCAGCACCTGTCCATCGCCAATCCGAAAGCTGCGCCATACGGCCTGGCCGCCACGCAAGTGCTGGAAAAACTGAAATTGACCGACGCCACCAAAGCCAAGATCGTTGAAGGCCAGAACATCACTCAGGCTTATCAGTTTGTCTCGACCGGCAACGCTGAGTTGGGCTTTGTCGCCCTGTCGCAGATCTACAAGGACGGCAAAGTCAGCAGCGGTTCGGCATGGATCGTCCCTGCGAGCATGCACGACCCGATCAAACAGGATGCGGTCATTCTGAACAAAGGCAAAGACAATGCCGCCGCCAAAGCCTTGGTTGAATACCTCAAAGGCCCGAAAGCCGCTGCGGTGATCAAGTCCTACGGTTACCAGCTCTAAAATGTCACTGACGAGCGCCGATTTCGCGGCGATCTGGCTGACCCTGAAACTGGCGTCCCTGACCACCGCGATCCTGCTGGTGGTCGGCACGCCGATCGCCCTGTGGCTGTCGCGCACCGATTCATGGCTGCGCGGCCCGATCGGGGCGATCGTCGCCCTGCCCCTCGTACTGCCTCCGACCGTGATCGGTTTCTATCTGTTGCTGATGATGGGCCCGCACGGCTTTCTCGGCCAGTTCACCCAATGGCTGGGCCTGGGCACTTTGACGTTCAGCTTCACCGGGCTGGTGATCGGATCGGTGATCTATTCCATGCCGTTCGTGGTGCAACCGTTGCAGAACGCGTTCTCAGCGATCGGTACCCGCCCCCTGGAAGTGGCCGCGACCTTGCGTGCCAATCCGTGGGACACGTTTTTCAGCGTGATTGTGCCGTTGGCGCGCCCCGGTTTTATCACCGCAGCGATACTCGGTTTCGCGCATACCGTCGGTGAGTTCGGCGTGGTGCTGATGATCGGCGGCAACATTCCCGACAAGACCCGCGTGGTTTCCGTACAAATTTATGACCACGTCGAAGCGATGGAATACGCGCAGGCTCACTGGCTGGCCGGGGCGATGCTGGTGTTTTCGTTTCTGGTGTTGCTGGCGCTGTACTCCAGCCGCAAGACCCGCGCAGGCTGGAGCTGATCGATGATCGATGTGCGTTTGAAACGGGTCTATACGGACTTCAGCCTCGATGTCGACCTGCACTTGCCGGGCCGTGGCGTGACTGCGCTTTATGGGCATTCCGGCTCGGGTAAAACCACCTGTCTGCGTTGCATTGCCGGGCTTGAGCGCGCTGAACATGGCTTCATCCAGATCAACGATGAAGTCTGGCAGGACAGCGATAACGGCATTTTCGTCCCGCCACACAAACGCGCGCTCGGCTATGTATTTCAGGAAGCCAGCCTGTTTCCGCATCTGTCGGTGCTGGCCAATTTGCAGTTCGGCCTCAAGCGCATCGCCAAGTCCCAGCGTCGGGTCGACATGGCGCAGGCCACCGAACTCTTGGGCATCGAGCATTTGCTCGAGCGTCATCCGCAGCATTTGTCGGGAGGCGAACGCCAGCGTGTCGGCATCGCCCGCGCCCTGCTGGCCAGCCCGAAACTGCTGCTGATGGACGAGCCGCTGGCCGCTCTCGATAGCCAGCGCAAAAGTGAAATCCTGCCGTACCTGCAACGTCTGCACGACGAACTGGACATTGCGCTGTTGTACGTCAGTCATGCCCAGGATGAAGTGGCGCGACTGGCCGATCATCTGGTCTTGCTCAGCGAAGGCAAAGCGCTGGCCAGCGGCCCGATTGGCGAAACCCTCGCACGTCTTGACCTGCCGATGGCGATGGGCGATGACGCCGGGGTGATCATTGAAGGGCAGGTCAGCGCCTACGATGCGCAATATCAACTGCTGAGCCTGCAATTGCCGGCCACCGAGATGAGCATCCGTGTGACGCACGCGCCGATGGAACCGGGTCAGGCCCTGCGCTGCAAAGTACACGCGCGGGATATCAGCCTGAGCCTGCAGAACAGCGAATTCAGCAGCATCCTCAATCGACTGCCGGTGACGGTGGTCAGCGAACAATCGGCGGACAACGCCGCCCACGTGTTGATTCGCCTTGATGCTGGCGGCACTCCGCTGCTCGCGCGTATTACACGTTATTCCCGGGACCAGTTGGGCGTGCATCCGGGCCAGCATTTATGGGCGCAGATCAAAGCGGTCGCAGTCCTCGCTTAAATCATTCGGCACCACGGCAACGGCGTGCGGTCAATCGTTTTACAGACCGCCGCGCCATCAAAGGAAACTGCCATGCCCGACACCGTGCTGACTGCCGACCTGCCATCCGACCTGCATTACGTCGACGACACCCAGCCCGGTATCACCCGCAAAAAGCTGCGTGGCAAGTTCAGCTATTTCGAGCCGTCCGGCCAGCGCATCAGTGATCCGGATGAAATCAAACGCATCAATGCCCTTGCCGTACCACCCGCCTATACCGATGTGTGGATCTGTCCGGATCCGCGCGGTCATCTGCAAGCCACCGGCCGTGATGCCCGTGGCCGCAAGCAATATCGCTATCACGCGCGCTGGCGCGAAGTGCGCGATGCCGACAAGTATTCGCGCCTGCGTGAGTTCGGTCTCGCGTTGCCGAAACTGCGCAAGCAACTGGAGGCGCTATTGGCCGCGCCCGGCTTCAGTCGTGACAAGGTCATGGCGACGGTGATCACCCTGCTCGACGCCACATTGATCCGGGTCGGCAATACGCAATACGCCCGCGACAACCGTTCCTACGGCCTGACCACCCTGCGCAGCCGACATGTCGAAGTCAACGGCAGCGCGATCCTGTTCCAGTTTCGCGGCAAAAGCGGCATCGAACACCAGATCACCGTCAAGGATCGGCGTCTGGCACGCATCATCAAGCGTTGCCTGGAGATTCCCGGGCAGAACCTGTTTCAGTATCTGGATGAAAACGGTGAGCGACACACCGTCAGTTCTTCCGACGTCAACGCCTACCTGCAAACCCTGACCGGCGCCGATTTCACCGCCAAGGATTACCGCACCTGGGCCGGCAGTGCCTTGGCGCTGGCGGTGTTGCGCGAGTTGCAATGGGAGTCCGAGACCGAGGCCAAGCGGCATGTGGTGGAGATGGTCAAAGGCGTCGCCAAGCAGTTGGGCAACACCCCGGCGGTGTGCCGAAAATGCTACATTCACCCCGCCGTGGTGGAGAAATTCATGCTCGGCGCCCTCGCCGAACTACCTCGCCCGCGCGTGCGCAAAGGCCTGCGTGCGGAGGAAGTGGCACTGGCGATGTTTCTCGAGCGAATGAGCGAGATGACCGATGCATCTTGATCCGCAAGGGAGCGTCATCTAGGCTAGCGACCTCTCCTCCTTCGGACGACCGCAGCAGTGAACAATCCAGCCTTCTAAAAATGTAATCGCGACACGCCGTTCTCGGCGCTTGTCAGTTTTCACGACATTTTTTGGAGGTGCCGATGACTCACGTCTCGCGTACACCCGCACTCGTTTCCCTGAATCAACTGGGCTTTCAGTTCGCCAATGGCGCAACACTGTTCGAAGACCTGAACCTGACTTTCGATCATCAACCGACTGCGATCGTCGGGCGCAATGGTGTTGGCAAAAGCGTGCTTGCACGTTTGATTGCCGGGCAGTTACAACCCGGCACCGGCAGCGTGGCACGCTCGGTTTGCGTGCATTACGTCGCACAAACGTTCATCGCCACACCCGGGCAAACCGTCGCCGATGTAACGGGGACGGCCCCGGCGCTCAGCGCACTGGAGCGACTAAGATGCGGTGCTGCCACTGCGCACGACTTCGACCTCATCGATGAACGCTGGGATCTGGCCGAGCGCTTGCGCCAGATGCTTGATGGGGCCGGGCTGACCGACCTCACCGGGTCGGATCTGACCGAGCACCTCAGCGGTGGCCAGCAAGCCAGAATCGCTTTGATCGGCGCACTGCTGAGTCAGGCGCCATTGCTGGTGCTCGACGAGCCCACCAATCACCTCGACAGCGCCGGTCGGCAATGGTTGATGAGCCTGCTTGAGCGCTGGCGTGGTGGCCTGATTATCGTCAGTCACGACCGCCAGCTTCTGGAGCAGATGCAGCGAATTGTCGAACTCACGGCGTTGGGAGTAACAGTTTTCAGCGGAAGGTTTTCGGATTTCACCGAGCAACGCAGGATCCATCAACAGGCGGCGCAGGCACAGCTCGATCAGGCCCGTATCGAACGTCAACGCGAACGTACGCGGCTGCAACGCGAGCACGACACGATCCAGCGCCACGCGGCCGGCAGCCGTCGCCACGCACAAAGTGCCAACGTTTCGGGCTTCGAGCGGGCAGCGTTGAAAGCCGCTGCGCGGGACATCATAGGGCAGGTAAAAGTCGGCCACCAGGCACGCAAGGCCGATCTGGATCAGCGTGTTCGCGAGGCGTACGAAAACGTCCTGCCCGCCGACGGCGTGCTGATCAATCTGCCGGGCAGCGTGGTGCCGAGCAATCGGCGGGTGTGCACGCTGATCGACGCGTGCTTGCCATGGTTACCGGCAGATGCGCCCACCACCCGCCTTGACCTCGCCATTCAAGGGCCGATGCGCATCGCTGTCAGCGGTCACAACGGTTGTGGCAAATCGACGCTGTTGAAATTGCTGGCAGGTGAATGGGCGCCGGTAAGTGGCGAGTGCATCACGCACGTGCCTTTTGCCTTTCTTGACCAACAACTGAAGCTGCTGGATGAGCACACATCGATTGTCGATCAGTTGCAGGCACAGCAAACACTTTTGAGCGAAGGTGAGTTGCGCAGCTTTCTCGCTCATCTGCAACTCGACGCACAACGCGTTAACCGCCCGTGCGCCTCACTCAGTGGCGGCGAACGCTTGAAAGCAGCCCTTGCGCTGGCGTTGTGGCGCCAGACGCCCGCACAATTACTGCTGCTGGATGAGCCGACCAATCATCTGGACCTGGCGTCGGTGCACGCTTTCGAACACGCCTTGCAGGCATTTCCCGGAGCGATTGTCGCGGTTTCCCACGATCAAGCGTTTTTACAGGCGTTAAACCCAAGCCATTGTTTGACCTGGCACCCCGAAGGCTGGCGCTGGCAACCGACGAGCTGACCTGCCTATTTTTTGCACGATTGCCGAGGGCTTCTATAGTTGATCTGACACGAATCAGCTGCGGTGACGCCATGGAAGACATTTTCGTCGTGAAGCGTTGCAACAAGATCATTATTTACGGCCGACGTGCCGAAGACAGCCAGCATGATCCCGCGAAAGCCACTAGCTGGTTTCGCATCTGCGACACACGTACTGGCGGTTTCATCGGCGATGGCTACGACACGGAGGGTGAAGCAGGACGTGAATGCAGACGCCTCAACGCAGCGAGTTCCCCATCAGCGGCCCGCCAGTCTTCAGGCTGATGCCGATCAGAAGCGGGTCTATACTGAAACCAGCTGAAGGAGCAGCGCCCCACGGCAGAAGGCTCGCAACACGCGGGCTTTTTGCTGCAGCTCAGGTTTCATAGAACGGAGGTGTTCCATGTCCGAAAAAGAGTCCATCACCACCCTCCTCACCCTGCTCGACGCTCGACAAGCGCGCCTCGCCGCCGCTTGCAAAGAGATCGCCGACTGGGTCGATCACCAAGGTGGACACCCCACCGCCCTGCGCATCCGAGACCGGCTGAACGACATCGAGAAGGATGCTCCGCTGATTCGCAACACGCTGTCGGCGCTAAAGCCTGTTGATCGGCCACTGCCTCGGTTCAGATGACATCGACCCGGCCAGGGTGTCAGGAATTTGCTCATTAGCGGTGACACAGGAGTCACCGCGCTTGTGTCTGCCCGTAATGTCTATTTTTCCAGTTTTTCACGTGACGACTGCATCTGCGCGACGACAGTGAAATCACTCCTTTGCAAAGTAACGCCCTCTCCCGCCCGCATGTGGGTGTTTTTTTGACCAGCGCCCAAATGGCGAACGGTTGCCGTGCGTGAGTTGTCATAACTTATACATGTCGCAAAGGAGACAGTTATGGTTATCCATTTCAACGTCGACGGGCATCTGGCCTGCGGCCATAAAGGCAAACAACTGTCGGCAAGCCGCGAACTCAATCGCGTGAAGTGCCGCAGTTGCCGCAATACCGATGCCTACAAACAGGCGCGAAAGGATCAGCGCAACGCCACCCGCCGGATGGCCCGTCAGGCCAAAACCTCCCACGGCGCAACCAACTGGCGCGCAGAGTGGATCGAGCGCCTGACTGCAATGGCCGGTCTTCAGCGCTTGCCTCGCGGCTTTAGCGGGCAAGCATTCGTCTAGCAGTGCGTGTAAGCAAGGCACAAAAAAGGCCTGCATGAGGAAACTCATGCAGGCCTTTGCTATTCAGGGTGGCCGAACCGGCACACCGTTATGAGCGGCCACCAGTACCTGGACAAAAGCCTGACACCGACAGCACTCACAAAATCATTTCAACAACCGATGCATCCATTTTGATCGCTGGCTCGTAGATCCAATACCCTCACTCGGAGGGCACAAGAGCCAAGGAGATACATCATGCATGCCTTTTACAAAAAAATTGCTGCAGCAGCCTGCTTCGCCATTCTCTGTGTAACTGCAACGCTCAGCTTTGCCGCCGACTCGGTGATGGTCGGAGGAGCAGCGATGTACCCCACTAAAACCATCGTTGAGAACGCAGTCAACTCGAAGGATCACACGACACTTGTAGCGGCGGTCAAGGCTGCCGGGCTGGTTGATACGCTCAACAGCAAAGGTCCATTCACCGTCTTCGCTCCGACAAACGAAGCGTTTGCGAAGCTTCCGGCAGGCACCGTCGACACGCTGGTAAAGCCTGAACACAAAGCCGATCTGACCAAAATCCTGACCTACCATGTTGTGTCCGGCACTCACACATCTGCACAAATAATGGCCGAGGCCAAAAAGAACGGCGGCACCGTTATGCTGAAAACCGTTCAAGGTGAGTCGCTGAGTATCAAGCTGTACGAAGGCAAGCTATGGGTGGTGGACGCCAAAGGTGGTAAGGCAAGTATCAGCATCGCAGACGTGATGCAGTCAAACGGCGTGATCCACGTTGTCGACTCTGTCTTGATGCCTTAAACGCGCCGGGTTCCCGGCGGACGCACAGTTTGCCGGGTGCTAATACCCGAACAGGCACTTCACAAGCGGGTTCAGCATTGAGCAACTGGTTTTGTCTGGCGGTTGCGCGGCGATACAGCGAATGTTTTACGAACCAAATTTCAAATAACCCAGCCAACTCGGGAGGGTCTTTTGGTTGCTCGCTGATTTCCAGATACCGCCTGACTGGTGAGCCTCGCTGTAGCACAACCGAGGCGCTGAAGGATGAATATACGTTCATCGAAAACATGGTTCGATGCGTCTAGGCTGCGGGTTCCGACATAGTGACTACAGGAGTAACCCACCATGTTCTCGCACGAAAGCATCCCGCTTGTGGCCATCTTCATCATCATGCTCATCGGCGTGCTTGTGGCCTTCCTGCATCCGGTGCACGCGTTCTTTAGCTGGCTTCGGAGACGAAGTGAAAAAACTTCGTCTCGTTCTCCGAAAGAAGCGGATTCGCGCTGAACTCTTCCCTAAAAGCCCGGCTAAGTCCGGGCATCTTTTCGTAACGCCATGCAGCTTGCAGATATTAGCCGCTGGGCAATCGAGAGATTTGGATGAAACTGCGAGCTATGACAACCGCCTCGTATCAAACCGCTGGCACACCACCTGAATGCATTCCCCTCCGCGCCCAACGGCGACCAGCGGAACGGATGGCTTAAGGCTGAGTTTCAGAGGCAAGATTTGCGCGCCAAGGCAGGTACAGACAAGGCAGAGTCCAGCGTGAGATTTTGCAGGCGGGGAATCAACTTGAGTGTACGACCGTGATAATGACCGAGCCATACATCAGGAATCGCAAGGGCAAACAGCAATGCCAACCAAATGATTGCGGACCAGAAACAAACAAGGGCTTGCATCAGCTTTCGCCCGCAAACCCTTGATTTAAGATGGTGCCCGAAGCCGGAATCGAACCGGCACGCCCTTACGAGCGGGGGATTTTAAGTCCCGAGCGGAAATCAATCAGGCCGCGCCTTGTGATAGGTTTTCTGGTCTGCAATGAAGCGCGAAAGCCTGTCATGCAGCCCAATGTTTCCGCATACCTTCAAATGATTGCGGACCGGAAAAAGGCGCCGAGATTTGGTAGTACTGGCACCTTTTGGCTCACGTACGCTGATTGGCAAGTATGCCGATTATGCATAAGGCGATGCTCCGAAGACGTTGTCCAGAGCACCACCATGTCAAGGTGACCTCGGAATTACCGTAAGCTACTGATATAAAAGGGAAACCACCCTAAAATCGCAAGGTAAAAAATCGCCATTACTCCCTATAAGAATCAACAACTTAGCGCTGTATTTTCCTACAGTGCTTTGCCCTCCTACGGCGTTCTGCCGACAAACACCAATCCAAAATCCTACAGCTCGTCGCCTCACCCTCGCCCGCTTGCATCGCCTCGATTACTGTATATGCAAACAGTATTCAACAAGGCATCCCCGTGGATCCCCTCTATATAGGAGAAACCGACGATTGGCTCGGTAACCCGACTTCGCTCGAAACTTGCCGGCACCAGTTGGCCCTCTACGAAAATGAGTTCGAGGAACTGAACCTTCAGCTGCAACAGTCCAGAGAGCGGATATTCAAGCTGGTTGAGATGCACGCTGCCGCGGCGGCCGAGTGCGAAACCCTCCGCTCTCAATTGAGTGTTTCGAGGTCAGAAACGTCGGATGCCAGCCGGCGAGCTACCGATATCGAGACCAAGAGCAACTGGGAACTGATGGCGAAAGACAAGCACATAGCCGAGTTGCGAACCCAGATTCGGATCCTCAGCGGAGACAATCCGTTCAAAGACCCTTCCCTAATCAGCGGGACAATTCCTGAGGCAGCCTGTCCTAATTCGAAGTCAGTGCGCGCCGGCGATCCTCGGTCGCCGTATCGAAGATGATATAAAGCTTGTGTATGGTTGAATAAGATAAAAGCCCGCGCTGGGCGGGCTTTTAGTAAAAGGGAACTTATCTGGCCATCATTATTGAGACCCGAACTTTGAGTTGCTCGGCTGCTTTCCCGCTGACCGCCATGAACCGGTGACGAAAAATCTCAAGCGGACGCTCGACCATATAAAAGGTGAGAGCCCCCATCAAGATTGAGAGAACGATGCAAAACGTCAAGGCAGTAAAGTTTTCATGATAGTTAGCGGCAATCTTCATCACCAACAGCCAATGACCAAGATAGATGGAAAAACTCCAGCGGCCTATAAGGCGAAGCGGCGCACTCGTCAGTATCTTCCCGGCAATCCCTTTGCCAGTGATGCAGAACATCGTAACTAGTGAGCATCCGACACCGAAGTGAAGAATTTTATTGGAAAGATAGCCATCAGGTTCAATCCCAAAAAATACCGATCGAAACCATGGACTAGTAATAACTACCAATGCCAACCCAGAAAAGAAGACGAAGTCCGCCATTCGATCTGTTGCGTGCCGCTCCACAGCACTGATCGACACCGCCGCCATTACACCCATGGTGAAGCAAGAGAGATACCAAACCGGGTCAACAGTTTGACCTGGGATTTTCCAATACGGCCACAACATCTGTTGGGCAACGATCATGGCGGCGCCAAGTAATGTTGAAGCGAATAAGCCGTATCGCTTCTTCGTTAAGATCAATGCACAAGCAACAACCGGAAGCAGCGCATAGAACTTAAATTCAACTGGCACCGTCCACAAGTGGCGGTATCCCTCAACCATGAAGATAGCTTTTTTTGCATCTTCCAGCGTGTTGATATCCGCTGTTCCGAAGTACAGATAGACAAAAACAAAAAAAGAGAACAGCGGGACGATCCTAAGAAACCTGCCAACAAGGTAAGAACATACTGAGTTTATAGAAAACCCATCCTTCTCAAACTTTACCGTTAAGAGAAATGCACTCAGGACAAAGAATAACCAGACCCCGAGGTTGGCCATCCCGTTAAAGTAACCGTGATAACCGTAATAAAAGATTATTACCGCATGAAGTACGAGCACTATCAGGCACGCAATGCCTCTGATGCCTTCCGCTGCTTTGAATTTGCCGGCCATGGCCGCCCCTCCCCGGGTTCCGTTCAAGGGCGCGACTTTAGCATGCGGCAATTTGCAACTCCCGCAGATGTTTACGCCGTTGCGGGAACGCTTAACCGAAGCAGTCCAGACGGCAGGTAGTCGCTTTCGCTTCCACTATCATTCCAAGGCAAGCTCGACGCTCATGTTCTGATGTACAGAGTGAGGCCGATTCCGCATGGCGGTCGAGCGCGGATAGCTTTGTATAACGAGTTGAGGCGTTGCGGCGCCTACCATCCGCGACGATTGAAGCGCTCTTCATCATCATAGAAAGCGACGCTGCTCGTCATTGAGCCAACGTTTTCACGTACGCCTGGCAAGCCTGCAGCGCTATCAGTCCCCGGTCACCGGTGTCGGTGATGGCGATAATTCGTTGAGCATGCGCCGGGTCAAGTCTGGCTCGTACGGCTGCATGATCCACGCCGCCGGCGCAGGAGGTGGCTGGCACGTTGCAGCCGTTGGAAACGTCGGCTGCGTCAAGGAGGACTGACAGCCGGACATCAGCAGTGGCAAGGCGATCGCGCAGGCGATCCTGGTCATTTTGCGCATTGGTCATTTTCTCGAAGTGGGTTTGCTCGCTGGCCGCCAGCCGCTGCTCAAGCGCCAAACGTCTGTCCTGTTCGGCCTGCTGCGCGGTGGCGGCGGCTTACCGAGACTACTACGGGTTCCGGGTACCTGAATCAGAGGCTGAGCAGGTCGAACTGCTGCTGCGCGCTGCCGCCGATATGAACGGTCGCCAGTGGAAAGGACGTCAAGCCAATCCTGATCAGGCAATGGCCTGGCCTCGGCGTGACTGCAAGATCGAATATCAGACGCTGTCCGAAACGTTCGTGCCTTTTGAGGTTGAGTGGGGGCAGGTGCGGCTCGCTGCCGAGCTTTACGCTGCCGAGCAAGGCTTCCAGATCGAGGAGCCGACGCATTGCACTGAACCGAACGGTCGGCGCATCAGGCTCAACCGAGATACGCCTGGCTTTCGCATGCGGCCGCCGCCATATGCCCCGAGCAGGACGCAGCTCGCTGACTATCTTGTCATGCGAGGCCTGTCGATCGTCTCGTGTTATGGCTCAAACCGGCTGCTTTGAATGCTCTCCCATGCTAGTGTCTTTTCGCCGCTATTGGCTTCGAGTATAGGATTTAGGCATGAAAAAGGAAGTTGGGTACTACATGCGCTCCGTCAGCATTTGCGCTGGTAGTGAGGAGGCGCTTCTGGAGTCATTAAAAAAAACGCCTGGCTATAACCTAGAGCCGTTAGCGCGTCCTGCTGGCGGCGACATAAGGTATGAGCTTGTCAGCGAGGATGAAACTGTACGTATACATGTGCATCACGTACCGGGTACCGAGAGAGCTCAGACCGTCGGTGTTCTGCCGCAAGACGAGATAGCTGTCGATAGTCCGATAGAGCTCA